>NZ_JBBNAN010000152.1:0-28329 GCF_037994405.1 Phyllobacterium sp.
CAGAACTTTTCCGGATCCTTGACGCTCTGCTTGTACCAGCTGAGATAGGTATCATTGTCGATGAGCGCGTTTTTTTTCGCGCTTGCCAGCACGGGATAAACCTTCTCGGACATCAATTTCCTCCAGAATCTGAATGGCGGGCCTCCACCCGAATACCTCCCGAGAGGGAGGCGGATCGCTCTCATTATCATCAAGCAAATCAATGCGTAAATACAGCAAATCGCCAGAAGTGAAAGGCGTTCAGTCGCGCAGTGCAACTGTGCGTTGTAATATACCGTTATATTTTGTCATGGAACCCGATCCATTTTGAACACATTTCGGCCTGAACGGTCGCTGCCTTGACTTGGGAGGACACATTAGGCGCGCCGCACAATCATAAAAGTCTGCGCCACACCAAGGATCGAAGAATGATAATTCAACCCTTGCGCAGCGTTGCGTCCCGCGCGAAATTTACGTCACTTGCCCTGATCGCACTTGCCCTGGCCATCCCGGCGCGCGCCGGCACTTTGCCCGAGCCTTCCAATCCGCAGGAACGCGTCGGTGCCCATGTTTTCGATGAGGAACACGCGCACCTCCTGAACGATTCGGTTTTCGACAAGATCAGCCCATTGGTGCTTGCCGCCATGCCGCGCGGCAAGGCCTATATCGACTATAAGGCGCCGTCGAAATGTGTTCCCGAACAGTTGAAGAACGTGCTCAATCGCGTTTCAGCCAAATACGGTCCGATCACTGTGAATTCGACGGTACGTACAAGAACGCGCAATCGCAATGTCGGCGGACGTGATCAGTCCTATCATTTGAGCTGCCAGGCCGTTGATTTCCGCGTGCATGGCGGAGCGTCGGGTCTGGTCAATTTCCTTTCTTCCAGCAAGGAAATCGGCGGGCTGAAGCACTATCCGGCGGGTTATTATCACATCGATACCGGACCGCGCCGCAGCTGGTGAGGCTAGAGCAGGTTTTGTCTATTTAGAGTTGTTCTGCCGGAGGGAATTAGGGACAAGGTCAAGGGGTTTGGCGAGGCCAATGTGGTTCATCGGACGAAGGCAAGGCCCGATGGGTTTGGCCCGAATTCACCCGGCACTTCGGGTTTCGGGCTGGCGGCCACCCACTTTGCCAGGCGGCATCGTCCGATGGATGGACATCGGCCTTGCCACCTTCCGCGTGGATTGACTCGCCATCCAGAGAAACGGAACCGGCTCTATATAGACAAAATTTGCTCTAGCGGCTGCCGAAGATGGCGGAGCCTACCCGGACCGAGGTGGCGCCGAAACCTATGGCAATCTCATAATCACTCGACATGCCCATGGAAAGCTTTTCGACATTGGCTTCGCGGGCGATCTTTTCCAGTAGCGCAAAATGCGGTCCGGGATTTTCGTCCACTGGCGGAATGCACATGAGGCCTTCGATGATGAGCCCATGCACGTTACGGCAGCGCGTGACAAAAGCCACGACTTCCTTTGGTTCAATTCCGGCCTTTTGCGGTTCAGCCCCAGTGTTCACCTGCACATAAAGCTTTGGAAAGCGGTTCTGCTTCTTCATTTCAAGGCTCAATGTGGCGGCGATTTTCTCGCGGTCGACGGTCTCTATGACGTCGAAGAGCGCGACGGCTTCCTGCGTCTTGTTGGATTGCAGCGGGCCGATCAGGTGCAATTCGATATCAGGGAAATCGGCGCGCAGGTACGGCCACTTCAGCTGCGCTTCCTGCACACGGTTCTCACCGAAAACGCGCTGGCCCGCTTCGATGACGGGCCGGATCGTGTCCGCCTCGAAGGTCTTGGAGACCGCGACGAGGGTCACTGAACCCTTCGTGCGATTGGCCTCGGCCTCGGCCTTGCTGATGGCGCTCTGGACGGCAAAAAGTTGATCAACGGCATTGGGCATGGCGCAGTTAAGTCCTATTTATGGTACACGAGCCTGTTTTCGCGGCTTCATTCAGCTTCAAATGGTTGACGGTTTCACCAATCCATGGTGAAGGTCGCGGCAAGAAATCCAGTATCCTTTGCAAGAGAATTCCGTTCATGGCAACCGAACGATACAATCCACGCGTAGCCGAAAAGCATTGGCAGAAGGTTTGGGACGACGCCAAACTTTTCGAAACGCCCAATGATGATCCGCGCGACCCGTACTACGTGCTTGAGATGTTCCCCTATCCATCGGGGCGCATCCATATGGGGCATGTGCGCAACTATGCCATGGGCGATGTCGTTGCGCGCTACAAGCGCGCCAAGGGCTTCAATGTGCTGCACCCGATGGGTTGGGATGCATTCGGCATGCCGGCGGAAAACGCGGCGATGCAGAACAAGGTCCATCCCAAGGCCTGGACTTATCAGAATATCGAGACCATGCGCAGCCAGCTGAAATCCATGGGTCTGTCGCTGGACTGGTCGCGTGAGTTCGCTACCTGCGACGTCGAATATTACCACCGCCAGCAGATGCTGTTCCTCGACTTTGTCGACAAGGGTCTGGTGACGCGCAAATCGTCCAAGGTCAATTGGGACCCGGAGGACATGACTGTCCTTGCCAATGAGCAGGTGATCGACGGTCGCGGCTGGCGTTCGGGCGCCTTGGTCGAGCAGCGCGAGCTGACGCAGTGGTTCTTCAAGATCACCGACTTCAACGAGGAATTGCTGAGCGCGCTGGACGGTCTAGACCAGTGGCCGGACAAGGTGCGGTTGATGCAGCGCAATTGGATCGGCAAGTCCGAGGGCATGCTGATCCGCTGGGCGCTGGATGAAAAGTCACATGTCGGCGGGGAAAGCGAGATCGAGGTCTATACAACGCGCCCCGATACGCTGTTCGGCGCGTCATTCATCGCAATTGCCGCGGACCATCCGCTGGCGAAGAAGGCGGCCGAGTCGAACCCGGCGCTGGCTGAGTTCAACGAGGAATGCCGCCACGCCGGAACATCGGTCGTTGCACTGGAGACAGCCGAGAAGAAGGGCTTCGATACGGGCCTGCGTGTCTTACATCCGTTTGATCCTGAGTGGAAGCTGCCGGTCTATGTGGCCAATTTCGTGCTGATGGATTACGGCACGGGCGCTATCTTCGGCTGCCCCTCGGGCGATCAGCGCGACCTCGATTTCGCAAACAAGTATGGTTTGCCGGTTGTGCCTGTGGTCATGCCCGCGGACGCAGATGCCGCAACGTTCCAGATCACCGAAACGGCTTATGTCGATGACGGCGTGATGATCAATTCGCGATTCCTCGACGGCCTGTCGCCTGCCGCGGCTTTTGAAGTCGTCGCAAACCTCCTGGAAAAGCAGACGCTCGGCAACCGGCTTCAGGGCGAGCGCAAGGTGAACTTCCGGTTGCGCGACTGGGGCATTTCGCGCCAGCGCTACTGGGGCTGCCCGATCCCGATGATCCATTGCGACGATTGTGGTGTGGTCCCTGTCCCGAAAGCCGACCTGCCGGTGAAACTGCCAGATGATGTCGAGTTCGACCGTCCGGGCAATCCGCTTGACCGCCACCCGACATGGCGCAACGTCAACTGTCCGCAATGCGGCAAGGCTGCGCGGCGTGAGACCGACACGATGGACACGTTCGTCGACTCGTCCTGGTACTTCGCCCGTTTCACCGCGCCTTGGGAAAACGAGCCGACCGATCCGAAGATCGCGAATCACTGGCTGCCCGTCGACCAGTATATTGGCGGTATCGAACATGCGATCCTGCACCTGCTCTATTCGCGCTTCTTCACGCGGGCGATGAAGGTTGCCGGTCATCTCGATATCAGCGAACCGTTCAAAGGCTTGTTTACGCAAGGCATGGTCGTTCACGAGACCTACAAGGGCAAGGACGGCTGGGTTACTCCGGCGGAAGTCCGGCTCGAAGAGGCCGATGGCAAGCGCCGTGCGATATTGATCGAGACCGGCGAGGAAATCGAAATCGGCTCGATCGAGAAAATGTCGAAGTCGAAGAAAAACGTCGTCGATCCGGACGATATCATCGCGTCCTACGGCGCCGATACCGCGCGCTGGTTCATGCTGTCCGATTCGCCGCCAGAACGTGATGTGATCTGGACGGAGGCCGGTGCCGAAGGTGCACATCGCTTTGTTCAGCGCGTGTGGCGGTTGATCTGCGAGGCTGCCGAAGTACTGCAAACTGTGGACGCCGCGCCGGCTCTTGAAGGGGAGGCGCTGCAGATTTCCAAAGCCGCGCACAAGACAGTCAAGGCAGTGGGCGAAGACATCGAAAAGTTGGCGTTCAACAAGGCTGTCGCCCGTCTTTACGAACTGGTGAACGTGCTTTCCGGTCCGTTGCAGAAGATTGCGGCCGGGGAGGCGGACAAGGCTTTGATCGCTGCATGCCGGGAAGCGACCGACATGCTGCTCGCCATGATTGCACCGATGATGCCGCATTTGGCTGAAGAGTGCTGGAAAGCGCTGAACGGCAGCGGACTGGTAGCGCATCGGGACTGGCCGACATACAACGAGACGTTGATTGTCGAGAACGATGTCACAATGCCGGTGCAGATCAATGGCAAGAAGCGCGGTGATTTGACAATTGCCCGCGATGCAGATCAATTGGCGGTCGAAAAAGCCGCCCTCGCGCTTGATTTCGTCAAGGCCGCGCTGAACGGCAATTCGCCGAAGAAAGTCATCATTGTACCGCAGAGGATCATCAATGTCGTTGCCTGATCGTTTTCAGCCGGTCCCCAAGCGTCTGTTGTCCGTCTGCGTTCTTGGAATGGCCCTGGTTGCTGGTGGCTGCCAGGTTAGACCGCTTTACTCTGATCCTGGCCCGGTTGGGAGCACCAGCGCTGGCGTAACCGGCAGCGTTCGCTCCAAACTCGCGAACATCTCGATCAGTCAACCTGCTGACCGCGTCAGCCAGGAAGTGCGCAACAATCTGATCTTCCTGTTCGGGGGCGGTGCGGGCGAGCCGGTCCACCCGGCCTATTCGCTGGCGCTCAGCGTCTATTCGCAGAATCTGTCGCTGGCACTGATCCAAAATGCGACCAATGATAAATCCGGCCAGCCGACAGCTGGCGAAATACGGATGACGGGCAACTATGTCTTGACGCGGCTTTCCGACGGTCAAGTCGTCGGCCGGGGAACTCGTATCGTCACGGCTGACTATGACGCGCCGAGGCAGCGGTTTGCAGTGGAAAGAGCTTATCGTGATGGGTACAACCGCGCCGCACGGGAGCTTGCAGAGGCGCTCAATCTCAGCGTGGCTCAAGACGCGTCGAAGTTCTGAGTTCAGGCCGTGCGTCTGACCTCGCTCGCGGCAATCGGTTACCGGTCGCTGCGTTCTATCCGGCTCGACATTGGCCGGCTTGCATTGTTCGCAGGCGAGAATGGCGTTGGAAAATCCAATCTGTATCGCGCCATGCAGCTGATAAAGGCTTCGGCGGAAGGGACGCTTTCCTACGAGATTGCGCGGGAGGGCGGCATGCAGTCGGCATTGTGGACCGGCCAACGCCGGTCTGGTCCGGTTCACAATGACCTTCTGCGCTGCCTTTGAGGACGACGCAACGGCAATCCGGTCGGGATATTCGGTCGAAACCGGTCTTGCGCCGAGCTATCAGGTCGAGGTTGGCCTGAGGCCGCCGGCCGCCGCGGGCTTTGCTTTCGAGCCGCAGATCAAGGACGAAACGCTGAACATTGATAGCGGCCGCAGACCCGTCGAAATGATGGGACGCAAGGGGTCGGCAGTGTTTGCGCGCGACGATTCAGGCGGCGCGTCGAGCACCCGGTCAAGCTGCTCGATTCCGAGACGGCGCTGGCAATTCTTGGCAGTTCCGGATGTTATCCGGAAATCGGCGATTTGCGTGCGACGGTTACTGCACGAATGCCCTGACTGTTATCAAGCAGGATGGCGCCACCTCCATCGAAGGCGTGAGACTTGATGGGAGTTTTGAAGAAGATTATCGGGCAGTTTTTCCTGTTTTTGACGAGTCGAGACCCTTTGCGAGAATTTATTTTCGGTTCATCGACAAAACTTGGCAGATCATAACTCTACAAGATCAGTAGAGATAGTCAGAGTTGGGCAATCATCAAACCAACAATCGTGGGATCAATAATGCTCAACCGGCGCCACATACTCATCGCGAGCACTGCCCTTATCGGCCTCGCTGCACTCGGATCCGCACAAGCGGGTGATTTGAAGATCACGATCGGCTACCAAACCGTGGTGGAACCGTCGAAGGTTCCGCAAGCGGACGGCGCTTACGAGAAAGCTACAGCCGCGAAAATCGACTGGCGGAAATTTGACTCCGGTGCGGATGTCATCGCAGCCGTGGCGTCGGGCTCCGTGGATATTGGCTATGTCGGTTCCAGTCCTCTGGCGGCAGCCGCCAGCCGCCAATTGCCAATCGAAACCATTCTTGTCGTCGGTTTGATTGGCGAGTCCGAAGCGCTGGTTGCCCGCAACGGCGCCAATGTGACCAAGATTGCTGATCTCTCTGGCAAGAAGGTTGCTGTTCCATTCGTTTCGACCACGCATTACAGCCTGCTGGCCGCCTTGAAGCATGAGGGCGTCGATCCGAAGACCGTCAACATCCTCAATCTGCGTCCGCCGGAAATCGCTGCAGCCTGGGAACGCGGTGACATCGATGCGGCCTATGTCTGGGATCCTGCGCTTGGCCAGATTCGCACCAGCGGCAAGGTGATCGTCGATTCTGCCAAGGTTGCCGCGTGGGGCGCTGCGACGTTCGATGCATGGATCGTGCGGACAGAGTTTGCCGAGGCGCATCCCGATGCAGTGCGCGACTTTGTCAAGGTCACGGGCAAGGCCTATGCGGATTATCTTGCCAAGCCTGACGCCTGGTCCGCTTCCTCGCCGCAGGCTGAAAAGATCAGCCGTCTGACCGGCGCGAAGGTGGATGAGGTGCCGGCACTGCTAAAGGGCTACGTCTTCCCGACATTGACCGAGCAGGCTTCCAGCAAATTCCTTGGCGGCGAGACAGTCAAGGCTGTCGCGGCCACCTCGGAATTCCTGAAGGAACAGGGAAAGATTGACGCGGTCCTGCCGGATTACAGCAAATACGTAACGGCAAAATATGTCGAAGCTGCTTTGGCATCGAACTGACGCCAAAATAGCGCAGAGGCGTTCGAGCGTCCCCCCGTTGTGGGGCCATGAACGCCGCCGTTCGAATGGATAAGACTATGCCCCATCTCAGCCTTGAACACGTCTCGGTGCAGTATGACGGGCAGCCGCAGCCTGCCGTTACCAACGCGTCCGTTTCGGTACAATCCGGGGAGTTTGTCGTGCTTGTCGGCCGCTCCGGTTGCGGCAAGACCACGCTTCTCAACACCGCGGCAGGCCTGATCGCGCCGACAGGCGGACGTGTCGCGGTCGATGGGATGCCGGTCACAGCGCCGGGCGCGGATCGCGCCATGGTATTTCAGAACGATGCCCTGTTTCCTTGGCTGAGCGCTCGGGAGAATGTGGGTTTTGCGCTCAAATTGCGTGGTGTCCCCTTGAAAGAACGCGACGCGGTTGCCGAAAGATTGCTTGCGCTGGTCAAGCTCGACGGTTTCGGCAGCAAATCGGTCTGGGAGTTGTCGGGCGGCATGCGGCAGCGCGTGGGCCTGGCCAGGGCGCTTGCAGCAGAACCGGCATTTCTGCTGATGGATGAACCGCTGGGGGCGCTCGATGCCCTGACGCGCGAGCGCATGCAGACCCTGCTTCTCGATCTATGGGCAGCCAATGATCTTGGTGTTCTCATGGTCACGCATGGCATCGATGAAGCCTTGTTATTGGCAACGCGTGTGGTTGTACTGGCTCCGGGGCCGGGGCGGATTGTCCACCAAATCGATGCCAATTTTGGACGGCGCTATGCGGCCGGAGAGACAGTTCCGGCGATCAAGGGTGATCCCGCATTTGCACTGGCGCGGGCGGAGCTTGAAGACTGGATTTTCGAAGGAGAAGCGGCATGACGCTCACCGCGCAAACAGAACGCAGCATCACGGCTGCGGCCTCGGGTAGCTCGGATCGATCGAATGCAAGGATCGCAACGGCCTCGCCTCTGACAACAACACGCGTAGTCAGCGCATTTACCATCCTGGTCTTCTTCCTGGCCTGGTCGGTGTCGGCACATTTCAAACTGGTCTCGCCGGTCTTTCTCCCGTCGCCGCAGGCGGTGCTGTGGAAATTCTACTCGGTTGCGACGACGGGCTTCGTCGATGCTACGCTCTGGCAGCATTTGAGCGCCAGCCTGTTCCGGGTCTTTGCCGCGCTGCTGTTCGCGCTTTTGGTTGCGATCCCCGTCGGCATCGCGATTGGCATCAGTGCTATCGGTCGGGGTATCTTTGACCCGATCCTCGAATTCTTGCGGCCCATTCCACCGCTCGCCTATCTGCCGCTGGTGATCATCTGGTTCGGCATTGGTGAGTCTTCAAAAATTCTGGTGATTGCGATTGCCATGCTGGCGCCCATCGCCATTTCAACGGCGTCCGGTGTCAGGGGCGCGTCCGTCGAGCGCATCAATGCGGCGCGTGCGCTCGGGGCCACCCGGGTTCAGGTTGTGCGCTATGTGATCCTGCCGAGCGCCACTCCGTCCATCCTGACCGGTCTACGCATAGCGCTTGGTACGGGGTGGACAACACTTGTTGCAGCCGAACTCGTTGCGGCAACGCGCGGCCTCGGCTTCATGATCCAGTCTGCGGCGCAGTTCCTGGTTACGGACGTGGTCATCATGGGAATTTTCGTTATCGCCATCATTGCCTTCATTCTGGAAATCGGCATCCGGCGGGTGGAGCGGCTGCTTGTACCCTGGTCGGGGCGGGAATAAAGCGCCCCGGCGCCAGCAATCAATACTAAAGGATAAAGCGAATCTTTTTCGTTTTGCGTGGGCTTGGGGTGGGGCAAGAAAACTAATCCTGCTACCCAAGATTCTATGAAATTTCTTTTCTCTATAAGATTGGTCGAGTTAACTAGCATTGGTTCAATTCCCGATCGGGCGGGAAGTTTGTGATCAACAAAGCCCGCATCGTCGAGGGGACCATGTCCACACTGACACGCAGAGCATTTGGCGCGGCCCTTCTTGCTGCCGCAGCTTTTGCCACCAGCATTTCCTACGCCGCGCTGCCACTGGCGGAACTCAAGATCGGTTACCAGAAGACGGGCTTGCCCGTTGTCGCGCGACAACAAGGGGTCATCGAAAACGCACTTGAATCCAAGGGTATCACGGTCAAATGGGTGGAATTCACGGCAGGACCACCGCTGGTCGAAGCGCTCAATATCGGCAGCATCGATGTCGGTTGGGTCGGCGATGCGCCCCCCATTTTCGGTCAGTCCGCGGCATCAGCCATTGTCTATGCCGCAGCGCTCGCGCCAAACGGCAAGGGTGAAGCGATTTTCGTCAAGCCTGGGTCGCCGATCCAGTCCCTCGCCGATTTGAAGGGCAAGAAGATCGGTGTCGGCAAGGGCACAAGCGCGCATAATCTTCTGATTGCGGCGCTGGAAAAAGCCAAGGTTGGCTTTGACGAAATCACACCGGTGTATCTCAGTCCCGCCGATGCGGCCGCTGCCTTCGCCAGCGACAAGATCGATGCGTGGGCGGTCTGGGATCCATTCTTCGCCATTGCCGAGACACGCTATAATCCGCGCATCCTGGCGCGCAGCAGCGACGTTCTTGATGTCCAAACCTACTTCATCGCCAATCGCAACTTTGCGGCCAAGCACCCGGAAATCGTGACGACGACGATCGGTGCTCTGAAGGATGCGGCCACGTGGGCCAATGCCAACAAGGACAAGGTAGCGGAAGCCTTGCACGAAGTAACCGGCGTGCCGCTGGATGCACAGATGCTTGCTGCCGATCGTTCCGTCTTCAGCGTAGGGCCGGTCACGCCGGAAATCATCGCGCACCAGCAGGAAACGGCTGACCGTTTTTTCAAGCTGAAGCTCATTCCCAATGCCATCAAGATTTCGGATGCCGTGTGGACGGCGCCAAGCAACTGACCAGACTGGAAACATGCCTATGACACAGCCAGCAAACAATTCTCCGCTCGATTTCTTCTGGTTCATTCCCACGCACGGTGACGGCACCTATCTTGGGTCGGAACGCCAGCAGCGCCCGCCGGAATTCGCCTATTTCCGTGAAGTCGCTCAAGCGGTTGACCGGCTCGGTTTTCCGGGCGTGCTGCTGCCAACGGGGCAGGCCTGCGAGGATTCGTGGATCACGGCAGCGGGCCTTGCTGCCCATACGGAGCGGCTGAAGTTTCTTGTTGCGCTCCGCCCCGGCGTCACATCGCCGGTCTTTGCTGCTCGCCAGACGGCGGCGCTCGACCGGCTGAGCAATGGGCGCCTGCTGCTCAATGTCGTCGTCGGCGGTAATCCGACCGAGCTCGCCGGAGATGGCGTGTTCCTGCCGCATGATGAGCGCTACGAACAGGCCGCGGAGTTCCTGAAAATCTGGCGTGATCTCGTATCCGGCGAGACGGTGAACTTCGACGGCAAGCATTACCGCGTCGAGAATGGCCGGCTCGACCTTCTGCCAGCGCAGGAGCGGCCACAGCTCTATTTTGGCGGTTCCTCCGATGCGGGACAGGATCTCGCCGCCAAGCAGGTGGACATGTACCTGACCTGGGGTGAACCGGTGACGCAGGTCGCCGAGAAGATCGAGCGTGCGCGCAAGAAGGCGGCGCTCAGGGGACGCAAGCTGCGCTTCGGCATTCGCCTGCATTTCATCGTTCGCGAAACCGAGGACGAGGCCTGGGCAGCGGCCGACCGGTTGATCAGCAGGATCACCGACGAGCAGATCGAAATCGCGCAAGCGCGGTTCCTCAAGGAGATGGACTCCGTCGGGCAGCGCCGTATGGCGGAGCTGCATGGCGGACGCCGTGACAAGCTCGTGGTTTCCCCCAATCTTTGGGCGGGTGTAGGGCTGGTACGCGGCGGCGCAGGAACGGCGCTTGTCGGTTCGCCGGAAAGTATCGCTGCACGCATCTGCGAGTATCAGGCGGTGGGCATCGATACGATCATAGGGTCGGGCTACCCGCATCTCGAGGAAGCATACCGCGTCGCCGAATTGCTGTTCCCGCAGCTTGGTCTCGGTACCAAGCGCAGTGCACCGCGCGAAGTGATAGCAAACGAGTTTTCCGTCGGCTTTCATGGTGCCAAACGCTTGCAGGCTTCCTCATGAGCAGGGCGCTTCGCTCAATTGGGCGCAGTTCGCTGGGGTGGTTGTTGCCGGCGCTGCTGCTCGCCGGCTGGGAGGGCGCGTCACGGGCAGGGCTGATCCCGTCCAACGTGCTGCCCGCCCCGTCGGCCGTCGGCGAGGCATTCTGGAAGCTGTTATGGTCGGGTGAACTCATCGAGAATATCCGGATCTCTACACTCCGCGCTTTGAGTGGGTTTGTAATAGGCGGCGCTATCGGCTTTGCGCTTGGCCTTGCCAACGGCCTGTCTGCGCTCAGCCGCGAATTGACCGACACGACCTTGCAAATGGTCCGCAATATTCCGCATCTGGCGCTGATCCCACTGGTGATCCTGTGGTTCGGCATAGACGAGGAAGCAAAGCTGTTTCTCGTCGCACTCGGTGTATTTTTCCCGATCTACGTAAATACACTGCTTGGCATCCAGGGTGTCGATCCACAACTGGTCGAGATGGGCCGCATCTATGGCATGTCGCGCAGGGAGCTGTTTGCACGGGTTATTCTGCCGGGAGCGCTGCCGTCTATCTTCGTCGGCCTGCGCTATGGGCTTGGCATCATGTGGCTGACGTTGATCGTCGCAGAAACCATCTCGGCGTCATCGGGTCTCGGCTATATGGCGATGCAGGCGCGCGAGTTTCTGCTGATCGACGTTGTTGTCCTTTCCATATTGATCTATGCGCTCCTCGGGAAGCTGGCGGACTCGCTGGCGCGGTTCCTCGAGCGCATTTCACTGCAATGGCACCCTGCATTCCAAACCACTTAAGGAACCAAGATGACCGCAGCGACCATCACGGCCCGTCAATCTTTCGCCGCACCCACAGGAGCCTACGCGCCGGAGCGCGGCGCAGGCAAGCTTGCGTTTTCCTTTCGCAATGTGGCGAAACAGTTTGGCGGCAAGGCGGTGTTGCAGAGGATCAACCTCGACGTGCAAGAGGGGCAGTTTGTTGCGGTTATCGGCAAGAGCGGTTGCGGCAAGAGTACGCTGTTGCGGCTGCTTGCCGGGCTCGACAAGCCGACTTCTGGCGAGCTTGTTCAGGGCGCCGGAACGACTGACCAGAAACGCACGCGCATCATGTTCCAGGAGCCGCGGCTCCTGCCTTGGGCGCGGGTGATTGCCAATGTCGAGGTGGGGCTTACCAGCATAGAGAAGGGTGAGGCTGCGCGCAAGCAAAGCCTCGAAATCCTGGCGGAAGTTGGTCTGGCCGATCGTGGCGGCGAGTGGCCGGCGGTTCTGTCGGGCGGGCAACGCCAGCGAGTCGCGCTGGCGCGCGCTCTGGTCGGGCATCCGTCCATATTGGCGCTCGACGAACCCCTTGGGGCCCTGGATGCGCTGACGCGTATCGAGATGCAGCAACTTCTGGAGCGTATCTGGCTTGCCAAGAAATTCACCGCGGTGCTGGTAACCCACGATGTCACCGAGGCGGTGGCGCTCGCCGACCGTGTCGTCGTCATCGATAGCGGCAGGATCGCCCTCGATCTGGCTATTTTGGTGGAGCGGCCGCGCCGCCATGCGTCACCGGAGCTTGCATTTTTCGAACGCCAGATTCTCGATCAGCTCTATAATCGCTGATGCGCACGAGCCGGTGCAGCGGCATGCATTGCGATGGAGAATGATTGGAATGGATGATTTGCCCAACAACCTCAGCCTGCCGACCCTTGATTTTTCGCGCTACCGTGACCCGGCAGAACGCGAGAGCTTCTTTGAAGATTTGCGCCACGCCGCGCGCACCTTCGGTTTCTTCTATCTGAGTGGGCATGGTGTTTCGGAAAAGCTGCAACGGGATATTGTTGCGATCTCCAAGACGTTCTTTGCCTTGCCGGAAGAGGAAAAGCTCGCTGTGGAAATGATCCATTCGCCGCACTTTCGTGGCTATACACGTGCTGGCTGGGAGCGGACAAAGGGGCAGGCGGACTGGCGCGAACAATTCGACGTCGGTGCGGAGAGGTTTCCCATCACGCAGAGCGCGACAACCGATCCGTGGTCGCGTCTGCAGGGCCCGAATCAATGGCCGGAAGCCTTGCCCGACCTGAAACCGATCGTCCTCGAATGGCAGAGCGAATTGACGCGGTTGGCGATCGAATTGCTGCAGGCTTTCGCGTTGGCGCTCGGGCAGGACAGGGAAATTTTCAAGCCGATCTATCAGGATGCGCCAAATCAGCATTTGAAGATCATCCGCTATCCCGGCCGTGATGCGACGGGCAGCGACCAGGGTGTTGGTGCGCACAAGGACAGCGGATTTCTGACACTGCTATTGCAGGATGTACAGGGCGGTTTGCAGGTGCAAAAGGACGGTGGCTGGATCAATGCGAGGCCAGTTCCTGGAACCTTCGTCATCAATATTGGTGAGATTCTCGAACTTGCGTCGAATGGCTATCTGAAGGCAACGGTCCATCGCGTGGTGACACCGCCCTCAGGTAAGGATCGCCTGTCAGTGGCCTTCTTTTTTGGCGCCGATCTGAACGCCAATGTGCCGCTCCTGAAATTGCCGCCCGATCTTGCACACGAGGCAGGTGGTACCGATACCGACCCGGATAATCCGTTGTTCCGGGAAGTCGGCCGGAACTACCTGAAAGGCCGTCTGCGTTCGCATCCGGATGTGGCGCGACGTCACCATTCCGATTTGCTCTAGGTTCGCTCTAACGAATCGCCCGCCAGCCTCGAAGGGTGGCGGGCGATTTTACCAAGCTTGCAGTTTCAGCAATCAGGCGATTGACTGACCCGTCTTCGCCCAATCGGCGAGGAAGGCCTCGAGGCCCTTGTCGGTCAGCGGATGCTTGACCAGAGCCCTAAGCGTTGCCGGCGGTGCGGTTATGACGTCGGCGCCGATCAAGGCAGCTTGCTTGACGTGATTGACCGTACGGATCGAAGCGGCAAGGATCTCAGTCTTGTAATCGTAATTGTCATAGATGGTGCGGATTTCGGAAATCAGCTCCATGCCATCAATGCCGATATCGTCAATACGCCCGATGAAGGGCGAGATGAAGGTCGCGCCGGCCTTGGCGGCAAGCAGCGCCTGGTTGGCGGAGAAGCACAGCGTCACGTTGACCAGGTGGCCGTCGGAGCGGAGTGCCTTGCAAGCCTTCAAGCCATCGAGGGTCAGCGGCACCTTGATGCAGATATTGTCAGCGATCCGGGCGAGCACCGCAGCCTCTTTCATCATTTGCTCGTATTCAGTCGCGGTGACTTCAGCGGAAACTGGACCCTTGACGATGCTGCAGATTTCCTTGGTGACTTCGATGATGCTACCGCCAGATTTCAAGATCAGCGACGGATTGGTGGTCACGCCGTCCAGCAATCCGAGATCATTGAGTTCGCGGATTTCCTTTACGTCGGCGGTATCGACAAAGAATTTCATCGGAGCAGTCCTTCCTAAAATGACAGATGGGATATTTCTCCCGGAAAGTGGCTTTTCTTTAGCTCAAAGCCACGGCAAGGTCACGCCTATATGAGCCAGGATTCGTTCATCCCGCAAAAAATAGTTCCGGTGCTTGTGCCGATGCCGGCCGAGCGGCCCTATAGCTATGCCGTGCCGGATGGCATGGACGTGCAAGCCGGGTCGATTGTGCGGGTGCCGCTTGGACCGCGCGAGGTGGCTGGCATTGTCACAGAGGGTTCGACCGACTCGATCGACGCCAAGAAGTTGCGGCCGATTTCCGAACTTTTCGATTGCCCGCCAGTCGATGACGGCATGATGCGCTTCATGCGCTTTGCCGCCGATTATACGATCTCGCCGCCCGGCATGGTGGCACGCATGGTGCTGCGCGTGCCGGCTGCCTTCGATCCTGAGCCTCCAGTGCCGGGCCTGCGATTTTCTGGCCGCGAGCCTGACCGCATGACCAGTGCGCGCGCTAGAGTGTTGGAGCTTGCCGAAGATGGCATGGCATGGACACGAACTGGCCTTGCCCACGCAGCGGGTGTTTCGGCAACCGTCATTGACGGGCTCTCGGCGCAGGGTGTTTTCGAGCAGGTGATGATTCCGGCGCGTCCCGTTGTGGCTGCACCGGATATCCACTATGCGAAAGCGGCCTTGTCAGGCGATCAAACCCTAGCGGCAGAACAGCTCGTCGAGGCGGTTGCCGCGGATGAATTTTCGGTTTCGCTGCTCGATGGCGTTACCGGTTCCGGCAAGACGGAAGTCTATTTCGAAGCGGTGGCCAAGGCGATCGAAAAGGGCAAGCAGGTGCTCATCTTGCTTCCCGAAATCGCGCTGACCCAGCAATTCCTCGACCGCTTCCACGACCGCTTCGGTTCGAAACCGGCCGAATGGCATTCTGACCTTGCGCCGCGAACGCGCGAGCGCGTGTGGCGGCAGGTGATGGAGGGCCAGGTCAGGGTCGTTGCCGGGGCACGGTCAGCGCTGTTCCTGCCGTTCCAGGACCTTGGCTTGGTTGTTGTCGATGAAGAGCATGATCCCGCCTACAAGCAGGAAGACCGCGTCTTCTACAATGCGCGCGACATGGCAGTGGTGCGCGGGCATATCGGCAATTTCCCGGTCGTGCTTGCGTCCGCAACACCGTCGATCGAGAGCCAGGTCAATGCTCAACAAGGCCGATACAAGCGTATCCGGTTGACGGGCCGTTATGCCGAAGCGGCAATGCCTGATCTCAAATCGATCGACATGCGGCGTTCGCCGCCGCGACCCGGCGGGTTCCTGTCGCCCGCATTGGTCGAGGCGATCAACCAGACGTTACAGCGCGAGGAACAATCGTTGCTGTTTCTCAACCGTCGCGGTTATGCGCCGCTTACGCTATGCCGTGTTTGCGGCCACCGGTTCCAGTGTCCGGACTGTTCAAGCTGGCTGGTCGAGCATCGCTTTCGGGGCCAGCTGGTTTGTCATCAATGCGGGCATCACGAGGCGCGGCCAGAGGCCTGTCCATCTTGCGGCACACTCGATCATCTGGTTGCTTGCGGCCCGGGTGTCGAGCGCATAGCCGAAGAGGTGGAAACGACGTTCCCCGATGCGCGGATTATCGTGCTGTCATCGGACCTGATGGGTGTCAAAAGGCTTCGGCTCGAGCTCGATGCGATTGCGCGCGGCGAAGCGGACATCATCATCGGCACGCAGCTTGTCGCCAAGGGACATAACTTTCCCAACATGACGCTGGTCGGGGTCGTCGATGCGGATCTCGGCCTTGCCAATGGCGATCCGCGTGCAGCGGAGCGCACATTCCAGCTTCTCAGCCAGGTGACCGGGCGTGCAGGACGCACCGGCAAAAAGAGCCTCGGGCTGTTACAGACCTATCAGCCGGATCATCCCGTGATGCGGGCGATTGTCTCGGGCGATGCGAAGGCTTTCTACGAGCGTGAGATCGAAGAACGCGAGCGCTCCGGACTGCCACCATTCGGGCGGCTGGCTTCGCTGATCATCTCGGCGGCAACGCGCTCCGAGGCGGAGAACCATGCGCGTGCCCTGCGCCGCGCCGCGCCCGCATCGCAGCAGATCAGTGTGCTGGGCCCGGCGGAGGCGCCTCTTGCACTTGTCCGTGGCCGCCACCGTTTCCGGCTTTTGATCCACGGTACACGCAAGGCTGACCTACAGGGTTTTATCCGCGCCGTACTGGCGGCGGGGCCAAAAGAACGGGGATCAGTGCGCGTTCAGGTTGATATCGATCCGCAAAGCTTTCTATAAGCAATTTGTCTATGTGGTTAACGTGGTAGGGCAGGGAAATCATGGAACTCTATTGGCCGGCCAGTACAGGTGAATGGATGGCGTGGTCATCCGGCGTGATCACCGTCATCTTCGGACTGATCCTGTTTTTCGCGCCACGTGTAGCGCTGAGAATCCTGAGGTTGCAGACCAAGCCGGAGCGGCCGGAAGCCCTGTCCGAAATCCGGGCCACGTTTGCCGGGTTCTATCTCGGCCTCGGCCTCAGCGCCCTGATTTTTGCGCAGCCATTTCTCTGGATCGCGCTTGGCGTCTCGTGGGGTTTTACTGTCTTCGGCCGGCTTATCTCGATGATGTCAGACCGGGGAAATACGCTTTACAACTGGATATCCGTCATCATCGAACTCGCGCTGGCTGCAGGCCCGCTTCTTTTCGCATTTGGCTTTGTTGCATAGGTCATTTCTGCATTACTGGAATCCGTAAGTCATAATTATCCAAAGCTGCGGCGATTCTGCCGCCTGTTTTAGCGGATTCGCGTGTTGCGAGTCCTGTCTTCCTATGCTAGACGGCATTCAAATCTCGTCGGAGGCGGCTCTCGGGTTGTGTCCAAGGCGGTAAAAAAATCAATAATGCCAAAGATTTGACCGAAAAATTCCTTCCGGTTTCCTGATTTTTGGCTCCAACGCAGAGAGCTTGTCGTTCGTGGCAGAAACTTCGTCGCTCATATCCGGTGTTGCCCAGCGTTATGCAGGTTCGTTGTTCGACCTCGCATTGGAAGCGAATTCGCTTGCTGAGGTCGAAAACAATCTCGGCGCGTTCGAGGCTCTCGTCAATGGCAGCGCCGATCTGAAGCGGCTGATCGCCAGCCCGGTTTTTTCGTCGGACGATCAGGTCAAGGCGATTTCCGCCATCCTGACCAAGGCCAAGATTGGCGGTCTCGTCGGTAATTTCCTGCGCGTCGTCGCGCAGAACCGCCGCCTTTTCGCAGTGCCTGCCATGATCCAGTCATTCCGCCAGATCGCCGCCGAACATCGCGGCGAGATGACGGCCGAAGTTACTTCTGCACATGCCCTGGCGGCAGCGCAGCAAACAGAATTGAAGGCCACGCTGAAAAGCGTCGCCGGCAAGGACGTGACAATCAATGTCACCGTTGATCCGTCGATCCTTGGAGGTCTCATCGTCAAGTTGGGGTCCCGCCAGATCGACACTTCACTTCGCACAAAACTTTCTTCGCTTAAGCTTGCACTGAAAGAGGTCGGCTGATGGACATCCGCGCCGCGGAAATTTCCGCAATCCTGAAAGAGCAAATCAAGAATTTCGGCCAGGAGGCAGAAGTCTCCGAAGTCGGTCAGGTTCTGTCCGTCGGTGACGGTATTGCTCGTGTATATGGTCTGGACAATGTTCAGGCTGGTGAAATGGTCGAATTCCCGGGCGGTACCCGCGGCATGGCCTTGAACCTCGAAAGCGACAACGTCGGCGTTGTTATTTTCGGTTCGGACCGTGACATCAAGGAAGGCGACACCGTCAAGCGTACCGGCGCCATCGTTGACGTCCCTGTCGGCAAGGAGCTGCTTGGCCGCGTTGTTGACGCGCTCGGCAATCCGATCGACGGTAAGGGTCCGATCAAGGCATCGCAGCGCGCACGCGTTGACGTCAAGGCGCCGGGCATCATCCCGCGCAAGTCGGTGCATGAGCCGATGTCGACCGGCCTCAAGGCCATCGACGCCCTGATCCCGGTTGGCCGCGGTCAGCGCGAGCTGGTCATTGGCGATCGTCAGACCGGCAAGACCGCGATCATTCTTGATACTTTCCTTAATCAGAAGCCAGCTCACGATGCTGGAAACGAGAGCGACAAGCTGTATTGCGTCTATGTTGCTATCGGCCAGAAGCGTTCGACTGTAGCGCAGTTCGTCAAGGTTCTTGAAGAACGCGGTGCGCTCGAATATTCGATCATTATCGCTGCTACGGCTTCCGATCCTGCTCCGATGCAGTATCTCGCACCGTTCGCCGGTTGCACGATGGGCGAATATTTCCGCGACAACGGCATGCATGCGTTGATCGGTTATGACGATCTGTCCAAGCAGGCCGTGGCTTACCGCCAGATGTCGCTGCTGCTGCGCCGCCCGCCGGGCCGCGAAGCTTATCCGGGCGACGTTTTCTATCTGCATTCCCGCCTGCTCGAGCGTTCCGCCAAGCTCAATGACGACAATGGTGCCGGTTCACTGACTGCGCTGCCAGTCATCGAAACCCAGGCGAACGACGTTTCGGCCTATATTCCGACCAACGTGATCTCGATCACCGACGGCCAGATCTTCCTCGAGACCAACCTGTTCTATCAGGGTATCCGTCCGGCCGTTAACGTCGGTCTTTCGGTTTCCCGCGTTGGTTCTTCTGCGCAGATCAAGGCGATGAAGCAGGTTGCCGGCTCCATCAAGGGTGAACTTGCACAGTACCGCGAAATGGCGGCCTTCGCACAGTTCGGTTCCGACCTCGATGCCTCGACACAGCGTCTGCTTAACCGCGGTGCACGTCTGACTGAGCTTCTGAAGCAGCCGCAGTTCTCGCCGCTGAAGACGGAAGAGCAGGTTGCGGTGATCTTCGCCGGCGTCAATGGCTATCTCGACAAGCTTGCGGTCAACCAGGTTGGCAAGTTCGAACAGGGCCTGCTCACATGGCTGCGCACCGAGAACAAGGACGTTCTCGACGCGATTGCCAAGGAAAAGCAGCTTAGCGACGATGTCAAAGGCAAGCTCAAGGCGGCAGTTGACGCCTTTGCCAAGTCTTTCGCTTAAAACCACTGACGGGATGAACGGATGCCTTCGTTAAAGGATCTGAGAAACCGGATCGCCTCGGTCAAGGCGACGCAGAAAATCACCAAGGCGATGCAGATGGTCGCCGCGGCGAAGCTGCGTCGTGCGCAAGAAGCTGCGGAAGCCGCACGCCCTTACTCGCAGCGCATGGCTGCTGTTCTGGCGAATATAGCCTCCAATGTGGACGAAGGCGATGACGCGCCGCTGCTGATGAGCGGAACCGGCAAGGACGATGTGCATCTGCTCGTCGTCTGCACCTCCGAGCGTGGCCTTTGCGGCGGCTTCAACGCGCAGATCGCGCGTCTGGCCCGTGAACATGCCCGCCGGTTGATCGCTGACGGCAAGACCGTGAAGATCATCACTGTCGGCAAGAAGGGCGCGGACATCCTGCGTCGCGATCTTGGCAGGCACATCATCGACCATGTCGATCTGCGTGACGTGAAGCAGCTTGGTTTTGTCAATGCCGACCAGATTGGCCACAAGATCATTGCCCTCTTTTACGAAGGCGCGTTCGACGTTGCCACGCTGTTCTACTCGGAATTCAAGTCGGTGATTTCGCAGATCCCGACCGCACAGCAGCTGATCCCGGCAAATTCCATCAGCGATGCTGAACCGGAAAGCGCTGGCGATGCGGTATATGAATATGAGCCGGATCCGGCATCCATCTTGGGTGATCTGATCCCGCGCAATATTTCCGTCCAGGTTTTCCGCGCTCTCCTTGAAAACGCGGCGTCGGAACAGGGTGCGCGCATGTCCGCCATGGACAACGCAACCCGCAATGCCGGTGACATGATCAACAAGCTGACAATGTCGTACAACCGCCAGCGTCAGGCCCAGATCACCAAAGAACTGATTGAAATCATTTCGGGCGCGGAAGCGCTCTAATCGCGAAGGTAAGGATCGATGGCAAAAGCAGCGACCCCGAAAACACCCGCAGCCGCGAAAGCCGCTGCACCGAAGGCAGCGGCCGCCAAGACGGCAGCCGTCAAGGCGGAAGCCGCTGCCAGGCCAGCGACCAAGGCTGCTGCACCAAAGGCAGCTGCGAAGGCTGCTCCCGCGGCCAAGACCGCTGCACCGAAGGCCACGCTCAAGGCAACCGGCGTCGTCGGTCACGTCAGCCAGGTCATCGGCGCTGTCGTCGACGTTTCTTTCGACGGTGGTGTGCTGCCGCAGATCCTGAACGCACTGGAGACCGACAATCTCGGCAACCGTCTCGTTCTCGAAGTCGCGCAGCATCTCGGTGAAAACACCGTACGCACGATCGCCATGGACTCGACCGAAGGTCTCGTTCGCGGCCAGGTCGTCTACGACACGGGTACGCCCATCATGGTTCCGGTCGGCGAGGAAACCCTCGGCCGTATCATGAACGTCATCGGGGAACCGGTCGACGAGGCTGGTCCAATCAAGACCAAGCTGACCCGCGGCATTCACCAGCCGGCTCCAGAATATGTCGAACAGTCGACGGAAGCCCAGATCCTGGTAACGGGCATCAAGGTCGTCGATCTGCTTGCGCCTTATGCGCGCGGCGGCAAGATCGGCCTCTTCGGCGGTGCGGGCGTTGGCAAGACCGTTCTCATCATGGAACTGATCAACAACGTCGCCAAGGCGCACGGTGGTTACTCGGTTTTCGCCGGTGTGGGTGAACGTACCCGCGAAGGCAACGACCTTTATCACGAAATGATCGAATCGGGCGTGAACAAGGCAGGCGGCGGCGAAGGCTCAAAAGCTGCCCTCGTTTACGGTCAGATGAACGAGCCGCCAGGGGCCCGCGCCCGTGTTGCTCTTTCGGGGCTGACGGTTGCCGAACATTTCCGCGACCAGGGCCAGGACGTTCTGTTCTTCGTGGACAACATCTTCCGCTTCACGCAGGCTGGTTCCGAAGTGTCCGCTCTGCTCGGTCGTATCCCGTCCGCCGTGGGTTATCAGCCAACGCTGGCAACCGACATGGGCGCGATGCAGGAGCGCATCACCACGACCCACAAGGGCTCGATCACCTCGGTTCAGGCGATTTACGTCCCCGCCGACGATTTGACCGATCCGGCGCCGGCAGCATCCTTCGCGCATCTTGATGCGACGACGGTTCTCAACCGCGCGATTTCGGAAAAGGGTATTTATCCGGCCGTGGATCCGCTCGACTCGACATCGCGCATGCTCGATCCGATGATCGTCGGTGATGAACACTACCAGACGGCTCGCCAGGTTCAGTTCATCCTGCAGCGCTACAAGTCGCTTCAGGACATCATCGCCATCCTCGGCATGGACGAGCTATCGGAAGAAGACAAGATCGCGGTTGCTCGCGCCCGCAAGATCGAGCGCTTCCTGTCGCAGCCGTTCTTCGTCGCTGAAGTCTTTACCGGTTCGCCGGGCAAGCTGGTTGATCTCGCAGACACCATCAAGGGCTTCAAGGGCCTTTGCAACGGTGACTACGATCACCTGCCGGAAGCGGCGTTCTACATGGTCGGCTCGATCGACGAGGCGATTGAAAAGGCACAGCGTCTGGCAGCTGAAGCTGCCTGAGCTTAAGACTGACGGCGGGCCACGGCCCGCCTTGTCACCTCGGCCAAGACCACAGGAATTGAGTGAATATCATGGCAGAAGCCTTCCAGTTCGAACTCGTGTCGCCAGAGCGCCTGGTCCTTTCGGAACAGGTCATTGAAGTCGTGGTTCCGGGCACGGAAGGCTACATGACTGTCATGGCGCACCATGCGCCGCTGATGGCAACCGTGAAGCCTGGCGTTGTCACGGTGAAGATGTCTGACGGAAAATTGGACAGCTATGTCGTCTTCGGCGGCTTTGTCGATATCACGCCGGATGGCTGTACGCTCCTCGCAGAGTCGGCGGTACACGTCACCGATATAAAGGCTGATGAGTTGCAGCGCCGTATCCAGGATGCCAAGGAAGACTTCGAAGATGCAACCACACGCGAGGAGCGCGCCCGGGCGGAAGACCTTCTCGGCCAGCTGACGACACTAGAGGAAGCCATCAAGGCTGCTTGATAGTCGAATTCCAGGGCGTAACAAAAAAGCGGGCATGGCCCGCTTTTTTGTTACGATATTCAGCCGGCCAAATGCCGGAACGCGGCGACGACTTCTTCATAAACTCTGCGCTTGAAAGGCACGATCAGCTCTGGCAATTGTGCCATCGGCTTCCATTCCCATCTATCGAATTCCGCCGTGTGCCCTCCCGGTGGCGGGTTTATTGCAATTTCGCTTTCCTCGCCCTCAAAGCGATAAGCGAACCATTTCTGGGTCTGGCCGCGATATTTGCCTTTGAGCGCGACACCGATCAGGTGTGGCGGCAGGTCATAATTGATCCAGTTTGGTGCCTCCGCCAGGCGCGAGACCGACTTCATGCCCGTTTCCTCATAGAGTTCGCGCAGCGCTGCCGGTTCCGGATCTTCGCCCTTGTCAATGCCGCCCTGCGGCATCTGCCAGAGCTGTGTGGCACCGTCCATTTCATCATTGGCAATAATGATGCGGTGGCCCGCCCAGACGAGGCCATCCTTGTTGAGTACCATTATGCCGACGCAGGGACGATAGGGCAGGGACTGCGGATCGACAGGCTTCTTGTTCTTGTTCATGCAGATGCTCCAAATCGCGTGCAGCGAGGTGCTAACCCCTTTCGGGGTCGCGGACAAGGGCGGATACGGGCACAATCTCAATGCCTCTTGCCTTGGCCTCATTGGCCCAGGATGTGACGGCTTCAACGGTGACGTCGAAGGCTGAGCCCGTTGCAATTGCGGTCCCTTTGGCGCGGGCGATGCGCTCCAATTCGTCCAGTTTCTTCAGGATAGCGCCGCGATCCTGCGTGGCATCGATCAGAACGTCGGCGGCGGCGAATGGTGCACCCTGTTGGGCGGCAATCGCGTCGCCCTGGCTTCGCGCGGATGTTCCGTCGTCGAGATAGAGCAGGCCACGCTTGGCAATATCCTCGATCACCGGCGTCATCGCCGCCGGCTCGGCGGTGAAACGCGCGCCCATATAATTCATCACGCCTGTATAATTCGTAATGCGGCCCATCGCTTTGTGCAGATTCTCAAGTGTTGTTGCTGGCGGGGCATCGACCGTCAACGTGCCGCGACCTGGATTAACCCGGGGGTAGTCGAATGGCTCCAGCGGAATCTGCATGAGGATTTCGTGGCCGTCCTGGCGCGCGGCCTGCATCCAGCGGACCAGGCTGTTGCCTTCCGGCGAAAACGCCAGCGTTATTTCCCCTGGCAGGGTGCGAATGGCCTGCTGCGAGCCGGTTTGTGACAGGCCGAGTCCGCCAATGACGATGGCAACGCGGGCGCCACGCGCACCGGACCAGGGCCTGGCATAAACGTCGAGAGGACGGCGGCCGTCAGGCGCAATAATGGGCAATAGCCCCTGTGGACTTTGCTCGAGCATATCCTGTTCAGGGATATGGGCGGTGCGGGGATCCTGTGTGCGTTTCATCGGATCACCGACAACGATGATCTTGGGGCCACCTTCAGGGGTAACGACATTGCCTGGCAGTGCGTTAGGATCGCGTGCGGACGTGACAACTGGCTGGCTTGGTTTGGATGCCGGCGCCGCGGCAATCTGCGGCTTTGATGCCTCAGGCTCCGGGCGACGAAATCCTTGGTGGCTCGTGTAAGCAATGAGCGAAGCCAGGCCCACAATGCCTAAGGCAGCCGCCGATGGCGCGAGCCAACGAGTTAGAGCTTTCGCGTTAAATTTTTCGCTGGGCCGCCTGCTGTTTTGCCCCAGTGGCCGGTTGAGATCGACGTTCACGCGTTTTGGCCGGAGAAGTAAGGGACAAAGCCGGCGTTGCCGCCGGGAAAACATACCAAGGGGACCAGACTATGACGGAAAAGTCCGGTCCCCTCTGGCATATCAGTTAGGCACACCCTTCTTCGGATCTGCCGGGAAGGCCGCATTGGCCTGTTCGCCGCGCAGCAGCTTCAGCGCCTGGATGAGCTGCAGATCGTCCTTCGGGTCTGGCGGCACATAGGCGATGGAGCCGGAACCTTCGGCATCTTCCTGAACACCCTTGATATGGCCCTTCAGATCGGATTCACCGCGGGTGATATCCTGGCCCTTGAGTTCGTCCGGCAGGGGCTGATCAACGGCGATGTCCGGTACGATGCCCTTGCCCTGGATAGACTTGCCGGCAGGCGTGTAATACAGCGCCGTCGTCAGACGCAGCGCACCGTTTTCACCGAGCGGAATGATCGTTTGAACGGAGCCCTTGCCGAAGGAGCGGGTTCCGAGAACCGTACCGCGGCGATGATCTTGCAGCGCACCGGCAACGATTTCCGAAGCACTCGCCGAGCCACCATTGATCAGGACGATCAGCGGCTTGCCATTGATCAGATCGCCTGGACGGGCGTCAAAGCGGGTAATGTCCTGCGGATCGCGCCCGCGTGTCGAGACAACCTCGCCCTTGTCAAGGAAGGCGTCGGAAACGGCAACAGCCTGATCGAGCAGACCACCCGGGTTGAGCCGCAGATCGAGGACGAAGCCTTTCAGCTTGTCTTCTGGCACCTTGCTCTGGATGTCCTTGATTGCCTTCTGCAGATCGTCGAAAGTCTGTTCGGTGAAGGAAATGACCCGCACATAGCCAACGTCATTTTCGACCCGGTATTTGACCGCCTTTACCTTGACCACATCGCGAACGATGGTCAGCTTGATCGGCTTGTCGGCGCCTTGACGAATAAGGGTCAGTTCGATCGGCGTGTTGACCTCACCGCGCATTTTGTCGACAGCGTCAGTCAGGGTCAGGCCGCGAACGTCGGTACCATCGATTTGCGAGATATAATCGCCGGCCAACACGCCAGCCTTGGCGGCCGGGGTGTCTTCGATGGGAGCAATGACCTTCACCAGCTCATTCTCCATGGTGACTTCGATGCCGAGGCCACCAAATTCGCCCTTGGTCTGCACACGCATATCCTGGGCTTGCTCGGCATTCATATAGGACGAATGCGGATCAAGGGAGGTCAGCATGCCGTTGATGGCACTCTCAACCAGCTTCTTGTCATCCGGCGGCGTGACGTACTGGGCACGGACACGCTCGAAAATATCACCAAAAATTGATAGCTGTTTATAGGTGTCAGTACCCGCAGCTTCTGCAGCGGTTGTGGGCAGAGCACCCTGCACAACGACCATTGCCGTCGCACCCATCAGCGCTCCGGCCAAGAGAAGCGTTAACCTACGTATCATTTCCGGTCCTTCCAGCAAGCCGATCCGCCCACCAAGGAGCGGGATTAACAGGTTTTGTATCCTTTCGGAACTCAATGTAAAGCATTGGAGCTCCATTTCCCATCGAAACGGGTGCGGTACTGGCGATAAGTTGCTCGTTCATCACACCGACCGGCTCGCCCGCCAGGACAAACTGATTCTGCGAGACATTGATCTTCTTCATCCCTGCCAAAACAACATGATATCCGTTCCCGGCATCAAGGATCAAGAGCTGTCCATAGGACCGGAATGCGCCAGCATAAAGGACAACGGCGTCCGTCGGTGACGTTATTGTCGCACCTGCAGGCGTCTGCAGCGTATCGCCCTGGAAGGCGCCGCCCAATCCGTCGTCATCGCCAAAATGTTTCACAAGCTTGCCTGCAGCTGGCATGGAAAGATGGCCTTTCAACGACGCAAAATTGACCTGTGCCGAAAGCCGGTTCTGGTTGGAGGCAAAGTCGTCGGCGCGTCGCTGGCTTTCTGCCAACTTCTGCTGCTCTTCGGCACTGGCGGCATCGGCGGCCTTCTTGATCTCCTGCAGGTCCTTTTCCATGGAAGCGATGAGATCGCGCAGGGATGTCGCCCGCCTGGCCAGCTCCTCAGATCTCGCCTGCTCGGCCTGCCGGGTTTCTTCCGAAGTAGCCTGCAGTTTCTGCTTTTCGGCGAGGAGAAGGTCGAGACGCTTCTTTTCCTCCGCCTGGCCCGAGAGCGCCGCAGTCAGGCGACTTTGTTCTTCAGAGATCGATGTTTTGACCAGGGTCAGCTCCTTGAGATCGGCAATGAGGACCTCGGTCTGCTGGCGCATTTCAGGGACAACGGCGCCGAGAAGGACGGCACTTCTGACGGATGCAAGGGCATCATCAGGACGCACAAGGAGCGCAGGCGGCGGATTCAGCCCCATGCGCTGCAGCGCCGCCAGCACCTCAGCGAGTGCGCCGCGACGTTCCTTCAACGAGCGCTTTATTCCATCTTCTTGTTCACGAAGGCCAGTCAGCCTTTCACTGAAACCGGCTATGTCCTCGCTCAGCTTCTTCTCGGTCTTGGCAGATTGGATAAGGGCGGCCGTGAGTGTTGTCTGGTCTTTCTTCAGCGCAGCGATTTCATTATCGAGCGCAGCAACGCGGTCCGACGAGAGTGAGATTTGTCCGGTCAGGTCCTCAAGTTCCTTTACGGTCTGTGCACGCTTGGCATCCAGGGATTGCGGGGCCGGTTGTTGAGCCGGGGCTTGCGGTTCCGGGGCTGGTTGCTGGGCGCCAGCGGGTGAAGTACAGGCAAGCGCAAGGCCGAGGAGAACGACATATGAAAATGCGCGCCTGCCTGCATTCAAAACTGCCGTTGAAACCTCAAAATTCATTGCCGGACCGGAGCACAAGTATGGTTTGATCCCGACTTTAGGGAGACTTCGATTAATGAAGTATTAACCATAAACCAGCCGTGTCGAAAGCAGCCTATTTTAGTAACAAAAGGCGTGGCGGAATTGCGGCGCTGGCTCGCATACTCGAATGAAATAATTCTGTCCTCCGATCCCAACGCAGTATATGGCAATAGAGCCGGCCCCCACCCTGCATATGTGGTAACCGGTTCACAATGGTTCCCGATATGATCGATCTGACAATCGTAATTCCTGTCCACAATGAATCCGGAAACATCGGTTCTCTCGTCAAGGAAATCAATGAAGCGCTGCTTTCCGGGCCAGCGTATGAAATCATCGTCATCGACGATGGTTCAACGGACAGTTCCGCCGAAGAGGCATTGAATGCCGGTAATCATGTTTGTGTGCTCGGCCATGCTAAACGCACGGGAAAGTCACGCGCACTTGTAACGGGCTTCCAGGCAGCCAAGGGAAAATGGGTCGCAACGCTCGACGGCGACGGTCAGAATGATCCAATGGACATTGCGCGTTTGTGGCTACGGATACAGCAATCAGAGCCGGCGCTCTTTGCGGGCGTCAGGAAGCGGCGCAATGATGGCGTTGTCAAACTGCTGACGTCGAAATTTGCAAATAGTGTCCGCAAGCGACTGTTGAACGATGATTGCAGGGATGCCGGATGTGGCTTCAAGATTTTGCCCGTTGCGGCAGCGCGGGACCTGCCTTACTTCGACAATATGCACCGCTTTCTCCCGGCCCTGATCCGGCGAGCCGGCTTGCCGGTGATCGAAGTGGAGGTAGAAGACCGTCCGAGGCTCGCAGGTGTGTCGAAGTATGGGTTCTTCGACCGCGCCGCGGTGGCATTCCTCGATACTGTAGGGGTGTTCTGGCTTACCCGGCGCTATTCGGATCCCGGATCGGTAGTCGAGAAGAATAGCGCTGGAAATTGAAAGTCCTGAGCTTGCCGTTAAAATTCCTGATTGGCGCGGTGACACGTGTAATTGGTCCGATTGGCTTGGCATCCCCGGGCAGGCGCTCCAGGACGTCCTCATCCGGCCCATCGTCACCCTGCCAGACAATCACAATATCTTCCGCGGTGCCCCGCTCCGGGGGCAAGTGAAGCAATGCAGCAACATTACCCGCATCATCCTGACGATTGGAGACAATCCGTGCCGGCGCCGGGTTCTGCGCGTGGATGGCTTGGGCGACCGCATCAAAGGGGAAATTGAATCGTTCCGTGCC
>NZ_JBBNAN010000153.1:0-8580 GCF_037994405.1 Phyllobacterium sp.
GAGTAAGAAGGGAAGGGTGCGCAGTCCGCTGCGCACCCGACCGGTTTGTTTCGAGCCGCTGCAGAAGCGGCATTTGATCTAGATGGACCGCGGCGGCGGACACCCATCGCAAGCAGAGGGCACTTTCTGCCCCATGGAGAAACGGCATGAACCAAGAGGTCATGAATCTTTTCAATCCTCAGGTGCCT
The DNA here is from genome assembly GCF_037994405.1 of Phyllobacterium sp. Taxonomy (GTDB): domain Bacteria; phylum Pseudomonadota; class Alphaproteobacteria; order Rhizobiales; family Rhizobiaceae; genus Phyllobacterium. The sequence continues at coordinate 189 of NZ_JBBNAN010000153.1, forward strand.
GTGCAGGCATTCGATTCCATCCGGATTTCGATCGCCAGCCCTGAGAAGATTCTGTCCTGGTCATACGGTGAGATCAAGAAGCCGGAGACGATCAACTACCGCACCTTCAAGCCGGAGCGGGATGGTCTCTTCTGTGCTCGGATCTTCGGGCCGATCAAGGACTATGAATGCTTGTGCGGCAAGTACAAGCGCATGAAGTACAAGGGCATCATCTGCGAAAAGTGCGGTGTGGAAGTCACGCTGTCACGCGTTCGCCGTGAGCGCATGGGCCATATCGAACTCGCAGCTCCGGTTGCGCACATTTGGTTCCTGAAGTCGCTGCCAAGCCGTATCGGCACATTGCTCGACATGACCCTCAAGGGCATCGAGCGCGTTCTCTATTTCGAGAACTACATCGTGACCGAGCCAGGCCTGACTGCCCTGAAGGAGCATCAGCTTCTTTCGGAAGAAGAATATATGATTGCGGTCGATGAGTATGGTGAAGATGCCTTCACTGCACTGATCGGTGCAGAAGCAATTCATGAGCTTCTGGCTTCGATGGATCTGGAGAAGATCGCCGGCGATCTGCGTGCAGAGCTTGCCGAGACCACTTCGGATCTGAAGCAGAAGAAGCTGATGAAGCGTCTGAAGATCGTGGAGAACTTCCTGGAATCGGGCAACCGTCCGGAATGGATGATCATGAAGATCGTTCCGGTCATTCCGCCGGACCTGCGCCCGCTGGTTCCGCTGGATGGCGGCCGTTTCGCGACGTCCGACCTCAACGACCTCTATCGCCGCGTGATCAACCGTAACAACCGTCTGAAGCGCCTGATCGAACTGCGCGCTCCTGGCATCATCATCCGCAACGAGAAGCGCATGCTTCAGGAGTCGGTTGATGCGTTGTTTGACAATGGCCGTCGTGGCCGTGTCATCACCGGTGCCAACAAGCGCCCGCTGAAGTCGCTCTCCGACATGCTCAAGGGCAAGCAGGGCCGTTTCCGTCAGAACCTGCTCGGCAAGCGCGTCGACTATTCCGGCCGTTCGGTTATCGTGACCGGCCCGGAACTGAAGCTGCACCAGTGCGGTCTGCCGAAAAAGATGGCGCTCGAACTGTTCAAGCCATTTATCTATGCCCGTCTCGACGCCAAGGGTTATTCCTCGACCGTCAAGCAGGCGAAGAAGCTGGTTGAAAAGGAAAAGCCGGAAGTCTGGGATATCCTCGACGAGGTCATTCGCGAGCATCCGGTTCTCCTGAACCGTGCGCCGACGCTGCACCGTCTTGGTATCCAGGCATTCGAACCCACCCTGATCGAAGGCAAGGCAATCCAGCTGCATCCGCTCGTTTGTACCGCGTTCAATGCGGACTTTGACGGTGACCAGATGGCTGTTCACGTCCCGCTTTCGCTGGAAGCGCAGCTTGAAGCCCGCGTTCTGATGATGTCGACGAACAACATCCTGCACCCTGCAAACGGTCTGCCGGTTATCGTTCCGTCGCAGGATATGGTTCTCGGCCTGTACTATCTGTCGATCGTTGCGGCCAAGGAGCCGGGCGAGGGCATGGCCTTTGCCGACATGGGCGAACTTCACCATGCCATCGGCAGCGGTGCTGTGACCCTGCACACCAAGATCAAGGGCCGCTTCAAGAGTATTGATGCGGACGGCAAGCCGACGTCGAAAATCTTCGAAACGACGCCTGGCCGCATGATCATCGGTGAGCTGCTGCCGAAGCACCACAATGTGCCTTTCGACATCTGCAACCAGGAAATGACCAAGAAGAACATCTCCAAGATGATCGACACGGTCTATCGCCATTGCGGACAGAAAGAGACGGTCATTTTCTGCGATCGCATCATGCAGCTCGGCTTCAGCCATGCCTGCCGCGCCGGTATTTCCTTCGGCAAGGACGACATGGTCATTCCGGAAACCAAGGCGAAGCTGGTTGCTGAAACCGAAGCTTTGGCGACCGACTACGAGCAGCAGTACAATGACGGCCTGATCACTCAGGGCGAGAAGTATAACAAGGTCGTTGACGCCTGGGGCAAGTGCACCGAGAAGGTCGCCGACGAAATGATGGCGCGCATCAAGGCCGTCGAGTTCGATCCTGTTACTGGCCGCCAGAAGCAGATGAACTCGATCTATATGATGTCGCACTCGGGTGCTCGTGGTTCGCCGAACCAGATGCGCCAGCTGGGCGGTATGCGCGGTCTGATGGCCAAGCCTTCGGGCGAAATCATCGAAACCCCGATCATTTCGAACTTTAAGGAAGGTCTGACCGTGAACGAGTACTTCAACTCGACCCATGGCGCCCGTAAGGGTCTCGCTGACACCGCCTTGAAGACCGCTAACTCCGGTTACCTGACACGCCGTCTTGTCGACGTCGCGCAGGATTGCATTGTCATCTCGGTGGATTGCGGCACGACAACGGGCCTCACCATGCAGCCGATCGTTGATGCCGGACAGGTCGTTGCGACCCTCGGCCAGCGTGTTCTCGGCCGTACGGCGCTTGAAGACATCCTACATCCGGTTTCGGGTGAAGTGCTTGTCACCGGTGGCAACATCATCGACGAGTTCGATGTCGATGCCATTGAGAAGGCTGGCGTCCAGTCGATTCGCATCCGTTCGGCTCTTACCTGTGAGACCCGTGGCGGCATCTGCGCCAAGTGCTACGGCCGCGATCTGGCCCGTGGTACTCCGGTCAACCAGGGCGAAGCGGTCGGCGTTATCGCTGCTCAGTCAATCGGTGAGCCAGGCACGCAGTTGACGATGCGTACGTTCCACCTTGGTGGTACGGCGCAGGTTGTCGATCAGTCGTTCCTCGAAGCCAGCTACGAAGGTAAGGTACAGATCCGCAACCGTAACGTGGTGCGCAACTCCGATGGCCATCTGGTGGTCATGGGCCGCAACATGGCTGTTGTCATTCTCGATGCCACCGGCAAGGAACGCGCGACACACCGCGTCACCTACGGTTCGCGCATCTATGTGGATGATGGCGATAGTGTTAAGCGCGGCCAGCGCATCGCCGAGTGGGATCCTTATACCCGCCCGGTCATGACGGAAGTCGAAGGTCATGTCGAATTCGAAGACATGGTCGACGGTCTCTCGGTTACGGAAACGACGGACGAATCCACCGGTATCACCAAGCGCGTGGTTATCGACTGGCGTTCGACCCCGCGCGGTTCGGATCTGAAGCCTGCCATCGTCGTCAAGGACAAGGCCGGCAAGGTTCTGAAACTGGCAAAGGGCGGCGACGCTCGCTTCCAGCTTTCGGTGGAATCGATCCTTTCGGTCGAGCCGGGCTCCCATGTGAAGGCGGGTGACGTTCTTGCCCGTATTCCGATGGAAAGCGCCAAGACCAAGGACATCACCGGTGGTCTGCCGCGCGTCGCGGAACTGTTCGAGGCCCGCCGTCCGAAGGACCATGCTATCATCGCCGAGATCGATGGTACGGTTCGTTTCGGCCGCGACTACAAGAACAAGCGCCGCATCGTCATCGAACCGAACGACGAGACGCTCGAGCCTGTCGAATATCTGATCCCCAAGGGCAAGCCTTTCCATCTTCAGGATGGCGATGCCATTGAAAAGGGCGATTATATCCTCGACGGCAACCCGGCACCGCACGACATCCTGGCGATCAAGGGTGTGGAGGCCCTGGCTTCCTACCTCGTCAACGAGATCCAGGAAGTCTATCGTCTGCAGGGCGTTCTGATCAACGACAAGCACATTGAAGTGATTGTCCGTCAGATGTTGCAGAAGGTCGAAATCACCGAATCTGGTGACACCGGCTTCATTGCAGGCGATCATGTCGACCGGATCGAACTGGACGAGATCAACGAGCGTCTTGAAGAGGATGGCAAGAAGCCAGGCTATGGCACTCCGGTGCTGCTCGGCATCACCAAGGCCTCGCTGCAGACGCCGTCGTTCATCTCGGCAGCGTCCTTCCAGGAAACAACGCGCGTCCTGACGGAAGCCGCTGTTGCCGGCAAGATGGATGCTCTGCAGGGCCTGAAGGAAAACGTCATCGTTGGACGTCTGATCCCGGCAGGTACCGGCGGCACGGTCAAGCAGATCCGCCGCATTGCCGGAGCCAGAGACGAGTTGATCATCGACGAGCGCCGCAAGGAGTCGGGAGCAACGGCTGCGAAGGCTGGTCCGATGCTGACCGATATGACAGGCCAGCCGGCCGAATAAGCCGGTCCGCTGACATCAACAAAAGGCCGCCCTGGAGAAATCCCGGGCGGCCTTTTCATTTCTGGCTTCAACCTGGCACACCCAGATTGCTATTCCTGATGGAGAAACTTGCCCAGGAATCACCAGTTCTTGTGCAGGAATTAGCGGTTGTTGTGTGAAATTTGCGCAAGTACGTATGAAGTTCGCGCAGATTGGCAGCGAATGTTTCCGACTGGCGGAAACGAATAGCTACTCATTAAACTCAATGAGTGCTGCCTGGCCGGTAAGGGCGTTCTTGTAGGCGGACAGATGCGGTTCCTCTTCGGGTTCTTCCGTCAAGGTGCCGATCTCGAGGAGTTCGGCTTCGTCATAGCCTTCATTGGCAAGGATCTGCAGGGCGATGTTGACGAGATTGTCGGTATCGTCCGTCCTCAACAGGAGATGCACCTGGCGCGGCTCGTCTTCCTTGTTCTTCCAAACATCTGCGACAATCAGATGGACCGGTTTCGACTCAAGTGGGGTTGATGGCATTGGATGATTCCCGATTCCCAGAGTGTAATGGTGCAGAGTGGGTATTTTGACGCTTCGTAACACGGAAGCGCATGAAATCCCTGTGCAAGAGTTGTAATTTTGCTTGTATTCGTGCCTCATCGGCGAAACTATCTTTCATTCAGGCCACAAAGCGCCTGCAAACGCTGCAATCCTTAATAATATTTAGGGTTCAGGCTTGACGAGAGCCCGGCGACACAGTATCAGCAGCCCATCTGAGCCGATGTGAGATTGGCCCTTTCGGAGCGACGCGCTCTGGAGTTCATCTCAAACAGGGTTCGTTTTACGATCGAAATGCAATTTGCCGCTCGCATGAAGCCAATAGGGCTTCCTCTGCTTTTATTCGGGCAAGCCACCTCGCGGTGGTTTTTTTGCCCGAATTCGTGCATGAGCATGGCGCTGAAACGGCCCTGACGGGCGAAGATACGAGATTTGTGCTGAAGCGCTTGCGCTTCGACCGCATTACAAAGAGGGAAGGTTGAATGCCTACCGTAAACCAGCTGATCCGCAAGCCGCGCACTGCGCCGGTAAAGCGCAATAAAGTACCTGCTCTGCAGGAAAACCCGCAGAAGCGCGGCGTTTGCACTCGCGTCTACACGACGACCCCGAAGAAGCCGAACTCGGCTCTGCGTAAGGTCGCCAAGGTGCGTCTGACGAACGGATTTGAAGTCATCGGATATATTCCGGGTGAGGGGCACAACCTTCAGGAGCACTCTGTCGTGATGATCCGCGGCGGCCGTGTAAAGGATTTGCCGGGTGTTCGTTACCACATCATCCGTGGTGTTCTGGATACCCAGGGCGTCAAGAACCGCAAGCAGCGCCGTTCCAAGTACGGTGCGAAGCGTCCGAAGTAAGATTTATCCGGTGCTGAGCTACCGAGTGGCCAGCCCGACGAAGCGAAGAGACAGAGAATATGTCCAGACGCCATAGTGCAGAAAAGCGTGAGATCAACCCGGATCCGAAGTTCGGCGATCTCGTTCTGACCAAGTTCATGAATGCAGTCATGCATCATGGCAAGAAGTCGATTGCTGAGCGTATCGTTTACGGTGCGCTTGAGTCCGTTGAAGCCAAGAGCAAGCAGGAGCCGGTTGCCCTGTTCCATCAAGCTCTCGACAACGTCGCGCCGCACGTTGAAGTGCGTTCGCGCCGCGTTGGTGGTGCAACGTACCAGGTTCCGGTCGATGTTCGTCCGGAGCGCCGTCAGGCTCTTGCTATCCGTTGGCTCATCAATGCAGCCCGCGGCCGCAATGAGACGACAATGATCGATCGCCTGTCCGGTGAACTGCTGGATGCTGCAAACAACCGTGGCTCGGCCGTGAAGAAGCGTGAAGACACGCATCGCATGGCAGAAGCCAACCGCGCATTCTCGCATTACCGCTGGTAATCGTCGAAACCCTATTCTTGAAGGCACCCTATCATGGCCCGCGAATATAAAATCGAAGACTACCGTAATTTCGGTATCATGGCGCACATCGACGCCGGCAAGACCACGACCACCGAGCGTATCCTTTACTACACTGGTAAGTCGCACAAGATCGGTGAAGTCCACGATGGCGCCGCAACCATGGACTGGATGGAGCAGGAGCAGGAGCGTGGCATCACGATCACTTCCGCTGCGACCACCACGTTCTGGAAGGGTCGTGACGGCAAGATGCGCCGTTTCAACATCATCGACACGCCTGGCCACGTCGACTTTACGATTGAAGTAGAGCGTTCGCTGCGCGTTCTCGATGGTGCAATTGCACTGCTCGATGCCAATGCCGGTGTTGAGCCGCAGACCGAAACCGTCTGGCGTCAGGCTGAGAAGTACCATGTCCCGCGCATGATCTTCGTCAACAAGATGGACAAGACCGGTGCCGACTTCTATCGCTGCGTCGATATGGTCAAGACCCGTCTCGGTGCCAAGGCGCTCGTCATGCAGCTGCCGATCGGCGCTGAAAACGAGTTCAAGGGCGTTATCGATCTGATCGAGATGAAGGCCCTGGTCTGGCGCGACGAACAGCTCGGCGCACAGTGGGATGTCGTCGAGATCCCGGCTGACCTGAAGGACCGTGCCGAAGAGTTCCGTGAAAAGCTGATCGAGACCGCTGTTGAGGTCGAGGAAGCTGCTATGGAGGCCTATCTCGAAGGCAACATGCCCGACAATGAGAAGCTGCGCCATTTGATCCGTGTCGGTACCTGCCGCGTTGACTTCCATCCGGTATTCTGCGGTTCCGCTTTCAAGAACAAGGGCGTACAGCCGCTTCTTGACGGTGTCGTTGAGTACCTGCCTTCGCCAGTTGACGTTCCTGCGATCAAGGGCATCGACCCGAAGACCGAAACCGAAACGACCCGCAAGTCCTCGGACGACGAGCCGCTGTCGATGCTGGCGTTCAAGATCATGAACGACCCGTTTGTTGGTTCGCTGACATTCTGCCGCATCTACTCCGGCAAGCTGACCAAGGGCATTTCGCTCGACAACACGGTCAAGAACAAGCGCGAACGTATCGGCCGTATGCTGCAGATGCATTCCAACTCGCGTGAAGACATTGAAGAAGCGTTTGCCGGTGACATCGTTGCGCTGGCAGGCCTCAAGGAAACCACAACGGGTGACACGCTCTGCGATCCGTTGAAGCCGGTTATCCTGGAACGCATGGAATTCCCTGATCCGGTTATCGAAATCGCGATCGAGCCGAAGACCAAGGCCGACCAGGAAAAGATGGGCATCGCCCTGAACCGTCTCGCTGCAGAAGACCCTTCATTCCGCGTCAAGTCGGACGAAGAATCCGGTCAGACGATCATCGCCGGCATGGGCGAACTTCATCTCGACATTCTCGTTGACCGTATGCGTCGCGAGTTCAAGGTTGAGGCGAATGTTGGTCAGCCGCAGGTTGCCTACCGTGAATCGATCACCCGCAAGGCTGAAATCGATTACACTCACAAGAAGCAGTCCGGCGGTTCGGGTCAGTTCGCCCGCATCAAGGTTATCTTCGAGCCGCATGATGGCGATGATTTCATCTTCGAGTCGAAGATCGTCGGTGGTGCTGTTCCGAAGGAATATATTCCTGGCGTGCAGAAGGGTATCGAAAGCGTCATGGGTGCGGGTCCGCTCGCAGGCTTCCCGATGCTCGGCGTGAAAGCCACGCTGATCGACGGTGCCTACCACGATGTGGACTCTTCGGTTCTCGCCTTCGAAATCGCAGCTCGCGCTGCATTCCGTGAAGGTGCGCAGAAGGCCGGTGCCCAGCTGCTTGAGCCGATCATGAAGGTCGAGGTTGTAACCCCTGAAGATTACGTCGGTGACGTGATCGGCGATCTGAACTCACGTCGTGGTCAGATCTCGGGCACGGAAGCTCGTGGTATTGCGACCGTCGTCAATGCAAACGTGCCGCTGGCCAACATGTTTGGTTATGTGAACACGCTGCGTTCGATGAGCCAGGGTCGTGCACAGTACACGATGCAGTTCGATCACTATGAACCTGTTCCGACAGCAGTCGCACAGGAAATTCAGAAGAAGTTTGCGTAACCAACCGGTTGCGCGTGACAGTTGAGTTGAGCCTGAGCAGGCGAACATAATAACGGAGAGCTCAGATGGCTAAGAGCAAGTTTGAACGTAACAAGCCGCACGTCAACATTGGCACGATTGGTCACGTTGACCATGGCAAGACGTCGTTGACGGCAGCGATTACGAAGTATTTTGGAGAGTACAAGGCGTACG
>NZ_JBBNAN010000154.1:0-3289 GCF_037994405.1 Phyllobacterium sp.
GCTGTGGCGTTCCTGCAGCTTTCCCTCCAGCTGCTGGCGCTTGCCTGCGATCTCTGGCCAGATCGTCATGGGTAGGTTTGCCCCGCTGCTCTTTCTCCTTACCCTTGAGCTTTCCAATTGCCATCTACGACCCCTTTTCACATGGGGCTCATCCAAATTCAAAGTTCTCAAGAAGGTCCAGAGCCTGTTTGACACAAGCCTGGCTCCAACCCGCATCCATGGCTTGCCGCACTGGAATCATGTTGGCAGCCATCCCGCTGACCACGGGCCGAAGCATGAACCCGGCGATGATCTCAATAGTAAGGGGTGCGAAACCTCGGTCGCTCCATGACAGGCGCGAAGGCACTTGGAAGAAAGACCCGCGCAGGTCTACTGACATCGGCCGACTTTGCTTGCCATAAAACCGTTGACATGGACGGCCCGTTACCGAAGTCCTGACCCTAGCGATCGGCAACAACGGGCTCGGCGCGTAACTTTCCTTTCTCGCTGGCCGGGCGTCGCCTATCATACACATCACCCGGCTCGTATTTCCCGGTCGCTCCGCACAATCCTTGGAGCACCGGTCATCATGCATTTCTGAGCCGAGAATGCGGCACACGCATTATTGTTTTCTCATTTGGTCTCGACTGCCGCCCGCAATTGTCTGATGAGTTCGGCAATCTGCGGATCGTTCGGCTGCAGACGGGCGAGAGCCTCGGCATATTTCAGCGTTTGCGGGAAGCGTCTGAGTTTAAGTCCAAACTGGATCGCAACGCCGAGCAGATTGGCGTCGGCTTGACCACCCGAAACGGCCTGTCCCAAGATCGCGAACGCGTCCGCAGTCCGACCGATCGAATCCAGCGCAATGGCAAGCGTCGTTCTATACCGGGAATTGTCCGGATCCAAACGCACGGCTTCTTCGAGTTCCTGGATGGCGTGGGGCATAGCCTTCTGGCGAACGAGCGACAGTGCGTGTCCGTAGCGCAAGTCAGCCTGGTCGGGCGAAATTGCGATCGCCTCTGCGTAGGCGTGTTCGGATTTTTCGTTCTGGCCTGTGGCCCGGTAGAGCTCGGCAAGATTAATGCGCGCGCCTGAAAACGCCGGATCAAGCGCAATCGCCTGGCGGAACACTTTTTCCGCTTCGTTCAGGCGCTGCTGGTCGAACAAAAAGGATCCATAGCTGTTCTGTGCCTCGGCGACGTCGGCGTTTGCCTGAACATAGGCACGCAGATCTTCGACCGCGGCATTAAAGGTGCGGCGTTCATTGCCGAGGAAATCCAGCGATGGCGTGCTGCCGAGCGCTATGACGGCCGCCACCCGGACGGCGCGTGTTTCATCGCCGAGTAGTTTGCCGATCGCGTCGAGCCGGCGCTCCGGCGGCAGATTGCCCGCCGCTTCCGCAGCCCCCAGCCGGACAAGCGGGTCGGAATTTCCCGCTGCCGCCTTTACGTCCGCGACTGCGGCTTCGCCCCCGACCCGGCTCATCGCGGCGATCGCGCTGCCCTTGACGATGCCCGCCTGTTCGCGGTCGGCGAAGAGGCTGCGCAGCGCCTCGATTGAACCAGGATCATTCTGCGCCACGCCCGCGAAAGCGTGCGCGATGGTCGGGCGATTGCGCCAGGCCGTGCCGTACCATCTCTCCATATTCTCGACTGCCCAGGCGTTGGTTTTGTCCTCGTGACACGTAGTGCAGGCGTTCGGTGTGCCGTAGGTACCGGAAAGGTCGGGGCGCGGGATTACCAAGGAGTGGTCCCGCCGCCGGTCGACCTTCATATAGGTGCGCTCCGGCATGTGGCAGTTGGCGCACTGTGCGCCGGTCGATCCCATAGGGTGATGCGTATGGGCTGGCGTGTCGAAGTCACCGCCCGGGTGATATTTCACAAAGCGTTCCGGAGGGATTTTCGTATGGCATTGCGTGCATAGAGCATTGTCCTCCGCCTTGAGAGCTCCCTCATGTGGCCGGTGGCAATCGAGGCAGGTGACGCCTGCTCGCGCCATCTTGCTCTGCTGGAAGGAGCCGTATTCGAACACTTCGTCGAGAATCTGCCCGTCAGGAAAGTAAAGGTCCGGACGGAGCAACGCCGGGGAGAAATGGTCGAGAAAGGATTGTCCGGGTTGAAAGCTGTTGAGAAGCTTGGTCCGTCGTGAATGACAGCCAAAGCAGGCGCTCGCATCGACCTTCGACAAGCCCATGTTCGGGCCTGCGGGCGCCGTGGCATCTTTGCATTTCGCCTCGGCCCACGCGACATGCTTTGCGCCCGCGCCGTGACAAGACTGACAGCCTATGCTTGTCGCGACATAGGACGATCTGTATTCGTTCGTCTCCGGCTGAAAATTGGTCTGAGGGTCGGTCGAATGGCAGTCGATGCAGGTGCGGTTCCAGCGGTAGAACGGGCCCGTCCAATGAAACGTGGATCCCGGTCTTGCGGGTTTGCCTTCACCGAGCCAGAACCATTGCTGCCTTTCGGTATCCCAGGCCACATCGAGTGCCTGCAGTCTGCCGCCGCCGAGATCGACCAGGTATTGCTGGAGCGGTTCATAGGCGAAGGTGTATCTGACCTCAAACTCAGATGACCTGCCATCACTTCCTTCGGTGCGGACGAAGAAGCGTCCGTCCCGGCGAAAGAAGGTTGACACGATGCCATCGTGCTCGAAGCGGGTATTGTTGAAATCTGCGCGCACTGTCTCGTCATCGGCGAGCGCCATTGCCTTGGCGTGGTGGGATTTTGCAAAGGCGGCGGCCTGGTCGGCATGGCAAGATGCACATTTCGTCTCGTCCACGAAGCCGTCGTGGACCGACATGCGAGGATCAACGGAGACGGCGGGAGTTTTCTCGGCGGCAAAGGCTTGCGCGGCGAATAACAAAGCGCCGAGCGAAAAGATCACCCGGAGAGCGGCCGCTGGGTGGCCTAATATCGTCAATCGAACGGCTCCGTTATTCTGATGCAAAGGTCACGCTGCAACCAAGCGGCTGACCCAAGCATCGAGCACAACAGTAGCCGAGACGAGGCTGATCCGGCCAGCCTCCCATTTTCGGTTACGAACAATTGCGTTCATCTCGATGATCAATCAGTACGGCTTTCACGCGATCAAGGGCGAACGCGAGCTGCACATACATGGGATGCTCGATCCACAGAGTGCCATCATTGTCGAAGACGGCGATCCGCTCTGGCTCAGGGACGAAGTCGGGCGAGTTTTCCGTGGTCACCTTTTTGACGAACGCTTCGATCGCCGTCTTGGGTGCCGTGTCGTTCCATGACGGCAAGAGGTCCGTCTGAGCCCGCGCTGTCGCACTCGCCAGCAGCAGAAG
>NZ_JBBNAN010000155.1:0-15148 GCF_037994405.1 Phyllobacterium sp.
TTTTCGGCCAATGCCCGCTCTTCTGCCGCTCGTTTTTCGGCAGCGGCGCGTTCCGCTGCTTCCCGCGCTTCCTGCTCAGCCTTCAGCCGCGCTTCTTCGGCAAGACGTGCACGTTCGTCGGCGCGGGCTTGATACAGCTGAGCCTCACGGCGCAGGCGCTGCTTCTCGACGAGAGCGGCCTGCATTGTCTCAACACGCTGCTGTTCGCGTTCCAATGCGCGCTGGGTCAGGAATTGCTCCAGTGGCTGGCGGTTCAACGTTAACTTCGGATTGGCCCAGGGACCGTATAAGCTGAACTCGACGACAGGATCTGCTCCAGCTACCACCGCCTTGCCCGGGTCGAAGGCAAATCGCCCTTGCGACGCAACGCTCAGATCCGGCAAGTTGACCCGCAGATCGGCCGACAAAGTGGCACCTTGACTCCGAAGCTGGAACGTCGACGTCCGCGCCATACCACCTGCAATGGTGAACGCAAATTCTGTGTTACCTGCATTAAACTCACCCGCATTCAAATGTTTGCCTATAGTGGCATTGATTGCCGCTGGCGTAACCGGTCCGTCCGCCACATCAGTTTCGGCCAATATCGGTTTCAGCGCAGCCGGGTTGAAAGCGCTTATCGCAAGAGCATTTACTGAGACGACGCCGGAGCCGGCGACGGATTGCATCATCTCGGCAACGGACGTGCCGGTTGCATTGACGGATGCGGAAATCTTCGTTTTCCCCTTGAGCGGCGGTGCAATGTCATCGTCGGGCTTGTAAAGTACATCCAGTGCCGTTTGATCCAGCGTGAATTGCCCGGTCGCGAGCCCCGTACCACTGGTATTTCGCAGTTCAAACATGCCGTTGAAATGACCGCCAAGGAGGTCGCCTTTCGCGTCTTCAAAGCGTAGCGATGCGTCTTTCAGCGCTGCGTTTGCCTGGAATTTGCCGATGCTGCCAAGAATACCCGCATCCGCTTCTGCAGCATTGACCTTCAGATTGAAGTTGACAGGAAAAAGCGGGGCGCCGGCAAAGGTCGCTTTCGGCCAAGCTCCTCGGCCATCGCCATTAACGGCATCGGTGCCGAGCATGAATTGTGCCACGCCTGGAAGATCCAGATGTGCAAGCGTCAGGTCGCCTTGAACATTGGGCATATCATTTTCGATATCGAGCCCAACCCGTCCGCCGATTTTCGTGTTGCTGACCTGGCCGCTCAGATCAGGCAGCGTCAGCTTGCCCTTGGCGAGTTGAAAACTGCTTGCCATGTCCACCGGCATGCCATTGCCGAATCCCGGCAGCGAATAGCCAGCAGTGGCGATATAGGGTTCGAGATCGGCAGCTTTGATCGAGGCGCGTCCCTCCCCGCTCAGTGCACCGCCCGCGCTCCGGAAACTGCCGTCGACGAGCGCCTGGCCATCGGACGATTTCAACGAGAGCTGCGTCTGCAGACCATCCTTTTCATTGCCCTTCAACGCCAGGTCAGCTTCAAGCTCTCCGGCGAGCCCAAGCGGCAGGGCCGGCAGGCCGATGAGTGCCATCAACGTTTCGGCTTGTTCGCTGCGGGCATCCATCGTCAGTTCAAGTGTGCGCAGTTTGTCGGCGTTTTCCGTCATGGTCCCGGAAAGCGTCACATCCATTCCTCCGGTCTTCCCGGCGGCACTCAGGGAAAACTCATCGGCTCCGCTCTTGCCGTGCAAAGTATTGGCAAGGATGTTGAGTTCGGTCCCTTCAAATAGACCAGGATACTTCGCAGCACGCTCGCTCAATGCCTTGATGAACGGAAAATCCGCAAACCGCACGGCAATGGCAGCGACAAAGGGTGCAAGGTTGTCCGACAGGACGGTCGAATCGATCGAGCCTGCCGGCTCGGCTTTGAACGGCTCCAGCTTGCCAGTTGCCGTGACGGTCGCACCGGCGACATTGCCGATCGTCAGCTTGTCGATGTCGAACACACCGTCGCGAAGGCGAAAGGCGGTGTCCAGCGTTTCCGCCTCAAGCCCGTCATGGGTGACCGGTCCCGCCTTCAGGTGCACGTCGAGATCCTGGCCCCGCAATTGTGGGGAGCCATCAGCGGAAGGTTTTCCATTGTTGCCGAAGATCGCGGCAAAAGCTCCAAGCGCATCGGCGTCGAGCGCCCCACCCTCAAGCGTCAGCTGCGTCAGCGGCAACGACGCACCCTTGGCGCTCCGAACCAGCGACCCTTTGAGCGATGCACCGCCCAATGCGACTTCGAGATTGTCGACTTTCTGCAAATCATCATGCAGGCTCACATCGCCGGAGAAGCCCGCGCCGGGCAGGCGCCGGATTGCTTCGTCAACGGAATTTGTGAGCCACGCAGCAAGTCCCGACGGCTGGCGCGAGGCCAAAAGCAGTTTGCCGTCGAAACCGAAATCCTCGCCCACCTGCAATGTGCCTTTGGCTTCGAACTGCGTCCGTCCCGGGAGTTCCGCCTTAAGCTGATTTACGGTCCAGCCACTCCCGGACGGCGCTGCATCGATCGTCACCGATCGGATCGTCGTATCGCCAGCAATGATGGCCGGAAGTTTGAGATCAATGGTGCCGGGAACCGTCGGTATCGGCAACTGATCCATCAGGCGCCGGAATACGCCCATCCGTTCCGCCGCGGTCACAGGCGCCGGGGTTGCTCCCTTGGCCGGTGCCTCCTGATTATCGAACGTGACCTGCTGTCCGTCCGCCTTGACTTCAAAACGCGGATTGCTGCCGTAATCGAAGAGCGCATTGCCGTTGACGATGTAGGGATCGTTTGCCGGCCCCTGTTCCATGCGAAACTCGGGAATGGTGATTTTCGCATGATCCGCCTCAAAACGTCCTGTCACGCGGACGCTCGAAAGCAGCGGCTTCGCGGTTTGAGCCGGAGCTTTGGTGCCGGGAGCAACCCCAACCTCGTCGGCGGAGCGAATAGCGATGTTGCCGGCATATTTCAGCGCACCCTCATTCGATGTCACCTGGCCATCGGTCTCAAATGCAGCGGGGACACCATCCGGCGTTACGCGTGTGCGCAGGTTCAACGTGCCATCCGGCTTCACCGCACCAGTCGAGGCGGATATCGCCGTCTTCTGGCCGTTGAAAAACAGTGATCCGTCAAAATTCCATGGCCCGGAAAGGTCCGTTGCGGAGAGCGTGGCGTCGAGGTTTGTGACATTCCGCGTCGTTGATGTCGATGCATCGCGGATGATCACAGCACCATCAGTGATGCGCATATTCTCCAGCCTGACCTGAGCAGAGTGAAATGGCGCCCGGGGGCGGATCGCCCAGTCCACGATGCCGTCCTTGTCGATCCGGACCGTTGCCCTCGGCTTTTCAAGCCGCATGTCGAAGATCAGTATCTGGCCGCGCATGAATGGCGCAAGCTCTGCATCCATCGAAAACTTGTCGATCGTTATAACGGGCTCGGAGCCCGGATCACCTACCTTCACGTCGGAAAATGTCACTGACGGAAACGGCAGGAGCCGTGCGCTGGCGCTGCCCGCAACTGTGACTGGACGGCCAAGCAGCGCCGAGGCTTCGCGTTCGAAGGAGGATCGATAGCCTGCCCAATCGACAAAATAAGGCACGACCAGCGCTGCTGTCAGCAGCAGTACCAATAGTCCTCCGATAAAAACGAACAGGCGTGCCAGTGTCTTACTCCGATCAATACGCGCCGGGCATCCTCAAAGCTGGCCCTTGGCGTCGACAAGACATGATAGTGTTTCTTGTCGATTTGCAACGCTCAGACAATGGTTTAGCACTCGGAAACAATCTGTCAGCCTATAGCCGTAAGATCTTGCCGGGATTCATGATATTGCCCGGATCGATCGCCCGTTTTATGGCTTCCATCACATCGACCGCGCCGCCGAGTTCGGCACGCAGGAACTTGATCTTGCCCTGGCCGATGCCATGTTCACCGGTGCAGGTTCCATCCATCGCGATGGCCCGGAGATTGAGACGCTCCACAAATGCCTCGACCTTCTCGATTTCTTTCGGGTCTTTCTCATCGAACAGCACGAGCACGTGAAAGTTTCCATCACCCGCATGGCCAACGATGGGCGCGATCAGGCCACTCTTCTCGATGTCCTTTTCGGTCGCGACGATACACTCCGCGAGCCGCGAAATCGGTACGCAAACATCCGTCGAAAGCGACTGTTTTCCGGGTGCCAGGGTCATGCAAGCGAAGTAGGAATTATGACGGGCCGACCAGAGCTTTTCGCGCTCTTCAGCGTTGGCCGTCCATTTGAATTCACCGCCACCATTGGCAGCTGCGATTTCACCGAAAAGCTCTGCCTGTTCGGCAACGCTGGTTTCACTGCCGTGAAACTCGAGGAAAAGATAGGGTGCTGGTTCGTAGTCGAGCTTCGAATAGGCAATCATTGCCTGCATTTCGAGCTGGTTGACCAGCTCGATCCGCGCGACCGGAATCCCCATCTGGATGGTCTCGATCACCGCATTGCAGGCGCTTTGAAGATCCGGGAACGCACAGATGCCGCCGGAAATCGCTTGCGGAATACCATAAAGCTTGAGCGTGAGCTCGGTGATGACGCCGAGCGTACCTTCCGATCCAACCAGCAGGCGCGTCAGATCATAGCCCGCCGAGGTCTTCTTGACCCGCTTGGAGGTGGTGATCAACCGGCCATCCGGCATGACGGCTTTCAGCGCCAGCACGTTCTCGCGCATGGTGCCGTAGCGTACGGCGTTCGTTCCGGAGGCACGCGTTGCCGCCATTCCGCCAAGGCTCGCATTGGCACCCGGATCGATGGGGAAGAACAGGCCGGTATCGCGCAGATATTCGTTGAGCTCCTTGCGGGTAACGCCCGGCTCGATAACGACATTCAGGTCTTCGCCATAGACCTTAAGAATACGGTTCATGCGCGACAGATCGATCGAGACGCCGCCTGCCGGTGCATTCACATGCCCTTCCAGCGAAGTGCCCGTACCAAACGGGATAACTGGTACCTGCCATTCGCCGCAGAGCCGCACAACTTCCTGAACGTCTTCTGCCGATTCAGCAAATACGACCAGATCCGGCGCCTGGTTTGGCACGTAGCTTGTCGTATGGGCGTGCTGCTCGCGGATGGATTTGCCGGTCTGCGCGTTGTCACCAAAGCGTTTCTTGAGAATGGAGACAACCGTCGCGATCCCGTTCTCGTTGCGCAGCAACGCCCCTGCGTCTGCCAATGCCATTCCAGTCTCCAGCCTCCCTATAGGATTCTCTGATGAAGGCATTTTCGGAGAATGCACGCCACTTGTCCAGTTGTAACTCTCTGTGAAGCATTGACGGAGTTAAGGTCAATCTTCGTCGTCGTCATCATCCTCGCCAGGGCGCCAGTCGGTAACCGCGACAAAGCGTTCCTGCTCACCCGTCTTTTCGAACACGCTGCCCACTGGCGAATCGAGTAGCGGAATGATGCTCGGATCGTAGTTGGCGATAGTGTTGACTTCGAAGATGCCGCTGTTTTCCGGATCTTCCATATAGTCATCGCTCTCGAAGCCGGAGAGGAAGCGCCAACCACTGTCAAATTCGTTGTCAGGATCTTCACGGTACATGAACCGCACCGGATAACCATCAATCGTGATCGTGTCCGTTGCTATGCAGCCACCATAGTTGCGGATCAATGGCCGTATCTCGTTCTCGGTGAGTCGATAGCTTTTCTCCATGCCTAATTTTAGTTGATCGTCATGGATTTGGCTAGTTTGCGGAAACGATCCGAAAATTTGCCCTTTTCGGTGTCCCGCACAATCAGGATCGCCCGGACATAACGGCTCGCTTCGAAACGGGCGATCTGCGCAACATAGAGTGGATCGCCGCTTGCAGCATCCTTCGCGCTGCCATCGATTTCCACCCACTCGGCACCATCTGACTCCGAGCTCGTTTCATTGTCGGACCGCACATCCTTGATCCCGGTCAGCGAAGCGAATGCCTGCTTGGCGAAGTCCATACGTTCTGAGGGCTCGGGAGCCGTATTAAGGTTCGAGGCAATGACGACCATCGGCTGTGACGAATTCTGTGCCACATCATTGGGTCCGTCGGTCAAAAGATAGGTCGCGCCAGCAATCACGCGCACTGGCCGGAAGCCAGCCGTGTCAGCGATCCTGAATGGCAGCGCTGCGATCTGCTCTTCAAGACTGGGTGGGGTACGCACGACAATCGTGCGCAAGGATTTTTCCACATCCTCGTTGGATAAGCCGCCGGGAACGCCGTCGGGTATTTGCACCGTCACCATGGCTGTTGTGGTCTTTGTGCCGACAAGCACGATCCATTTGCGGTATCTGATCCCAGACGCAACCTGGCTGCCGCGAATGAGCTTCGACACGACCGCACCTTCGACCGGCCAGTCCTCGGGACCGCCAGCGGCTTCAATTCCGGTTTCACGCAGGCCCTCCGGATTGAATTTTGCAGCGATGGCGGCATAGGCATCGACGGGCAATTCCGTCACGACGACGGACGTCCCCTTGGCCGCATCCTCAAACCCGCTGAAACTGGTGGATAACGTCAAGCCGGCCGGCGGCACCAGCCCGACGCCCGATCCGCCGGGGAAGACTGCCTCCTGTGCAAAGCTCGATTGAATGCCGGCCAAAAGCAAAGCCACGAAGACCAATGTGAGGGTGACAAATCGCATGCGTGCATTCCTAGAATTCTCTGGAACCAGAAGTAGTGGTCCGGAAGCGATCCCGCAAGCAATTGGTTTCCCTTTTCATTTCGACAGCAGCGGCTAACTCAGGTTCTTCTTGAAGAAGGCGATTGTCCGGGTCCAGGCAAGATCCGCGGCTTTCTTGTCATAGCGAGCTTCCGATGTATCATTGTTGAAAGCGTGGTTTGCGCCGTCATAGACATAAATCTCGTAGGTCTTGCCGTTATCATCGAGTGCTTTCTTGTAGGCATCAATGCCCGCATTGATCCGCGTGTCGAGCCCAGCATAGTGCAAGAGCAACGGCGCCTTGATCTTCGCCACATCTTCGGCCTTTGGCTGGCGGCCGTAATAGGCCACCCCTGCGCCGAGATCAGGTGAGTTCACCGCAAGATCATTGACTACACCGCCGCCCCAGCAGAATCCAACGACACCCACTTTCCCGTTCGTTCCGTTGTCTTTCTTGAGGTATTCGATGGTCGCTACGCCCTCTGCAATTGCTGCATTCGGGTCGAGCGCACCAATCATGTCACGCGCCTTTTCTTCATCGGATGGCGTACCGCCAGCCGTCGACAACAGGTCCGGCGCAAGTGCCACGAAGCCTTCCAGCGCAATGCGCCGGGCCACGTCACGAATATGATCGTTCAGTCCGCGGTTTTCGTGAATGATGATGACTGCAGGAAGCTTTCCTGAAACGTCGGCCAGTTTTGCCCGGTAACCTTTGATATCGCCGGCAGGTCCGGAAAAGACGACATCCTTGGTGCGAAGCCGCTTGTCGTCTGCCGCAACGATCGCTGCCCTGGCGCTATTTGCTGCCAGCATCGGGGCGATGATGGCGGCGGCGGCACCGGAACCGGCAAGCTTGGTCAGCTTGTCCATGAATGAGCGGCGGTCGAGCGTCAGATGGGTATATTCATCATAGGCTTCGACCATCGCCTGGCTAATCTTCGGGGTGGTCTTTGGCTCGTTCATGATAGCCTCTTCCGATCGTGCTGGCGAACGAGGCGTTGGCCGTTGCATCACCTGTTGATGCGATGCGAAAGGATACCGGTGGAAAGGGCAACGCCAAGTCCAGTGATTACTGCTGCTGCAATTTCCCAGACGCCGACCGGCTCGTCAAGGAAGATGCTACCGCCGAAAGCAGCAAGGACCGGCGTCAAGGCACTGAACGCTGCAGCCTGACTGCCACCGAGGGAGCGGACAGCTATGCCATAGGCAAGCATTGCTGCCAAGCCGGAGAGAACACCCTGGCTGAGGAATTGCAAGCCGATTTCCGGCAGTGGAACCTCAAAGATCGTCGTGCCAAAGACGAGTGCAAGGCCGACATGAATAATGAACGACCAGACAGCAATCAGCGCGCCACCTTGCAGGGCAGTCAGCCCCGAACGCTTGAATGCATGCGTATAGCCCGCCCAAAGCAGTGCACCAAGCGGCAGGAAGACAAAGCTGATCCACGAGATTTCGTGATTTCCAAGAGCCAGCACGAGCAGGATGGCAAGACCGGCAACAATCGCAGCAAGACCGAGCCAACGCGTAAGGTCAGGGCGTTCGCCAAACAGGAGAACACCGATTAGCGCGGCGGTAAGCGGCATTGAACCACCCAGCAGCACGCCGACTGCCGAGGCAGGCGTTGAATGAATGGCGAAGGTCGTGACCTGGAAGAATACTGCGCCGGCACCACATACCATGATCGCCAGCAAGGCGAGCGGAACATCGCGCGGGATAAGACCAGTCTTGAGCCAGACCGGAGCAAGAACCAGCGCCGGCAAGCCATAGCGAATGAGGCCGAGATCGATGGTGCCAAGATGGGTGCCGCTGCTGTGGCGGGTGGCGATGATCCATGTGGCCCATATGAAAACGGTGACCAGCGCACCGGCGTAGCCTGAGGTTAGCGAATTTGACTTCTTGTAGTCCTGAGCAAGGGCAACCATCGGAATATCCTCTCAAATCTGCCCGAACAATTTTCGGTTGAGACAAACATACTCCCGATGGCACGGGCATGTCCTTGCAAGTTAATGCCACTCATACTACAGTTTCAGCAATATTCATGAAGAATTTTGCACATGATAGGTGATATATGCCAAATCTTGATAAATTTGATATCGGCATACTCGAAGCGCTGCAGGAGGATGCGAGGGCGACAAACGTCGAGATTGCCGAACGGGTGAACCTCTCTCCCTCACCCTGTTTGCGGCGCATTCGCAATCTGGAGAAAACAGGGGTCATTCGCGGCTACCGTGCAGATATCGACCGCAAGGAAGTCGGACTTGGGTTGACTGTATTCGTGGAAATCAAGGTCGGTCAGCACAGCCGCGAAAATGCGGATGCGCAGCAGGCCGCTCTCATTTCCATGCCGGAAGTAACAGCCGCCTTTCTCATTTCGGGTACCGCGGACTTCCTCGCCGAAGTGGTGGTCGAAGACCTGAGCGCCTATGAGCGGTTCTTGACAGAGAAACTTCTGATGCTCCCGGGAGTTGCTGATATTCGATCCAACTTCGCCATTCGCACGGTCAAGACCGGAAGCCCGCTGAAACTGCCGCAACGCCAGTAGCGCCGGAATGATCCGGCGCTATCAGCATTGTTGAAAGGCTATTTCGGCAGGGCGTAGGCAATCACATAATCGCCGGGCGTCGTGCCCACCGAACCATGGCCACCAGCAACAATGACCACATATTGCTTGCCGTCTAATGCAAAGGACATTGGGGTCGACTGGCCGCCGGCAGGAAGACGTGCTTCCCACAGCTGCTTGCCACTGGTCAGATCATAGGCGCGGAAATAATCGTCCACGGCAGCGCCAAGGAAGGCCACACCGCCAGCGGTGATGATCGGGCCGCCAATGCCCGGGACACCGACCTTGAAGGGTAGCGGCAAGGGCGAGGAATCGCGGACGGTGCCATTGCGATGCTTCCAGGCAATCTTGCCGGTACGCAGGTCAACGCCCGCCACGTAGCCCCATGGCGGAGCCTGGCACGGCACGCCAAGCGGCGAAACAAATGGTCCTATGATCACCGCATAGGGCGCACCCTCGTTGCGGTTGAGGCCTTGTTCACTGCCCTTTGTGCCAGCGCTAGGAGGAGGAACCTCTGCACGCGGCACGAGCCTCGAGGTGAATGCCAGGTAGGTCGGCATGCCGAACATTACCTGACGTGCCGGATCGACTGCAACGCCGCCCCAGTTGAACACGCCGAAATTCCCGGGATAGATAAGCGAACCCTGCAGTGATGGCGGAGTGTAACGCCCCTCATAGCGCAGCCTGAGGAATTCGATCCGGCAGGCAAGCTGGTCAAACATCGAAACGCCCCACATATCCTTGCCGGTCAACGGCTTGGGCATGAAGGTCAGATCCGATATCGGCTGTGTCGGAGCGCTGAAATCACCCTCGAGAGCCCCGGCTGGTGCCGGCACTTCCTTGACAGGAATGATCGGCTCACCCGTGCGGCGGTCGAGGACGTAGATATCGCCTTGCTTCGTCGGACCAACCAGCGCGGGGATAGCTCCGGTCGCGGTATTGATATCGAGAAGACTTGGCTGCGAAGGCACGTCCATATCCCAGAGATCATGGTGCACCGTCTGGCGCACCCAGCGCATCTGGCCGGAGTTCAGATCAAGCGCGACGATCGAGGACGAAAATTTCTCGACATTGGCACTGCGCCCTGCCCCAAGCTGGTCCGGTGTCTGGTTGCCGAGCGGCACATAGAGCAAACCCAGCTTCTCATCGACACTCGAAACCGACCAGCTGTTGGGCGAGTTGGCGGTGTAGGTCTGGCCTTCCGGCAAAGGTGTTGTCACATCGGGATTGCCGGAATCCCAGTTCCACACCAGTGCGCCCGTATTGATATCGAAAGCGCGGATGACGCCCGATTGCTCGTGGATTGAATAGTTGTCATTGACAGCGCCACCCACGATGATCTTGCCCGCAGCGATCACCGGCGGCGAGGTTGAGTAATAATAACCGGCCGGATTGTAGGACATGCCTTTTTCAAGATGTAAGGTGCCCTTATCTCCAAAGGACGGGCAAATCTGGCCATTGGCGGCATCAAGCGCGATCAGTCTGGCATCGGATGTGGGCAGATAGATCCTTTCGGCGCAGGGTTGGCCCGCTGCCACGGTCGAATCGGCGTAATAGGACACGCCGCGGCAGGTCTGGTGCTGGCGATCGGGGTTGAGCCCAACATTCGGATCGAATTTCCAGTTTTCCTTGCCGGTGGCCGCGTCGAGCGCGATCGCCCAATTGTGCGGCGTACAGAGATAAAGCGTGTCGCGCACTTTGAGCGGCGTCACCTGATAAGTGGTCTCTCCGATGTCATCTGGCAGCTTCACGTCGCCGGTCTGGTATTGCCAGGCCACCTGCAATGTGCCGACATTTTCCGGCGTTATCTGCTTCAAGGGGGAGTAACGCTGGCCATAGGGAGTGCGGCCATAATAGTGCCAATCGGCCTCCGGTACATTTCCGCCAAGGTCGGGAGTGGTGGTGATGGCCTCCTTGCTGAGCTCCCCGACGATTTGCTGTGGGTCTTGCGTTATCGAATAGCCGGCGACAGCAAGTGCTGCGATCACCGTGACGGCAAGAGGAATGGCAGGTCCCCAGGCGGAAGGCGAACGCTCTTCTTCCTCGTTCAGTCCACCACGAATCCATGGTGTCAGCAGCCACAGCCCAAGCAGCATGATGACCCCGCCGCGCGGTGCGAGCTGCCACCAATCGAAGCCGATTTCCCAGATGGCCCAGCCAAGCGTGCCTATCACCAGGATCGCGTAGACCAAAAGGGCCGAACTGCGCTTTTGAAAGAGCAAAATGGACGTGACCAAGAAAGCCAAAGCCGCGAGAATATAATACCAGCTGCCGCCAAGGATCGCGAGCCACACACCCCCGACACCAAGTGCCGCACCGATAAGGAAAAAGATGAGAGCCGTCAGAGTGATTGCCATGGGTAGGAGTCCTTTTCCAAGCTCAATCAGGATCGAATGGATCTGACATGCGGCTGCGAACGCCCCGGCGGATGTCAGCGTCTTCCCTAATCAAAATGGGTAGGCGCTAAATCAAGGGGAAGCAATATCGGCGATTGCATATTTCAACTGCAAGTTTCCGGGGGGAAAGATCCTGCCCCAGATTGGCCGTTCTCTTTTTGTATCGCATTTTTCTGGTTTTTCGGTGCCGAATCACTACATTGGGATCAAATGTCCGGATTGCGCGACGATATTCCATTCTTTGACGAACCTGATGTGCCGCGGCAGCCTTCGGGCATAGCCGCGCGCGCCATGCAGGCGCGTGGCACACCGCCTTATCTGAGTGGTCTCAACCCCGAGCAGCGCCTTGCAGTTGAAACGACCGAAGGACCAGTGCTCGTTCTTGCAGGCGCCGGTACCGGCAAGACCCGCGTCCTCACCTCCCGCATCGCCCATATCCTGTCGCTCGGCAAGGCCTATCCGAGCCAGATCCTGGCTGTGACCTTCACCAACAAGGCCGCCCGCGAGATGAAGGAGCGCATCGGCGTGCTTGTTGGCGGCGCCGTGGAAGGCATGCCGTGGCTGGGCACGTTCCACTCGATCGGCGTCAAGCTGCTGCGCCGCCATGCGGAACTGGTGGGCCTCAAGTCCGATTTCACCATTCTCGATACGGATGACGTCGTCCGCCTGATCAAGCAGATCATCCAGGCCGAAGGGCTCGACGACAAGCGCTGGCCCGCCAAGCAGTTCGCGCTGATGATCGACACTTGGAAGAACAAGGGCTTGGGCCCTTCAGAAATACCCGAAGGTGACGCCCGCGCATTCGCCAATGGCAAAGGTCGCGAGCTTTACACAGCCTATCAGAACCGGCTGAAGACCCTGAATGCCTGCGATTTCGGCGATCTCCTCTGCCATCCGATCCGCATGTTCCGCGCCTACCCGGATGTGCTGAAAGAATACCACGCCAAGTTCCGCTATATACTCGTCGACGAGTATCAGGATACCAACACCGCGCAATATATGTGGTTGCGCCTGATCGCCCAGGGCTCGAAGAATGTCTGTTGCGTCGGTGATGACGACCAGTCGATTTACGGCTGGCGCGGTGCGGAAGTCGACAATATCCTGCGCTTCGAGAAGGATTTTCCTGGTGCGGTCGTTATTCGGCTGGAGCGCAATTACCGCTCGACAGCGCATATTCTCGGCACTGCCTCCTTCCTCATCTCGCACAATGAAGGGCGCCTCGGCAAAACCCTGTTCACCGATGCCGCCAGTCCCGAAGATGCCAAGGTCAATGTGCACGCTGCATGGGATTCCGAAGAGGAAGCGCGCGCCGTCGGCGAGGAAATCGAGCAGGCGCAGCGCAAGGGCCACAATCTCAATGATATGGCGATCCTCGTGCGAGCCTCATTCCAGATGCGCGAATTCGAGGACCGCTTTGTCACGCTCGGCCTGAACTACCGTGTTGTCGGCGGTCCCAGGTTCTATGAACGGCTCGAAATCCGCGATGCTCTCGCCTATTTCCGCGTCGTTGCGCAGGGGTCGGATGATCTCGCGCTGGAACGCATCATCAACACGCCGAAGCGCGGCCTTGGTGAAGCTGCGATCCGGCAAGTGCATGATTATGCTCGCGCCCGCGACATCAGCATGCTCGAGGCGGCCACCGACCTTATCGAAACCGAAGAGCTGAAGCCCAAGCCCCGTTCGGCCTTGCGCGAGGTTGTCGAGAACTTCAAGCGTTGGCAATCATTGATCGATTCCACGCCGCACACGGAACTTGCCGAGAAGATCCTCGACGAATCCGGTTACACGGCGATGTGGCAGGCAGACCGTTCGGCGGAAGCCCCAGGACGGCTGGAAAACCTGAAAGAGCTGATCCGCTCCATGGAGGAATACGAGTCCCTGCGCTCGTTCCTTGAACACGTCGCGCTTGTCATGGATGCGGAGCAGAATGAAAATCTCGACGCCGTCAACATCATGACGCTGCATTCGGCCAAGGGCCTCGAATTCGAAACAGTATTCCTTCCCGGCTGGGAGGAAGGCCTGTTCCCGCATCAGCGTGCGCTCGATGAAGGCGGCCGCTCAGGCCTCGAGGAGGAACGCCGCCTCGCCTATGTCGGCTTGACGCGCGCCAAGAAGAACCTGCATATCTGGTTCGTCTCCAACCGGCGCATTCATGGCCTGTGGCAATCGACGATCCCATCGCGCTTCCTGGAAGAATTGCCGGAAGCCCATGTGGAAGTGGTGGCCACCGGCAATTCCTACGGCGGGTATGGCGGCGGCGGTGGCTATGGCCAATCACGCTTCGATCGCGCCGATCCCTTCGAGAACACCTATTCGACACCCGGCTGGCAAAGAGCCCAGCGGAACCGCTCCGACGCGACACGCAACAATTGGGGCTCGCGCTCCGGCGCCCGCGTCGAGCGCATCGGCTATGGCGAGACGGATTCGGGCCATGGCGCCGGTCGCGGCTCGGTCAAGGGCCGCACCATCGACGGGGAACTGGTGGCGAAATCCGTCAGCGAAACGCCATCGAATTTCGATGTCGGCGACCGCGTGTTCCACATCAAGTTCGGCAACGGCAATGTCTCATCGATCGAAGGCAACAAGCTGACGATCGATTTCGACAAGGCGGGACAAAAGCGGGTGCTGGATAGTTTTGTAAAGGGTATCTAGCGCCTCCCTTCCATCTCACTGTTCGGGCAACCGGTCGCCATGGACCCAACCCAAAAACGGGCTCCCCGGCCGGCGTCAGCACGGACACATACCGCCACTTACCGCTCGCCGCATGCACCATAACCTTTGTCCCGTCGGCAAGGATTTCTGTGACTGTTGGGGACGAAGCGCCGGGGCCCTGTCGGATATTCAAACCATTACTCGAGCGGATCACCATGACGGCGTCACCCAAATCGGCCTCGCCTCGCACCCTCGCTTTGAATGCATTCATATCCCAGGCGGGCCCAGGGTCGGATCTCCGGCCCGGAGCTATATCATCCTTCCCCAGAATCGCGGCGGACACGATCGTTGCAATCTGAACATCGGTAAAGATCTCCCAGCCCCATCTGGGACGCCGAACTTATGCCCAGCTTCGATGACCTTGGATCCGTCAACGCCAGCTCCAGTCCAGGACACCCAGCTGCCTCCACTCCTGTGGAGAGGCCCCCAATTCTCGATCTCGATGCCAATCGAGTTGCTGTTCAGCCCCGCGAACCTTGTGCCATTCCTGCTGATCCATTGGCTTCTGCCTGCATGCCATGCAACGACATTGAAGGGGACGCATTGGGTGATGCAGCCATCGCGCCGTACAACCAGATGCGCCGATACATTGGCCGAACGTTCCGAAAAAATATCTGGCAATGTCCGCGGACGGCCCGCTCGCGGTGTAATGAATGATCAGGAATTTGGGCGTCAGTGCACCACCAATATTAGGTGATGCTACAAAATCAACGTTGGACGCGCCAACGACAAGATTCGCCTTCAGAAAATGCTATTCTGGCTTACCCTTCGTCCAGGTCACATTCCCGGCAAACAGCGGGATTGTGGAGATCGATGTCTTGGCTGAACCATTCTGGACCTGGGTTGCATGGGCGAGATAGATCAACGAG
>NZ_JBBNAN010000156.1:0-6874 GCF_037994405.1 Phyllobacterium sp.
AAGTCGATGGTCAGCGCCGGATTCGACTGCTCTTCACGAAAATTGGCTCGCCACGGCGGCTGGTGTGGCCCTCTCGAAGCCAAGTTAATCCACCGCTTTGAAACTGACTTGCCGTTGCCCAAAAAGACGACGCTGCATTCCAGTTCGTGGCCTCCTGATGTTCTTAGGAAGGCTCCTCGCGTCTGACTGTGCGCTTCTCAGTACAGTTCAAACAGACAAGGATAAAGAGAATGTCATGATTACCAGACGGTTGTTCACTGTAGGATTTGCGGCAACGTTGCTTGCGCCCGGAACCGCCGTGGGACAGACGAAGACAAGAAAGTTTCAGCTGGACCCAATATTCCTTCCCCAAAGCGTGGAGTATGAGACAGATCTGCCAATTGGATCGGTCGTCGTCGATCCGAAGGACAAATTTCTGTACTTTATCGAAAGTCCGTTCAGCGCCCGTCGCTACGGCATTGGAGTCGGCCGCGCGGGTCTCGAATGGTCGGGTGAAGCGGTCGTGGGGCGAAAGGCCGTCTGGCCGCGTTGGATTCCGACGAAAGATATGATCAAGCGCGAGCCCGGCAAGTACGGGAAATACTCGGTTGGTGTGGATGGGGGCCCAAACAATCCATTGGGTGCCCGGGCGATATATCTATATCGCAATGGGCGCGACACGTACTACCGTATCCATGGCACCATAGAGCCTTGGTCGATCGGTAAAGCCGTATCAAACGGATGCATCCGCATGAGAAACCAGGATGTAATCGAACTCTACGACCAAGTCGGCATCGGTACGACGGTCGTTGTCTTGGGGTAGCGAAAAAGGAAGCAGCCCTCTTTTTGATCGTAGAGTCTTGTGTCACAGAACTCCGTCGGGATGGTACTGGCTGCATTCCTGCAGGAGTTTATCGCGTTCTTGAATGAGGTCCGCCGCAAACTCATCCACGAGTCGCGATCTTGCCCTTTGTGGCGGAACGATTTGTAGGGTCACGAAGTTGACGGAGGGAACCAAGGGGCGGGCAATGAGTCCTGCATTTTGATACCCCTCCGAGACATAGCTAAGTACGTTGGCGACCCCCACGCCTGCGCCTTCTATCGCCAGTTGGCAGACAGTGGCCGAGAATTGCGTTTCCACGATCATGCGGGGCGAAACACCCGCGGCAGCCAGATGGCGGTCGAGCTGTTTTCGGGCAGTGTCCTCAGGCGCGAGACAAATCAGGCGCTCCTGATGGAGATCACTCGGGCTCACGATCCGCTTGCTCTCCAGGGCGTGACCTTGCCGAAACACACATACGCCGTAACTTTCGATGAAAGGCTCGGCGACGAGATTGGTCGTATCGATTTCGTCCGCACATAGCCCAAAATCGAATAAGCCGCTTGCCACCAAATCACGCACTGCAGACGAACCAGCGATTTCGAAAGTTATCGACACGGCAGGTCGGCGTTTCAAATACTTCGCGATTACCCGCGGCATGAAGCTGAGGCCAAGGGCAGCGGAACTCGCGACCTTGAGCGAACCCGTTCCCACTTCCCGGATCCGCGCGGCTGCTTGCCGCAACCTGTCCAGGCCAGCATGGGCCGCCTGAACCTCGCGGTAAAGCAGTAGTGCTTCAGGCGTTGCCGTGAGCCGTGGACCAGACCGTTCGAACAGCTTGAGTTTGGTCGTGTCCTCGAGCCGCTTCAAACCACGACTGACCCCGGGCTGTGAAATTCCCAGCAGGGTGGCGGCCCTTGTTGTCGAGCCCGTTTTCATGACTGCACTAAACACTTCGATCAGGGCTAGATTCATGGGAATTCATTATAACCTGGATGAATGATTTGGTGACCACTATGCATTTGTGGCGTGTCTATCACAAGTCTACTGTCGGAAGTAGACAAGGGATTTAACATGCACGACGACACCAGATGCCTGCAATCGGACGACGCCCCAGCCCCATTCGGCTTTCAAAGCCTTACCTTTCCGGTTTTCCGCGGGTCTACGGTGGTGTTCCCCACAGTCGAGGCCTACCAACGCCGGCGTGAGACTTTCTACGACGGCTATTCCTACGGACTGTACGGCACGCCAACTTCAAGGGCGCTCGAAGCTCGGATCGCGTCGCTCGAAAATGGAGCTACGTCTCACGTAGTGCCGTCTGGTCTTGCCGCCATTGTCTTGACAATTCTCGCGGTGGCGAAAGCTGGTGATCAGGTGCTGCTACCGGACAACGTATATGACCCGGTAAGGACACTGTCCGACAACTTTCTGTCATTTCTCGGAATTCAAGTCGTCTACTACGATCCGCTAGTCGGGGGCGAGATCGCGGCACTTCTAGACGACCGCGTCAAGCTGGTCCTGGTTGAATCGCCTGGCTCGGCAACGATGGAAATTCAAGATATGGCGGCGATTGCAAGCGCCGCGCAGGCAAACGGTTCACGCGTGGCTGCTGACAATACATGGGCGACCCCGCTTCGGTTCAAACCTCTCGAGATGGGTATAGACTTCTCCATCTGCGCGATATCGAAGTATATTGCGGGACACTCGGACGTGCTGATGGGCTCTGTCACTGTCCGCGATGAAATCCTCTACCGACGCCTTCGGGATGTATCACGTTATCTAGGTTATGGTGTTTCACCGGAAGACTGCTCTCTCGTCATGCGGGGTATTGAGACACTTCCGGTACGGCTCGATCGGGCAGAATCGAATGCTCTGGCGATTGCAAAGTGGTTCGAGGAACGCCCTGAGGTCGTCAGGGTCCTTCACCCGGCGTTTCCTTCCCATCCCGGGCACGAATTATGGCAGCGCGATTTCTCGGGATCATCGGGATTGTTCTCGGTGATTTTACAATCGTGGACGCGCCCGCACCTTGCATCGGTGATCGAGTCCTTGGAGTTCTTCAGCATAGGGGCAAGTTGGGGCGGCACGAAAAGCATCGTGGCTGTGATGGATCCGCCTCCGGTTCGCACAGTGACAAGAACCATCGAGCAGGGCCCCCTGATCCGCTTCAGTATCGGCTTGGAGCACGTCGACGACCTGTTGGCCGATCTGGAAAAGGCATTTCGGCTCATGGAAGCCGAAATGGTGGAACCTCTCACGCCGTCCATCCGGCAGGGGATCTAGATATCAAATCAACAAAAAAAGGGAACATGGACATGAAACTGAGAACATTCAAATCGCTGGCAGTAGCAAGTGTCGCAATCGCCGCTTCGGCCCTACTCGGAGCGTCGGCAGGAGCCCAAACGGTCGTCAACAAGATCAAAGAGCGCGGCTATGTGAGCTGTGGCGCGAGCCAAGGCGTACCAGGGCTCTCGCGGCCGGACGAGAAAGGTTATTACCGTGGCTTCGACTCCGACATTTGCCGCACCTTTGCAGTCGCGATTCTGGGCGACAAGGACAAGATCCGTTTTGTGCCCCTCAATGCAGGCCAGCGGTTCTCAGCGCTGCAGACGGGCGAGATCGATATCCTCTCCCGTACGTCAACCTTGACCTACACCCGCGATATGGTCGTCCGCTTTGTGTGGCTCACGCTCTACGATGTCGACGGGCTTCTGGTTCGAAAGGCCGACAACATCACTGATCCCAAGCAACTGGATGGCAGGACGGTGTGCCTGCAAGGTGGCGGCAGCCTCACGGAGACTGCAATCCAGGAGACCGAAGACGAGCACAACATATCGATGCAGAAGGTCTACTTCGACTCCACGATCCAGGCACGGGATGCCTTCTTCGGGGGACGCTGCGACAGCTACGTCACTGACGGGACCGCCGCGGCTGGCCAACGTGCTTCGGTCGCCAAGAACCCGGACGATTACGCCATCATAAGAGTTGGACACACCGTCGAACCAAACGGCGTCGCCATTGCCCGCGGCGACGACCAACTTTTCGACGTCGTCCGCTGGACGGTCAACGCGTTGCTTTGGGCCGAGGCTAACGGTATCGACTCGAAAAACATCGACGAGAAGCTCAAGACGGGAAGCGATGAAGTGAAGCGTGTTTTGGGGGAGGAGCCTGGTTTCGGCAAGCCGATCGGACTTGACGACAAGTGGGTCTACAACGTCATCAAACAGATGGGGAACTATGCGGAAATTTGGGACAACAATCTCGGCATGAACAGTCCCCTGAAGGTGGAACGCGGCATGAACGCTCTCGCCAAGGACGGCGGTCTGAACTACCCGCTGCCGTGGAACTGATCGTATCGGCGTCAATGGTCACGAAACAGGAGGGCTAGATGCTCAACGACGCGAAGGCAAGGGCGATCGCTATTCAGGGCGTTTTGATATTCGCGCTCGTTGGGATTACGGCTCTCCTCTTTACCACGACTATCGCCAATCTGGAGGCCCGTGGCATTCCGATAGGGTTTGACTTCCTCACGATGCCGTCAAGGCTCGTGATATCCGAGTCAATTCTGCCATACGGATCACGTGATCCTTACTACTGGGCGATCATCGTCGGAATAGCGAACACAATCCTTATTTCGGCGCTGGTCATCATCTTCTCGTCGATTATAGGCCTGATCTTAGGGATCACGCGGTTAAGCAGCAATCCGCTTGCCTCAGGTACATGCAAGGTGTGGGTCGAAGTTGCACGCAACACGCCCCCAATTGTCCTGCTCATCTTTCTCTATTCGCTGTGGTGGAAGATTCTTCCGCCAATTGGCCAAGCCGTCAATCTTGCGCCCGGCGTCTATGTGTCAATGCGTGGTCTCGTGATGCCGGCCTTTGATGTCAGCCTGCAGTCGGTCGGATGGGGTCTCGTTGGACTTACGAGCCTGTTGATCGGTGCGCGTGTAGTCCGCACGTTCTCTCGTCGCATAGAGTGGTTCGCCATCGTTGCGCTGCTAGGTGCAGCAGTGCTCGGCTTCTGGGCAACAAAGGCATCAATCAAGGTCGATTGGCCCGTCTTTACGGGCTTTAGTTTCCGGGGCGGGATTGGGCTGACACCGGAACTCAGCACAATTCTCGTCGGTTTGACGATCTACACCAGCGGGTTTGTTGCTGAAATCGTTCGAGGCGGCGTATTGGCTATCGGCAAGGGCCAATGGGACGCCGGCCGCTCACTCGGCCTATCCCGAACCAGGATATTACGACTGATCGTCATCCCCCAGACTTTGCGCATAATCCTGCCTCCTCTGAACAGCCAGTACATCAACGTCGTCAAGAATTCGACGCTTGCGATTGCGGTTGGCTATCCCGACTTCCTGGCCGTCATGAACACGACCATCAGCAAGTCGAGCCATTCTATCGAAGGACTATTCATCATCCTCGGCGTCTATCTTGCCCTGAACCTGACGTTGTCGGCTGTCGCCAATTGGTACAACCGTCGTATCGCAATAGTGGAGCGATGATATGAAATCGTTGTCGGCAGAACTTGCCGGGCGGCCAATCGTGCCTACCATCTCATCAGGAGCATTCACCGACAAGGTTCGGCAAGCGGTCAAGCTCCTCTTCGACACGCCGTTGAATGCAATACTGAGCATAATTTTTGGCGCTGGTTTGTTTGCCGTGGTGCCTCCAATGTTTCGGTGGTTCGTTTTGGACGCGGTTTTATTCGACCCTGATCCCAATGCCTGCCGTGCGGTGTCGGGTGCTTGCTGGAGTTTCATTTATGCAAAATCCGGTCAATTGCTTTTCGGGATCTATCCGTTCGACGAGCGCTGGCGTCCGGCATTGGTGTGTGTGCTCATCATTGCACTCCTCGCCTGGTCGGTTCGGCCGGCCAGTTGGACGCCACGACTGTTGCAACTTTGGGTCGCGGCCTTGGCGCTCGTCGGATGGCTGATGGGTGGCGGTCTCGGGCTGGCAACGGTTCCCACATCAACCTGGGGCGGCCTTCCAGTGACGTTGATTTTGACCGTTGTGGCCATTGGGGTCGCTTTCCCCATAGGCGTCTTGTTGGCACTTGCACGCCGCTCGATGACGATGCCTGCGATGCGGATCATCGCCGTGGCCTTCATCGAAGGAATTCGTGGATTGCCGCTGCTGTCTATCCTGTTCGTCGCATCAATCATGCTTCCGCTATTTTTGCCGGACTATCTCCTGCCGGACAAGTTTGTGCGTGCGTTGGTCGCCCTGACGCTGTTTGCATCGGCATATTTGGCGGAGGTGATCCGCGGCGGACTGCAAGCCGTTCCAAGTGGGCAATATGAGGCTGCCGAAGCTCTCGGCCTCTCGTTCTGGCGCGCGCAAAAGCTGGTGATTTTGCCACAGGCAATCCGCGTCGCCATTCCGGCGCTGGCGAATACAATCATCGTGATGATCAAGAACACAAGCTTGGTGCTTGTGGTCGGGTTGTTTGACCTTATCAGTTCCGGCAAGGCGGCATTGGCCGACCCAGTGTGGCCATCTCCAGCAGCCGAAACTTTCCTGTTCATTGGTGCGATCTTCTTCGCGCTTTCCTTCTCCTTCGCCCGGTTCTCCGATTTCCTGGAGCGGCGTAGTCACATCGGTTATTGAGAGGTTACATGACGATATCCGTCGCGAACCACCCAAGTCTTCAGCTGACTTCGCGGAATGATGAAGTCGCTGTCGAGTTGACGGGTGTAAACAAGTGGTATGGTGATTTCCACGTCCTGAAGGACATCAACCTCAATGTGATGCGCGGCGAGCGCATCATCGCTTGCGGCCCGTCCGGCTCAGGCAAGTCCACCATGATCCGCTGTATCAATCGGCTGGAAGAACATCAGAGCGGGAAGATCCTGGTTGATGGGATTGAGCTCACCAACGATCTGAAGAAGATCGACGAGGTGCGCCGCGAAGTCGGCATGGTATTCCAGCACTTCAATCTGTTCCCGCATCTGACAATCCTCGAAAATTGCACGCTGGCACCAATCTGGGTGCGCAAGATGCCGAAGAAGAAGGCCGACGAGGTTGCGATGCATTATCTTGAGCGCGTCAAGATCCCCGAGCAGGCCAATAA
>NZ_JBBNAN010000157.1:0-4253 GCF_037994405.1 Phyllobacterium sp.
TCGCAAGAGAGGGGATTTGCCCGCGTTGAACTGCCCCTAGGATTTAGCAAAGAGGCTAAATCGCTTTCTTTCCCGCAAGGGGAGGGATAATCGGCATCAACGCTTGAACGAGCTGGAACCCCCACCCACTCTTTGCGTTTTCTCTCCTGTGCAACATTTCACAGGGAGAAAAACAATGCCTGCAAAATCCCAGGCCCAGCAAAAGGCTGCCGGTGCGGCGCTTTCCGCCAAACGCGGTCAGACCAAAAAGAGTGAACTCAAAGGTGCGTCCAGGAGCATGTATGACTCGATGAGTGAAAAGCAGCTTGAGGAGTTCGCCGAGACCGACCGCAAGAACCTGCCAAAGAAGAAGACCAAACATTAGTTCAACTACCAAGCGCGGCGCGCACTCTGTTACTGGCAGATGCGCGCTGTGCAGCTTTTCCCATGGCACCCAAGATCAAGATGCAGATTGCCTTGATGCGCAGCATCGCCGTCCGGCCCGATCACCGTCATGAAGCGCTCACAGCTCGCCTTGTGCAGCGATTGCCAGAATGTCTGCTCCTCCGGGCTGCCTTTCCATCCTGATTGCAGTTCCGTGGTCTTGCCGTTCTTGAATTTGAACGCGACGATGTCGACCGCATTGGCGAATGCGTGTTCAGAAACCCGGCCCTTATGGCCATTATTAACCTTGCGGCACTGATAGTCCGAGCCGGTGGTGATGGTCTCGATTTCCGCGCCGAAATCCTTTTGCGCTTCCTTCTGCACCTCGACCACCCAATTCGCCAGTGAGCCGGCCATGGCGCAATTCGTGGTGATGGGGGCGGCCAGCTTGACGGGGTTGTCCTTGCCGATAGCTGTTATCTTCAATGGCGAACGCTCGCCGCAGACGCCTTCGGAAAGGGGTGGAATGATCTCTCCCTGAACCTCGCCGTTCATGATGGCAGGACAGGCATTCTGGTAAACCCGATCCGGCGAGGTTGATGGTTCAGCCTTTTCGATGCTTTCCTCATGGTTTGTCTTCTGCTCGTCTTTGTCAGCGACACCATCTTTCGGCAGCGGGTTTGGTCCGAGTTGCTCGGCCGGTTTGGCCGGTTCTGCTGGCTTTTCCGCCGGTTTGGCTTCCGGCGCCGGCTTTTGCTCAGGAACGGGCGTTGTCTGTGGATCAGCCTTCTGCATTTCGCCCGCTGGCTTTTCTTCGGGCTTGGGCGTTTCCGGTGCAGCGGCCGCGCGTGGATTGGCCTCCGGTATCGGCGCAACGGCTGGCAATGCTACGACCGGCGTGGACGGCGGGCGTACGACCTTGGTGCGATGTCCTCGCCTGTGCCGTGCATCCGCGTCATCCGCAGAACTGATGAGGATCGTGCTTGCAATACAGGCGGTAAGGGATAGAAGAACGAATGTCGACAAACGTGACTGCCGCGAGAATAGGGTCATTACCGGCTCTACTCCTGTTGAGCGTCCACCCTAACGTCTCAAATGTGGCATCGGTTTCAATTTATGTGATCCGCTGAAACATGCGCCTTGCGCTTGACATCATGAAACCTTCACACTAGAAGCCACCCCAGCGCAGGGCTTAACAGCTCTGCGTTTCATTTGACGTGTCCCGTGAGTGATTTCGCAAAGCGTGCGTGAATCATTCTGTCAGTCTTCACAAACAGGAGGCAGAGGAGGGCGCGTTTCCTTGAATCGAAGTGTGAACTTCGGTTCGTATTTGTTTGAAAGGAAATGCGATGAGCAAGCGCGAATCGTCCAAGTATAAAATTGACCGCCGTCTTGGCGAAAACATCTGGGGTCGTCCGAAGTCCCCGGTGAACCGTCGTGAATATGGCCCGGGCCAGCACGGTCAGCGCCGCAAGAGCAAGCTCAGCGACTTCGGTGTGCAGCTGCGTGCAAAGCAGAAGCTCAAGGGTTTCTACGGCGACATTTCGGAAAAGCAGTTCCGCAAGACCTATGAAGAAGCCGCTCGCCGCAAGGGCGACACCGGCGAACAGCTGATCGGTCTGCTCGAGTCGCGCCTGGATGCGATCGTGTACCGCGCCAAGTTCGTTCCGACGATCTTCGCAGCGCGTCAGTTCGTCAACCATGGCCACGTCAACGTCAACGGCCGCCGCACCAACATCCAGTCCTACATCTGCAAGGCCGGCGACGTGATCGAAGTGCGCGAGAAGTCGAAGCAGCTCGTGATCGTTCTGGAATCGGTTCAGCTGGCTGAGCGCGATGTTCCTGACTATCTCGAAGTTGATCACAACAAGATGGTTGCCAAGTACAACCGCGTTCCGGCCTTCTCCGATGTGCCTTACGCTGTACAGATGGAACCGAACCTGGTTGTCGAATTTTATTCGCGTTAATCAGTTTTCAGATTTAAAAGAGGCCGCCCGGAGCAATCTTGGGCGGCTTTTTTTTGACCTAACCGGAGCCTGGACATGACTGATCTTCAGGATGTCGTTGACAGCGTTTATCGTGATCTTGCCGACAGGATCGGCGAGGGCAAGCTTGCCGATTACATTCCGGAGCTCGCGACGGTCGACCCGAAGCAATTCGGCATCGCGCTGGTAACGACTGACGGCAAGGTCCATGCGGCCGGTGATGCTGAAACCAGCTTCTCGATCCAGAGTATCTCGAAGGTCTTCACCTTGACCCTGGCGCTCGGCACCATCGGCGACGGCTTGTGGAAGCGTGTCGGGCGCGAGCCATCGGGCAATGCCTTCAATTCCATCGTCCAGCTCGAGCAGGAAAAGGGCAAGCCGCGCAATCCGTTCATCAATGCCGGTGCCATCGCGGTCGCCGATGTGGTGCTTGCCGGTCACCTGCCCAAGGAAGCTATCGGCGAGATCGTGCAATTCATCCGCCATCTTTCTAACGATGAGAGTATTGCCATCGACCACAATGTCGCGCGTTCCGAGACGCAGACCGGCTTCCGCAACGTCGCGCTGGCCAATTTCATGCGCGCATTCGGCAATCTCAACCATCCGGTCGAGCACGTGCTTGGCGTCTATTTCCACCACTGCGCAGTTGCCATGTCATGCCGCCAACTGGCCCATGCCGGGCTTTATCTCGCTTGCGCCGGGCGCAATCCACTCAATGGCGGCAGCGTCGTTTCGCCGGGCCGTGCCCGCCGCATCAACGCGCTGATGCTGATGTGCGGCCACTATGACGGCTCCGGTGATTTCGCCTATCGCGTCGGTCTGCCGGGCAAAAGCGGTGTCGGCGGCGGCATTCTTGCCATCGCCCCCGGCAAGGCCTCGATCGCCGTCTGGTCGCCCGGGCTGAATGAGAACGGCAATTCTCTGCTTGGTTCGGCGGCGCTTGAGCTCCTGGCGCAGCGCACGGGCTGGTCGGTGTTCGGGCAATGATAGAACTGATCCCATTTGAATGTTCTCCGCTCTAGACTTGCCTTGCAGCGCTTGGCGAGGCAATGAAGGCGCAATGAGGTGTTCACATGACCATTCATGAGCCAGATTTGAGCGATGCTGCCGGTTGTCACCAGATGTTCCTCGGTGTGCCGTCCACTGTCGAATTCAACAAGCTGCGCAAGCGGCTCTTGCGCAACACGCGGCAAGCGCTCGAGGATTTCGCTATGGTCAAGCCCGGCGAGCGCTGGCTGGTCGGTCTTTCCGGCGGCAAGGATTCCTACGGGCTTCTCGCACTGCTGCTCGACCTCAAATGGCGCGGGCTGCTGCCGGTCGACTTGCTCGCCTGCAATCTCGATCAGGGCCAGCCGAATTTCCCCAAGCACATCCTGCCGGATTTTCTCAAGGCAAATGGCATCGAGCATCGCATCGAATACCGCGACACCTATTCGATCGTTACGGACAAGGTACCAGAAAACCAGACCTATTGCTCATTGTGCTCACGGCTGCGGCGCGGCCATCTCTACCGCGTCGCGCGGGAGGAGGGCTGTTCGGCGCTGGTGCTCGGCCATCACCGCGAGGACATTCTTGAAACGTTCCTGATGAACTTTTTCCACGGCGGCCGGCTCGCTGCCATGCCGCCAAAGCTGCTCAATGATGAAGGCGACCTGATGCTGCTACGGCCCTTGAGCTATTGCGCCGAAGACGATCTGGAAAAGTTTGCCGCCGCGATGCAGTTCCCGATCATCCCCTGCGATCTTTGCGGCAGTCAGGACGGGTTGCAGCGTAACATGATGAAGGCCATGCTGGCCGACATCGAAAAGCGCATGCCGGGCCGCAAGGAGACGATGATCCGCGCGCTCGCCAACACGCGTCCGAGCCATCTGCTCGACCGCAAGATCTTCGATTTTGCCGGGTTGG
>NZ_JBBNAN010000158.1:0-9093 GCF_037994405.1 Phyllobacterium sp.
ACGGACACTGGCCGATCCATTGATGAATGGCTTCCGGGATACCGTTTTTCCTTCAAGCTATTCGCCGCGCGTCGCCAAAGTTGCAGCACCCGGCCTGCTCAATGCGCTTCAACGCGGTGCCCTAGCCACGATGCTCGACCACGCCGGTCCCCTGCGCAAGAACCTCATTCATGCCATCGTCACACTCGGGGTTACGCTCGATGGCCTTATCAATGACGATGATGCGCTTACTGCCTTTGTCCGCAAATATGTGGGCGGGACATGGCATCCGTCCGGGACGTGCAGGATGGGTTCCGAAGACAACCCCATGGCGGTCACCTCGCCATCCGGCGAAGTGTACGGGGTTCAAAATCTGCGCGTTTGCGACGCCTCGCTCATGCCGAGCATACCTTGCGCCAACACCAATATTCCGACGATCATGATGGCGGAGCGAATTGCGGACATCATCAAGAACGAGATGCAGGCAGCACGGACGCGCAACCCAAGCGTTTGTCTTTAACACCTGTGATGGTGGTCCATCGACCGAAGCGGGGCCATTACTATGATTTCTTCACGGAATCGTTATAATTCTTGCCTCATTATAATTCAGTCGGAACGACAGTCGTTTGATCAGGTTCAATTGATCGCGCTCGCAAGGGAGTTGTAGGCAACGCAAGAACTGATTGGCACACGGAGGTAATTTCGGAGAAGCAATATGAAGCCTGGCGTAAGCGATCTCCTGCTCCATATCCAGAATGAAATACTGGAAGCTGTCGCTTGTCGTGATAAACTGGATGACGTTGCGAATGTGCTTTGTCGCCGGGTCGAGAATCTGGTTCCGGGAATAATCTGCTCCATCCTAACTGTGGACAGTGACGGGCGGCTTCATCCTTTGGCGAGCCCCAGTCTGCCAAATAGCTATTCGGAGGCCCTTGACGGGCTGGAAATTGGACCGTCTGTGGGATCATGCGGAACGGCTGCCTTTCTCGGCAAATCTGTCATCGTGCCCGACATTGCGACTGATCCGCTGTGGGCGGACTTCAAGGATCTTGCGCTGCCTCTCGGCCTTCGGTCTTGCTGGTCTACTCCAATAAAATCCAGGGAGGATCGGGTCGTCGGCACATTTGCCTTTTACTACAAATCGATCAAGGGGCCGGACGAACTTGAAAAGCGCATAGTGCAGACCTGCGTCCACCTTTGTGCGATAGCTATTGAACACGAAGAGGTGAAGGCCCGCGACTACAAGCTCGCCTATTTTGACGCCTTGACTGGTCTGTCCAACCGCGGCCGTTTTGACGAAATGCTGCGTGAGCGCATTTCCGCCAATACACCATTCGGCCTCCTTCTGGTTGATATTGATCATCTCAAGTCAGTCAACGATACTATGGGACATCTTGCCGGCGATCGCCTAATAAAGAGTGTTGCCAATTTGCTCGCTTCCGGCGAACCGTCCACCAGCGCTTACAGGC
The DNA here is from genome assembly GCF_037994405.1 of Phyllobacterium sp. Classification (GTDB taxonomy): domain Bacteria; phylum Pseudomonadota; class Alphaproteobacteria; order Rhizobiales; family Rhizobiaceae; genus Phyllobacterium. The sequence goes on from NZ_JBBNAN010000158.1 coordinate 1,449, forward strand.
TGGGAGGCGACGAATTTGCGGTCATCATCGATGCCTGCAAGACCAGTGAGGATTTGACAGCGGCAGCCGCCGATATTCTGCGCAGAACAAAAGCGCATATCGCATCCGGAATTGAGACAATGATTGCCAGCGTTACAATCGGGGGCGCGTTGTTCGGCATGGACGGGACAGAGGCCAATACGATCCGGCAGAATGCCGACTTTGCCCTTTATCACGCAAAAGAAACGGACAGAGGCGGCTATGCTCATTTCCGGCCCGAACTGCGAACATCGATAATCGAGCGCATCAACATCGTGCGCAACGTCGATTCTGCCCTCGCGGAAGACCGCATTGCAGCCTACTATCAGCCGATTGCGCGGCTCGACACGGCAGAGATTGTTGGGTTGGAAGCCCTCGTCCGCCTGACAACCAAGGAAGGTAAAATTACCTCGGCGGGCCAGTTTTCCACGGCATTCACGGATGCAAAGGTGGCGGCGAGCGTTACCGAAAGAATGTTGAACTATGTGGCGAAGGACATTCGCGAGTGGCTGAATCTCGGTCTTCCCGTTCAGCACGTAGGAATCAATGTAACGACAGGTGACTTTCGCAGTGGCAATTTGCAAGGCAGGATTGAAGAATGTTTCGCGCGGGCCAATGTGCCTTTGAAGCACATCATGCTTGAGGTGAACGAGTCAGTCTTCATGGGCGGCAGCGATCAGTTTGTCGCCAAAGCTGTAAAGGTCCTGCGTGAAAAAGGACTACTCGTCGCGCTGGATGATTTCGGCACTGGATTTGCCTCGCTCACCCATCTGATGAGTTTTCCCGTGGATATTATCAAAATCGATCAATCCTTTGTCAACGGCCTGGCCGAGGGCAGCCGCAGTTCGATCATCGTAGCGGCAATAATGGATATCGCTAATCGCCTGAACATGCGCGTGGTGGCAGAGGGTATTGAAACGCTTGATCAGGTTCGGCACCTTTGCGAACTTGGGTGCAACCTGGGCCAGGGATACTACTTTGGAAAGCCGTGCTCGGCGGTTGAGACAACACGGCTGTTGCAGGAACACGCGCAAATAGCCGATACGCAATCGGCCTATCATCCTTTCTTGATGTAGCAGCGTTTGGCTCAGCTGGCGATTACCCGATTATTCGACCCGGAACGGCACCGTAAAGCTCTGCCTCGAGATTGCCACTTCATCTGGAGCCGAAGGAACAGGGGATGCGCGGCGAACCGTTTCAAGAACGCTCTGATCAAGTTGCGGCGAACCAGAACTATCGGCGACCCTAGCCGATAGGATATCTCCGCCACGTGTAACCGTGATCGCGATACTGACGGTGCCTCCCTCTTTCGAACGCATTCTTTGCGTGCGCCGCCTAAGGTAGGCTTCGAGCTTGGCACTCCACCTTTCAGTTTGTTTCGCTGATGCAGCGCTTGTCGCAGTCGACTGCGTCTTTGCCTCGCGCGGCATCGCATCGTTGACAACCGCTGTCTCCAATTTTTTCGCCGGCTTACGTGCAGCTTTTTCGACAATCTGTTTCTTCGGAGCGTCGAATTTCCTGGCTTCCGGGCGCATGACCGGCAGAGGGACTTCCACCTTTGGCAGTTCGACCACGTCTTCTGTCTGCTCGTCGAGAGGCTCAGCCTCCTCCGGTTCCGATATCGCTTCCTCGGCTACGTCCGACTGGGGTTTATCCGGCGTGACCTCCTCAGGGGGCTGGACTTGTTGTTCCGGTTCGGGTTGTACCTGCGGCTCTGGGGCAGCCGCCTCCTGCTGGACAGGTTCAGGTCTCACCGGTTCGGGCTCGACAGGCGCTTCCACTTTGGCGGGCTCGGCGACGACCGGCTCTGGTAGAGGCTCCATGTCGATCATCACGGCAGCCGCAACTTCACCAGCGGGTTCGACAGGCTGAATGTTCTTCAAAGACCAGGCCGCCCCCGCATGAACCCCGATCACGACAAGACCGGCAGCTGACCACAAACCAATCTCGCGCCAATCAACGCGAAAGAACCCTCTCCTCGTTGAGGCTGACGCTGCAATCATTACTGCGCGGTTCCGCTGGGTGTGCTCTGCTGTGCTGGCGCGTTTTCCAGCCCGACCAGCGCGATCTTGAGGTAACCGCTGTCTCTCAGACTGTTCATCAGGTCCATCAGAGAGCCGTAGTCCACGGACTTGTCCGCCCGCAGGAAGAGACGGGTTTCCTTATCGCTTTCGGTGCGCTGATCCAGGAAGCGGCCGAGCGTCTCCAGCGGCACGGTGTCATCGCCGATGGCAATCGATTTGTCTTCCTTAAGCGTCAGCCAGACCGGTTTGTCGGGCCGCGGCGCGGGCTGGGCTGTTGAAGCTGGCAAATCGACATTGATATCCACTGTGGCAAGCGGCGCTGCCACCATGAAGATGATAAGCAGAACCAGCATGACGTCGATGAACGGCGTCACGTTTATCTCGTGGTTTTCCTGCAAGTCGTCCGACGCCGTGTGCCTGATGCCGCCAGCCATGGCCGGTCCCCTACTCTGCCGCTGCCGCGCGGGGGTGATGCGCTTTCGGTATCAGCGCAAAATCCACGTCGCGGCTTACGAGGCGCTCGACGCCTGCCGAGGCGTCGGCGAGCAGTTGCCGATAACCGGTGATGGAGCGTGCGAAGACGTTATAGATGACCACCGCCGGAATAGCGGCAACGAGACCGATCGCCGTTGCCAGCAAGGCTTCGGCGATACCCGGTGCAACAATTGCAAGGTTGGTCGTTTGCGATTGCGAAATGCCGATGAAGGCATTCATGATACCCCAGACCGTTCCAAACAGGCCAACGAAGGGTGCTGTCGAGCCAATGGTCGCGAGCAATCCGGTGCCACGGCTCATGCGGCGACTGGCCTGTGCTTCGATACGCGACAGGCGCGACGCGACGCGCTCCTTCAGACCGTCGGCGCTGGCATGGCCTTGCGCGTCTAGAGATATGCGCACCTCTTCCCGAGCGGCGTTCACAAGGGATGCCACCGGGCCTCCCCTACCCTCCAGCGCGCGCGCCGCATCGAGCAGCGTCCGTGCATTTCCAATGGCATTGAGCGCACGGTAGGCGCGTACACGAGCACCGGTGAGCTCAAGCGTTTTGGCCAGCCAGACAGTCCAGGTAACGAGCGACGCGAATGCAAGGCCGATCATCACCGCCTTGACCACCCAGTCCGCCGCCATGAACATTCCCCAGGGTGACAGATTGTGCGGGAGAGCCCCGACTGCCTTCTGACTGGTGGGCGGCACCTCGACAGGTGGTTGGGCCGCCGGAACCGTTGCTATTTCGGATTGCGGCACGGGCTGAGCCGTCGACTGCGGAGCCGGTGTTGCCGCCTCTTGCGCATTTGCTGCGGAATAGGGCAAACCGAAAAGAAGAACGAGCATGCAACAGAGAGCCCGTGCCCTCAGGCTCGCCATGAAATTATTCGCTCCAGCTTGCCCGTCTGCCCTTGCCCGCATTGCCCCGCAAATCCTCTTCATATTCGTCGCAAGAACAGAGATCCCATCGCTTAGACGCGGCTCCGGTCAAGCAGCTTTCTCGTCGGTATAAAGCGGCTATAGATATTATGACTAAAATAATCAACTATTTTCTGGATCAAGGAATCATAGAGCGGTTTGCGACCAGGAGCCGTTGCAATTTGGTCGAATCGTGCTTGGGCTTGTAACATCTGGGCTAGAACACGGCGCTCATTCATGCACACGCTGATTGATAGCCCGGACAAAGGCTTTCACCCGTTCTCTGCTCGTTGAGGTCTCGATGAAACGATCCGTGTGGCGCTGCTGGATGGGTGGCATTATTGCCATCCAGCACGGCGACCGTCCCGCCCAGCGTGCGGCTAGAGTTCGATGGATCTCGGCGCGGAGATCGCCCAGTTCCGCCAAGCCTTTGCTCCTTCTCGTTTATTAAATGTCGAGACCAGGCGCCCGGCTGATCGCGCGAAGGTGGCGCTCGGACATGATCTTCAGGCTACTATCGATCCGGACGCTCTGCTGCAGCACCCGGAGCGACGCGCGCATCGCCTCGAAGGCCTGTCGCTGGGACGGCGCCACCCTGTTGACGATGTCCTTTTCGTCGCGCGCGATGGCGTTTCGTCCAAAGCGCGCGTCGAGCGCCCTGCTGACCGCAGAGAACTCCTCACGCACTTTCAGATCGATCTTACCGACCATGCCGTCGAGCGACCGGCTGCTTGTCGTCGTTGCTTCAGCGGTCAGCCGCGCGAGCGCGTCCCAGGCAGTCTTCGACAGTCCGGGTATCTCAATGGTCATGCTCCTGCGCTCTTGCCGAACAGACTGGCTCTCTGCCGCGAAGGCGGTCGCATAAGACGAGCCGACAGACCGAAGGCACACGGTCGCACCGGGAACGGCTTGCTGAGCCTGCTTTCGCTCTCTTCCAGAAGCGAGCGGCCGATCGATTAACCGGTCCGATCCCCTGAGCGCGCCATAGGCGGCAGGATTATTAACAACGGCGATGGCGACGCGGTTGACCGATATGCCTTTCACGATCAGGTCTTCGATCGTTTTGACCGCAGTGGCGGGATCGCGCCAGATGTGCGTCGCAGCCTTTGCAAGTGCGGCGCGCTGTTGCCGATAATAGGGCGCCATCAACGCGCGTCTTCGCGCCTCGTCTTCGACTGATGTCTTGAACTCGGTGACGGCAGCAAGGATTGGCAGCATTGTTGAATTTTCCTTTGCCGCATCGTGGGCCGCGGCGGCAACGATGCGTGACCGGTCCTCACGTTCGACCTTACACTGTAGATCCGCAATGCTATCATCATGGGACATGCGCCGCTCGCGCTCGATTGCAAATCCGAGCGCGACGCTCGCCCGCTCCCACAGCTTCGCCAGTTGGCGCCCCCGCCACGCCACGCGCTGCTTCATCCCGGCCGCGGCCTCGGCGAGCTGGCCAATGCCGCGCCGCCGCGCGAAGTCATTGATGTGGAGCTGGTAGCTGGCCTCGCCCTGGTAATCGAGCGTCGTCGTCTTGGCGCCGGTACGGGACAAGCGCTCAGCCAGCGCCTTGAACAATTCCGGCCGGTGGCTCTCCCGCTCGATCCGCTCTTGGCGCGCTTGGGCCGTTTCGACCTGCTTCACTGTCCAGGTATTGCGCCCAACGACACGCTCCTCGTAACGTCCCTTGCGGGTTTCCTCGTCGGAGACCGGGACCTTGACCGTGACCCGCTCGACGCCATCCTTGCGTAATTTGACCGTATCGCCGGTGGCGACACCGCTCTCCGCCAACGCCTTCGGCAGGCTGACGCCCCACAGCCGATGCGTCTTTCCGTCCTCGGTCTTTACATCGGCATAGGGGCTCGGATCCACATCCTCGCCTTGCCGGAACCTCGCCACGCCGATATCGACAAGTTCGCCGGTTACGCCGGCGGCGTGATCGACATGCTCTTTTCCTCCCCATTTCGGCCGTGACTCGAAATCCTCGCTAGCCGCATAAAGATCGGCGCGGTCGCGATGACGGGTCATCGCTACATAGGTCAGATGCCGGTCCATCATGCTCGTGGCGAGCACGAAGGTGCGGTCGACGGTCGCTCCTTGAGATTTGTGGATCGTCGCAGCGTAGCCGTGATCGATGCTGCGGTAGGTACCTTCGCTAAAGACGAGCCCGCGACCGCTATCGAGCCAGACGGACAGCAGCGCATGGCCCCGGTTGTCCTTCGTGGAAACGACCGTCCCGAGCATGCCGTTCTTGACATATTGCGGACCAAGATGGTCTGCCCGCGGTTCGACGAAGCGGGCGTTCTCAAGGAAGATGATGCGGTCACCAACGGCGAAGTCTCGCTTACCCCGCTCCGTGATGAACGCGCGGTTTTCGGCCAATGCGCCCTGCTCGGTCATGACTGCGCGCAGCGCCTCATTGAGGCGCTTTACGGCGTCATTGGTATGGGCGAGCACGAGCAGCTCATCGCCTCGCAGACGAGGACCGTCCTCTGCCACGGTCGCCTTTTCCAGGAGCTGCTTCCTTGCTTCCGCCCACTCTGCAACAATGCGTCCGATCGCCTCATCGCGGCTCTGCGCCGCGGTGATATGGCCGCGTTGCGCATAGACAGCGAGCGCCTTTTCAACTTCACCGCGCGCGAAGAGACGCGACGCATCGCGCGCCCAGGCCTCACACTGTCGGCGCACGCCGGCAAGTTCGGCAAAACCTGTTCTTTCGACAATGGCCCGGAAAGCGGCACCCGCCTGAATCGGCTGAAGCTGCATGGCGTCGCCGACGAGAACGACCTTCGCCTGTGCCTGCTCGGCGATCTTGAGGACCCGTTCCATCTGCTGCGACGACACCATACCGGCCTCATCGATCACCAGCACATCGCCCCGTTCGGGCCGGTCACGACCATTTGCCCAAGCCAATTCCCACGACGCCAGCGTTCGGGACGTGATGCCTGAGCTGTCCTCGAGACCTTCGGCCGCCTTGCCCGCCAGAGCCGCACCGATCACCCGCCGCCCTTCGCTTTCCCAAGCGATCCGCGCAGCTTCCAGAAGCGTCGACTTACCCGCGCCGGCAAGACCGACGACAGCAGCAATGCCTTTGTCGTGCGTCACGTGACGGATCGCGTCGATTTGCTCCGGATCAAGTTTGAACCCCTTTCCCGCAGCGCCGGTTGACACCTTATCGATTGCCGCCGTCGCCCGCCACTCTGCTACGGCAAACCCGCAGCGCTTAGACAAAGCGAGCGCAGTGCGCGCCATGTCATATTCAATCCGCAACATATCCCGCGTCGTGAAGAGAGCGGGTTCTGCCGCCTTACCGGTCGCCGGATCGACCTGCTGCGGCTTCAAGGTGATGAGAGCATCCGATGCCATCAGCCTCGCGCGGATATTGGCAAAGTCGGTGGGATCGTCGACATACCGACAAAGCGCCCGGGCCATGTCGCGCTCATCGAACGTGGACCGCTCATTGCTGAGCTGCTTCAACAGAAGCCCGGGATTCTCGAGAAGACAATCCGCCATTTCCTGCCGGCGGGCCAGGTCCGCCGGTGCGAAGTACATCTCCCTGCCCTTACGGGCCAAAGCCGCCTTGGCGGGACCGAGGTGCTTCTGGGCAATGACGCCAAGCCCCTGCTCGGCGTAAGAGCGGCCGTCGAGGCAGATGTCATGGCCAGCAAACGCCAGATGCCGATTGGCGGTCTGCGCCCAGGCAAGCTTCCACGCCTTCATCGTTTCCTTATCACCTGCCCACAGTCGATAGACGATCCTGCCTCCCGGTCGATCTGGCGTGACGATCCGCGCCGGCTCGCCGTCTTCTCCCGTCACCGCGACCTTCTTTGGCCCGAACCCTTCCTCGGTTAGCGGCCGCAATGTCGTCATCAGGTGGATGTGGGGATTGTCGCCTTTATCGTGATAGACCCAGTCGGCAACCATCCCTTTCGAAGTAAGATTGTCCCGCACAAACTCGTGCACGAGTGCGATGTTCTCCGCAAGCGTCAGTTCCTCGGGTAGAGCGATGATCAGCTCCCGGGCCAACTGAGCATCCGCTCGCTTCTCAAAGGCCTCAACCGCGTTCCACAGCGCTTCGCTCGCAGCTGACGTAGTGCGACCGTCGGTTGTCGCGCGAAGCCATTGCGGCGTGTTGGAAGGAAGTACCAATTCTTCATGGACGAGTTCGGCAGATCCAGCCTCGTAGCTGAACGCGGTTCCGGCCTGTTGGT
>NZ_JBBNAN010000159.1:0-5827 GCF_037994405.1 Phyllobacterium sp.
TGCTCCAAGTGCATGTATCTTTTCGATCCGGCGAAAAGCCGGATCGGAACATGCGCTGCATCTTCTAGCCGTTTCAGGCGCCGTTTCGATCATATTAGTACATCCTGACCCTAGTTTCTTTGAGTGCCGACGGAGACGCTCTTCAAATCGAACTTGCTGAAACACGACTTTTGACAGACAACGTTGACGTAAAGGTAATACGAATCTGCGCGGTTTGTCAGACTGTTGGAATTGGGAGGTTTCAGTATGGCATATGATGCGGACGCCATCGTCATTGGCGCCGGGCTCGCGGGACTGGTCGCGGCGGCGGAACTTGCCGACGCCGGAAAAAGGGTGATCATTCTTGATCAGGAACCGGAGCAGACCCTTGGCGGACAGGCGTGGCGGTCGTTCGGCGGGTTGTTTTTTGTCGATTCTCCCGAGCAACGCCGCTTGCGCATCAAGGACTCGCGCGAGCTTGCCTTGCAGGACTGGATGGGTTCGGCCGGTTTTGACCGCGAGGAGGATCACTGGCCGCGCAAGTGGGCAGAGGCCTATATCGATTTTGCTGCGGGCGAGAAGCGCTCCTGGCTATATGCACAAGGCATGCGGTGGTTTCCGGTTGTCGGCTGGGCCGAACGTGGGGGTTCGCTGGCGACGGGGCACGGCAATTCCGTGCCAAGGTTTCATATCACTTGGGGAACGGGGCCTGGCGTGGTCGAGCCATTTATACGCCGTGCCCGCGAGGCCGAACAAAAAGGACTGATTTCATTCCGCTTCCGCCACCGGGTGACGTCGTTGGTCAGCAGCGCCGGAATCGTCGACGGGGTCGAGGGCGAGATCCTGGTGCCGAGCGACGTCAAGCGCAGCGAACCCAGCTCGCGCGTTGTCGCCGGTTCCTTTGCCCTGAAGGCACAGGCGATTATTGTTTCAAGCGGAGGCATCGGCGGCAATCATGATCTGGTGCGCAAGAATTGGCCGAAGCGGCTTGGGACGCCGAAACACCTGATCAGCGGGGTTCCGGATCATGTCGACGGTTTGATGCTGGGTGTTGCCGAGCGAGCAGGCGCGCATCTGATCAATAGCGACCGCATGTGGCACTATGTCGAGGGCGTGCATAATTGGGATCCGATCTGGACCAAACATGCGATCCGCATCCTGCCCGGGCCGTCGTCGCTTTGGTTCGACGCGCAGGGAAACCGGCTTCCGGCGCCATGTCTGCCCGGTTTCGATACGCTGTCGACGCTCGATTACATCATGAAGTCCGGTTACGATTATTCCTGGTTCGTGCTCAATCAGACGATCGTGAAGAAGGAATTCACGCTTTCGGGTTCGGAGCAGAACCCCGACTTTACCAGCAAAAGCTGGCGGCAGGTGGCTAAGCGAGCGCTCGGTGGCGTGCCTGGACCTGTCCAGGCCTTCCTCGACAATGGCGAGGATTTCATCGTGGAGAAGGAACTTCCCGATCTGGTGCGGCGCATGAATGCACTGACCGGCGACAATCTCATCGATGAAGGCCGGCTGAGGGCGCAGATCGAGGCCAGGGACCGCGAAGTCGACAATCCGTATACGAAGGATGCGCAGATCACGGCCATACGTGGCGCCCGTAATTATATCGGCGACAGGCTGGTGCGCGTCGTCCCGCCGCACAAGATCCTCGATCCAAAGCATGGACCCTTGATTGCCGTGCGCCTCAACATTCTGACGCGCAAATCGCTCGGCGGTATTGAAACGGATTTAAGCGCACGGGTGTTGACGGCCTTTGGTGAACCGCTGGCCGGTGTCTATGCGGCAGGCGAGGCTGCCGGTTTTGGCGGCGGCGGCATGCATGGCTACAATTCGCTGGAGGGCACGTTCCTCGGCGGCTGCATCTTCTCAGGCCGGACAGCGGGCAGGGCGGTCGCGAAGGCCGTGTGAGTTTTCAGGCAGGTTTGATCAGGCGAACTGGCAAAGGCCGCTCATTCTCCTTCCTGTTTTGAGTAACCACGCCGCCAAAATTGATCGCCCAGTCGGCGAGTGTCTGCAGGCTCGGCAAAAGACTTTCGCCGAGTTCGGTCAGCGCATATTCCACGCGCGGCGGCACGGTCGGATAAACGGTTCTCTTCACCAGACCGGCCGTTTCAAAATTCCGCAGATGTTTTGCGAGTTCCTTCGGCGTTATGTCGCCGAGGCGACGCTGCAACTCGGCATAGCGCACCGGGCCGGACGCGCTCTGTAGCGCGAAGAATATGGGAACGGTCCACTTGGCTGCGATCAAATCCAGGGTTTCGCGGATCAGAACCGGGCATTGGCCGAAGCACAGCTCCCTTTCACGAGGCGCATGACTATGCATCTGGATAGCTCCTATGCTTTTGGTGCGTTCTTGCGGGACCGCGGCCATATTGCCAAATCATGGTTTCAAAGAAACCCGGAGGCTCATATGGAAACGTCTCAGTCACGCAACAAGGTCCAATATCTGGCGGTTCCGCCGGAGGATTTTCTGGCGATAGCCGACGCGCTATACCGGTTTGGCGCGGGTCAGGATCTTCGCGACAGGCCATTGTTCGAATCGGCATTTTCCGAGGAAGCGACTCTCGATTTTACATCGGTGGCGAAAACGCTTGGCGTGACGATACCCGTTTTCGAGGGCCGGCAGGCCATCGCCGATATCATCCTATCGACGACCAGCGCGCTTGACACCACCCATTCCATCGCCAATCCGCGCGTGACGAGTTATGACGGGAAGCAGGCTAAACTGTCTGTGCTGATCGAGGCGCAACATCTGCCTCGCGGCGACCATAGCCGCCATCTCTTGCTCAAGAATATCCTCAATGTGTCGCTGTCGAAGGTTGGCGAGGTGTGGGTCATTGACCGTATGAGGTTCGATAACGCCTGGCTTACCGGTGATCCTGATGTCCTGTTCGGGACGACTGCATCATAAGCGCTGGCCGCGGATGGTCATGTCGAACTGGACCACATTGGAATAGATCGGCGTGCCGACATCCATGCCGTAGCGCGAGCGCATGACCTTTCCCTGGACATGGAAGGTAATGGAATTTTTGCCATGGTCCGAAAGATTGGCCTGGAAGCTTGCCGGGCTGCTCTTGCCGCGTGCCGTCAGGATACCTGCCACCTCTGCGGTATCAGCACCGGTTTGCTTGATTTGCGTCGACTTGAACGTGATTGTCGGGAAATTGGCGGAGTCGAATACCGCATCGGAGCGCAGGAAGCTTTCGACGCGCGCCTGTCCGGTGGAAACACTCTCCGGATAAAGCGTGAAGGTGATCACTGACTGGCTTATGTCGGATTTGTTCAGGGAGAATACGCCGGAGAATTTTTTGAAATCACCGGTAATACCGCCCCCGCCGACCTGCGCCACCGTGAAGCCGACATGTGAGGAAGGCTGAATATTATAGCGTCCGGCAACCTCGGCTAGTGCGTCTGCTTGGGCGACAATAGGGGAGGTGGCAAGGAGGCTGACCATGCCAAACCGGATGAAGTTGGACAATAATGCGTCAGTGGTCTTCATGATGACTTTCCTGTCAGTTTGAACGCCCGTTTCTGGTTTTTGACGGCGTTCGGGCTCAGCATGCGCATCAGGATCGTGTCCCGTTTCCAGAAATGATGGTGCAGCGCTGCAAGGATGTGAGCCACCGCAACAAAGCCGGAGAGATAGGCCAGCCAGGCGTGACTCGCGGTCCAGAATGCTTCAGCGCTGTCGGATATCGTGATCGGTAGTTGTGGGATTACCACGAGATTGAACATGAATGTCGGTATCTGCAGTGGTGAACTCGATGCTACCGCCCATCCAGTCAATGGAACGATGAACAGGCTGAGATAGAGGGTGATATGCGCGCCATGCGCTGCCATGCGTTCCAGCGAGCTCATCGTTTCAGGGTCGCGTGGGCGAGGATTCGCGACCTTCCAGAGAAGGCGGCATATGGAGAGCCCAAGAATGAGGAACCCAAAGGATTTGTGCCATTGGTAAAGGCTGAACTGGAGGGTGAAATTGCTCGTCCTCACCATCAGATAGCCGAGTACAATCTGGCCGAGGAAAATCAGGCCGATGATCCAATGAAAGGCAATCGATACCAAGCCATATGATTCTTTGTTATTCCGTAGCATCGGCACACTCCATCGCAAGCGGAACCCAATGGTGGGTTAACTGCCTGGAGTAGGGTGAACACTGCTGATCCGGATTATATTCGGATCAATTCTTTCATTAATCGTGCTTGGCGTCCAGGAAGCGTTGCGCGGCATAAAGCGAGATTGCGGCCGCGTTTGATACGTTGAGCGATTTAATGGCGCCGGGCATGTCAAGCCGGGCAAGGTGGGACACGGTCTCACGCGTCTTCTGCCGCAGCCCCTTGCCTTCGGCGCCAAGGACCAGAGCGATACGGCCTTTTGACATCGTTTTTTCCAATTCCAGCGGACCTTCCGAATCGAGACCGATCGTGGTGAAGCCGAGTTCATGCAACTCGCCAATTGCGTCGGCGAGATTGCGGACTTCAATATGCGGGATGAGTTCGAGAGCACCGGAGGCAGCTTTCGCCAAGACACCCGATTCCTGCGGGCTGTGCCGTGCCGTGGTGATAATGGCACCTGCCCCGAAAGCGACGGCGGAGCGCATGATGGCGCCGACATTGTGTGGATCGGTCACTTGATCCAGAATCAGGAGGAGTTCACTTTCCTGAAGAGCTTTGAGCGATTGAGCTTTAAGCGGCTTGGCTTCGATCATCACACCCTGGTGGACAGCCTCCGAACCGGTTTCGCGGTCGATCGCACGCGGCTCAACCACTTCGACGTCGAATGGCAGGGTGTTCGAATCGGTGATTTCGAGCCGGTCGAGCGCGTTCTTGGTAACCAGCATCCGCTTGATCTGGCGTGCAGGATTATCCAGCGCGGCGCGCACCGTGTGCAGGCCGTAGAGGCGTACAAGACCTTCAGGCGCCTGTGTGCCCTCGACAGCCGGGCGCGACGCGCGCGGGGCTTGCGGCGGGCCGCCGGCCTTCTGGTCGCGGAACTGGCGACGCAGAGTGGCGTAGTGTGAATCTTTGGGGGTACGGGAGGGTTTTTGTTCGGTCATGGCGCGACATATACCCTTTTGACCCGTTGCGCGATACAGACATGTCGGCAAATTTCGGGAGCTTGGCGGCTTTGCCGTCATATTTCTTTAGCCAATTTTCACAAGCCATTCATTTTCTGCAGTGAAGTGTTGACACCACGTGGGCTAGTCGGCATAAGGCCCTCCGCAAGCAGCAGCCGGAACGAATGTCCGGCAGGCTATTTGCAGAGTGCGATATGGTGCGGTTCCATCGGCAGTGACCGGAGGGGTGCCCGAGTGGTTAAAGGGGACGGACTGTAAATCCGTTAGCTTGGCTTACGTTGGTTCGAATCCAACCCCCTCCACCACTGCCGGAACCGAACGCCATGATGTGCGGGTATAGCTCAGTGGTAGAGCAGCAGCCTTCCAAGCTGAATATGCGGGTTCGATTCCCGCTACCCGCTCCAGATTTGCGAGGGCACCCAGCGCGTTGGCGCATGCGGTGCTCTTCGATTTTGTCTTGAGCATTGTATGTCGCTCATGTGTTTTCCATATGAACGAGCAAGCTTGGGCAATTCTACCCGATCGATCCTTCTGATCGAACGGGTGACTGTGCTGACGGACGGCTTGCTGTCTCGTCTGAGCTACAAACATGGTACCGGCGCAAGGCCGGTTGTGATGACGAGAGAACGACAGCTATGGCTAAGAGCAAGTTTGAACGTAACAAGCCGCACGTCAACATTGGCACGATTGGTCACGTTGACCATGGCAAGACGTCGTTGACGGCAGCGATTACGAAGTATTTTGGAGAGTACAAGGCGTACG
>NZ_JBBNAN010000160.1:0-2522 GCF_037994405.1 Phyllobacterium sp.
TTGCCCTTTCAAATTTACAATTAGAAAAAGGCGTGCCCGGCCGGATGGCTGGGCACGCTATTTACTGGATCAATGTACCGTGAAATAGCTGTCCGGGTGAGCCTGGACATCGTCGGAGCTGGTGTTGACCAGCGTAACGGAGTCGCCATGACCGAGATCAACGACAACATTATTGCCGACCTGGGTGATACGGGAGGCCAGGTCATCGGCCGAGTGGATATCCTGACCATTAATACCGCTGGAGATTTGGAGGATGTCTTCACCAGGGGTAAAATCAAGCACGACGTCGTTGCCGCCGCCGCCAGTGAACAGGAATACGTCATTGCCGGCACCGCCAACGAGAACATCGTCGCCCGCGCCGCCTGATAGGAAGTCGTTGCCGGCCCCACCAAGAAGCACATCGCTTCCGGCATCGCCAAACAGGACGTCATTGCCATCGCCACCAAGAAGGACGTCATCCCCCTTGCCGCCGAACAAGACGTCATCCCCGGCGCCGCCACTCAGGACGTCATCGCCGTGGTCCCCAAAGAGAATGTCTGAACCATTGCCGCCGAAGAGGGCATCATCGCCCTTTCCACCGAACAACAGATCGTTTCCGTCATCCCCAAATATCGTATCATTGCCATTGCCGCCAAATACGACATCATCACCGCCATGGGCGCGAATGAAATCGTCAAAACGCGAGCCAAACAAAACGTCGTCGTAGGCGCCGCCTTCTAAAGTGGCCATCTGCTTCTCCTTCTGTCCTGCTTTGAGTTACAAATTGCCGGAATTGTTCCGACGATTGGTGCCCCCTGATGACAGTGCATGGCACCAAGTCAAATTGCAATATAAATTGAGAATATTAAAGCTAGATAGCATAGTAATAATTAAACAAAGAGGCTTCTACTCAAGATATACGCAAAAAACAATTGAGCTTTGTGGCTATTATAATTCCTTTATAAAGAAATATTGTGCGTAAAGTATTTCATAATTTGAATCAATTATTTGCAGTGTGCGCATTCAATCCAGCGCCTGCGGACCGCCTACGGCTCGCTCGAGAAAATGCCGACCCGCGACATCAAGCTGAAGGTCGTGTTGGCGATCGATCATTGGCTAGCCCTGCGCATTGCCGATTGAAGTCAAGGTGGCCGCTTCTATACATGCAATGCGACAAGCATCTTTATCTAGGATTTGGAACAAATCTTGTCGTCGCCCGATGAACAGCCGTCCATCGCATGAGAACAATCGCACGCTTCATCTTGCTCTTGTCCATGTCGTCAGGAAGCGTGGTTATTCTTTGCCGGCCGGTCATACAGGTATTCTTCCATCTTTTCGCGGTACGTGATCGACAAGGCCTCGATAATTGCCAAGTATGGCGGAACGTTACCACCTTTCCCTTCGACGTACTCAGCAAGCGACCGCTCGCAATTTGTTGTGGTGATGCCTCGAGCCTTGCAGTCATCATAAATGTTAGACGCGAGCCGCCTGACGTCTTTCGGAACAATCATCATCTCAGTGATGCAAAACCAACCTGATAATGTCTCCGATCTGTCGCGTTCGCAGGTCAGTGCGCACTATCACTTGGCTTTTCGAAAGTGTCTGCGCCTCTTCAATGGAAAGCTCTGCGTGTTCAAGCATCGCCTTGATCTGAAAGGCTATGCGACGCAGATGCCGGGCACGGCAACCTTCTGGAAGAGATGTGGGGAGGCAACGGCCGAGGACGGATAGGCTGAGAGCGTTGCCCTGAACTCCGGATGCGTGAACGCAGCCCGAAAGTCAGCGGTCGATTCCCAGACGGCATAGTTGAAATAGGCCGGGCTCTCGCCGATCGCGCGATGCAGTTGGGTCGAGATGAAGCCCGGCTGCCGTTTCATGAAGTCCGCGTCAGCCTGCCAGGCATGGACGAAGATATGCTCGTCCGCCTTGTCGAGCGTGAAGAGATTGATGAGGACGACGGGAGAAACGTCGATGGTGATCTGACGTTCGATCGGAAAGGCAGGGTCCATTGGGCGCATGATCGGCATGGTTGGCTCCATTCGATATGGTTGTATGATGTCAATCGGGTACGATACAATAGTAACTTGACATCATCATGTCAATATAGGTATACGGTGACAAATGCACGACGATAAGCGAACGCCAGCCGCAACAGCCTTGACTGAATTCATTCTCGACCTGTTCAGGCTTAACAACCGAATGCTCACCGCAGGCGACAGGCTGGTCGCAGACCTTGGCCTGACGAGCGCCCGCTGGCAGGTTCTGGGCACCATTGTCACAGCCGACCGGCCGCAGCCGGTCGCGTGGCTTGCGCGCGACATGGGGGCGAACCGCCAGAACATTCAGCGCATTGTCAATGATCTGGAGAAAGAGGGGCTTGTCGCCTTCCAGCCCAACCCGCACCACCGGCGGGCGCAACTCGTCGCGCTGACGGACAAGGGAAAACAGGCTTTCGACACCGCCATGCGCCTGCAGGCCCCATGGGTCAACGGGCTATCGGAAGGGCTTCTGGTCGAGGACATCAAAACGACGCACACCGTCAT
>NZ_JBBNAN010000161.1:0-5743 GCF_037994405.1 Phyllobacterium sp.
TTGGCCCATAAAGCGCTGCCAGGTAGTCGATGAACAGCCGCACTTTGGCGGGAAGGAATTGCCGCGAGGGATAAACGGCATAGATCGCGACATTGCGTGACGCCGCGTAATCTTCGAGGACGCGCACGAGAAGGCCGGACGCCAGTTCCGGCCCGATATCCCAGGTCGAGCGCAGCGCAATGCCAAGGCCGCCGAGCACGGCCTCACGCACAACCTCGCTCGAATTTGTAAGCAGCGGGCCCGATGGGCGCCAGATGACGGCGCCGAAAGGTCCGACAAGCCGCCAGGGATCGCCATTATGTGCAGCAAGGCAGACATGGTTTTCAAGGTCGGAAAAGGACTTCGGTACGCCATGTTGCGCAACATAGCGCGGTGCAGCGACAAGAAAGCGCTCCACACGTGCCAGCTTGCGCGCAACGAGACTTGAATCGGAGAGTTCGGCGATGCGGATGGCAAGGTCATAGCCTTCGCCGACAATATCGACGAATTCATCGGCAAGAACGAGATTGACGGAAAGGTCGGGGTTCGCGCGCATGAATGGCTCGAGATGCGGAGCGATATGCATGCGCCCGAACGTTGTCGGCACAGCGACCTTTAGCATCCCGTGCGCCTGTTCCGAACGGCGCGAGACGAAGGCTTCGGCTTCCTCGACACCTGAAAGGATAGCCAGCACCCGCTCATAATATCCTTGGCCGGTTTCGGTCAGGGCGATCTGCCGCGTCGTACGCTGCAAAAGCCGCGTACCGAGCCGCTCCTCCAACCGTCGCAGCCGTTTGGAAACGACGGCTGGCGACAGGCCAAGCTCGCGTCCGGCCGCCGACATGCTTCCGGCAGAAACCACGCGCGCAAAGATTTCCATATCGTTGAATTCGCTCATGCGCGCACTCTTTCGGGCGAAGAATGATAAGGTCAAGTGCAAATGCTACAGTTTGGCCCAGCCATCTTTACAAGGCTGAAGCACAAGAGGTAAAGATAATTTACCAGTGGTGCCGAGGAGCGCCTGAAAGGGAGATTTCATGTCCGGATTGACGATGCCCAAAGCCGATGACGCGACCATGTCTCGCCGTGCGGACATCGTTGCGGCGTTGCAAGACATTGTCCCGGGCGAAGGGGTGGTCGATGTCACCAATGAGATGCGTGCCTTCGAAACCGATGCACTGACCGCCTATCGCCAACTGCCGCTGGTGGTCGTTCTGCCGCAAACGGTGGCGCAAGTTTCGCGTGTCCTCAAATATTGCCATGAAAACAATGTGAAAGTGGTTCCGCGCGGCTCGGGGACGTCATTGTCGGGCGGCGCCCTGCCGCTGGAAGACGCAGTGCTGCTGGTCATGTCGCGCTTCAACCGCATCCTGGAAATCGACTATCCGAACCGCGCGGCCGTGGTGCAGCCGGGTGTGACCAACCTCGGCATTACCAAGGCCGTCGAGCATGAGGGTTTCTATTACGCGCCGGATCCATCGTCGCAGATTGCCTGTTCGATTGGGGGCAATGTCGCGGAAAATTCCGGCGGCGTGCATTGCCTGAAATACGGGCTCACCGCCAATAATGTGCTCGGCCTTGAAATGGTGCTGATCACCGGCGAGGTCGTGCGGCTCGGCGGGAAGCATCTGGATTGCGAAGGCTATGATCTTCTCGGTCTGATGACGGGCTCGGAAGGGCTGCTCGGCGTCGTCACGGAAGTGACTGTTCGCATCCTGCAGAAGCCGACCACTGCGCGCGCATTGATGGTGGGCTTTCCGACAAGCGAGGAAGCCGGCCAATGTGTCGCCGATGTCATCGCCGCCGGTATCATTCCGGGCGGCATGGAAATGATGGACCGGCCCGCTATCCACGCGGCCGAAGATTTCGTTCACGCAGGCTACCCGCTCGATGTGGAAGCCCTGCTGATCATCGAACTGGATGGTCCCGCGGTCGAAGTTGATCATCTGATCAGCATGGTTGAGGCCATCGGCCGGAAAAATGGTGCAACAACCTGCGTGGTCTCGCAAAGCGAAGAAGAACGCTTGTCGTTCTGGGCGGGGCGCAAGGCCGCGTTTCCGGCGGTCGGGCGCATTTCGCCGGACTATCTGTGCATGGACGGCACGATCCCGCGAAAAGAGCTGCCCAAAGTGCTGGCAGGCATGCGGGAGCTATCGGAGAAATATGGCCTGCGCGTCGCAAACGTCTTTCACGCTGGCGATGGCAATCTGCATCCGCTTATTCTCTACGATGCGAACATCCCTGAGGAATTGCATAAGGCTGAGGATTTCGGTGCCGACATCTTGCGGCTTTGCGTCAAGGTCGGCGGCGTGTTGACAGGTGAGCATGGTGTCGGTGTAGAGAAACGCGATCTGATGCCGGAAATGTTCAATGAAACTGATCTTAACCAACAGATCCGGGTCAAATGCGCCTTTGATGACAAGCATTTGCTCAATCCTGGCAAAGTTTTTCCGCAACTGCACCGCTGCGCCGAACTTGGCCGGATGTATGTGCATCGCGGACAGGTGCCATTTGCCGACATTCCGAGATTTTGAGCGTGACCACCTTTAACCCCAAGACAGAAGGTGAAATCGTCGATGCGGTTTTATGGGCGCTCGCCGAACAGGCGCCTGTTGAAGTCGTTGGCCAAGGCTCCAAGCGCGATCTCGGCCGTCCATTACAGACCGAGCACACGATAGCGCTATCGGACTATTCGGGCATTACGCTTTACGAACCCGACGAATTGGTCTTGAGCGCCAGGGCCGGAACGCCAGTTGCCGAGCTTGAAACTTTGCTCGCCGCCAATGGCCAGGCATTTCAGTTCGAGCCGATGGATTATGGGCCGCTGTTAGGGCTGCCTGCCGGACAGGGCAGCCTCGGTGGTCTCCTGGCAACCAATCTGTGTGGCCCGCGCCGCCTGAAGTCCGGCTCGGCGCGTGACCATGTGCTGGGCGTACGTGTGGTTTCGGGTCGCGGCGAGCTGTTCAAGTCCGGCGGTAGAGTCGTTAAGAATGTGACCGGCTATGATCTGTCGAAGGGGATGGCCAACTCATGGGGCACGCTTGGGATCGCGACGGAAATCACCTTCAAGGTTTTGCCTGCTCCCGAAACCGAGACCACGCTTGTCGTCCGTGGCCTCGCCGACGACGAAGCTGCGCGCGCCATGGCAATTGCCATGGGCTCAAGCGGCGAGGTGGCTTCCGCCGCGCATTTGCCGGCCAACGTGGCAGGGCGCGTCATTAATGGCGCGCTGAAAGGCGATGCCTCAACTGTGCTGCGTCTCGAAGGCTTTGCGCCCTCGGTTGCTGACCGCGCAACCATGTTGAAGAATTTGCTGGCATCGGCTGGAGTGATCGATGACGTCTCAGGCGATATATCGCGCAAGCTCTGGCGCGAAATCCGCGATGTCATGCCGTTTGCTGATGGCACGCAACGCCCGGTCTGGCGGGTTTCCATGGTGCCGATGGAAGCCTACAAGCTTGTCGCGTCCCTGCGCATGGGCGCCGCTGTCGATGCTTACTATGATTGGCAGGGTGGTCTGGTCTGGCTGCGCATGGAAGGCGAGCCGGAAGCCGAAGCCGTGCGTGCGCTGATCCGCAAATATGGCGGCGGCCACGCAACCCTGGTTCGTGCCCCGACCAGCATACGAGCCGCGCTGCCAGTATTCGAACCGCAGCCAGCGCCCCTCGCGGCCCTTTCAAAGCGGCTCAAGCAGCAGTTCGATCCGAGCGGAATATTGAACCCGGGCCGCATGGTCGCAGGAGTATAGCGTGCAGACAAACTTTACCCCCGAGCAATTACTGGACCCAGGTGTCGCCGAGTCGGAAAAGATCCTGCGCAAATGTGTGCATTGCGGCTTCTGCACCGCTACCTGCCCGACCTATGTTACGTTGGGCAATGAACTCGACAGCCCGCGCGGGCGTATCTATCTGATCAAGGACATGCTGGAAAACGGTCGCGCTGCAGACGAGCAAATCGTCAAGCACATCGATCGCTGCCTCTCATGCCTTGCGTGCATGACAACCTGCCCCTCGGGCGTCAATTATATGCATCTCGTCGACAATGCCCGTGCCCACATTGAGAAGACCTACAAGCGGCCAGCTGTGAATCGCCTTACCCGCGCCTTGCTGGCTTTTGTCCTGCCGCATCCCGGCCGTTTTCGCTTTGCACTCAATGCTGCAAGACTTGGCCGTCCGTTTTCCCCCCTGTTCCGGTCTGTTTCAGCGTTGAAGCCTGTGGCGGCGATGCTCGAGCTTGCACCCAAATCCGTCCCGGCGAAATCGCGCTTTGCCGAAGCGGGCTCATACGCACCGCAAGCAACAAGACAGGGCAGGGTCGCAATCCTGACCGGTTGCGCCCAGCCGGTTCTGAAACCCGGAATCAATGAGGCGACAATCCGCCTTCTGACGCGGCTTGGCATCGAAGTCGTCGTGCCAAGGGGCGAGCGCTGTTGCGGATCATTGGTGCACCACATGGGCCGGGAAGAAGAGGCGCTTGATGATGCACGTCGCAACGTCGATGTCTGGACGCGCGAGCTTGACGCAGGCGGCCTTGATGCGATTGTTGTGACAGCGTCGGGCTGCGGCACGACGATCAAGGATTATGGCTACATGCTGCGGCTCGACCCCGATTATCGGGACAAGGCAGCGCGCATTTCTGCCTTGGCCAAGGACATCACGGAATATCTCACAACCCTCGATTTGCCCGCACCAGAACATCCGGCAGGCCTCACGGTTGCTTATCATTCCGCCTGTTCGCTGCAGCATGGCCAGAAGATCACGCGTCAGCCAAAGGATTTGCTTAAAGCAGCGGGTTTTGTCGTCAAGGAACCGGCGGAAGGGCATCTTTGCTGCGGTTCGGCCGGGACCTACAACATCATGCAGGCCGAGATCGCCCGCACGCTCCGAGACCGCAAGATCAAGAACATCGAGGCGACAGGAGCAAGCCTCATCGCCACCGGCAATATTGGCTGTATCACTCAGATCGCCAGCGGTTCGAAGCTGCCGATCGTGCACACAGTAGAGTTGCTGGACTGGGCCTATGGCGGCCCGAAGCCGGAAAGTGTGCCTGCACCGAAGCCGTTTCAGCACGCGGCAGAATAAAAAGGGCAGCGGCCCAAGGAGTGTGAACCGCTGCCCGTTTTCCGGCACCGCCCCCGGTGCCGGCCCCCACTAACTGCTACCTTACGATCACCTTGGTGCCGACATTGACCCGCTCGTAGAGGTCGGTGACATCTTCATTGCGCATGCGGATACAGCCGCTGGATACGGCGTGGCCAATGGTCCAGGGGGCATTGGTGCCGTGAATGCGATAAAGCGTTGAACCGAGATAAAGCGCGCGTGCGCCAAGCGGATTGGCGACACCACCTTCCATATGGGCCGGTATGTAATGTCCCTTCAGTCTCTCTCGCTCGATCATGGATGCAGGTGGATTCCAGCCAGGCCATTCGGCCTTGCGGCTGATTGTGTTGGTGCCAGACCAGCCGAAGCCTTCCTTGCCGACGCCAACGCCATAGCGTTGAGCGGTTGCGCCTTGTTCTACGAGGAACAGGAAGCGTTGCGATGTGTCGATGATGATTGTGCCAGGTTTCTCCGGGCCATCATAGGCAACGGTCTGTGGCAGAAACCTTGGATCCATGCCTCGCTTTTTCGGCTGGACGTCATTGGCCGGCGGCCCAGGGCGTTGGAACGACACCTCTTTGACCGCAGGATTGCCAACGATGTCGCGGCGTGCAGCGTGACGGTCCCGCTGTTTGGCAATTCCCCGCACGGGCGACTGGCTGAAG
>NZ_JBBNAN010000162.1:0-7293 GCF_037994405.1 Phyllobacterium sp.
CCGGCGGCATAGAGCGGTTATTTTGAATATTGCTTCAGATAGGCTTCGAGATTGGAAATCTCGGTATCATCCTTGATCCCGGGGAAAGCCATTTTCGTGCCTTTCACCTTTGCTTTTGGATCGTGCAAATAATCACGCAGGCTAGCTGTGTCCCAGACGAGACCAGATTTGCCGGCTTCTACCATTGCAGGCGAATAACTGAAGCCTGGGTGTGTACCGGCCGTTCTCCCAAACAGGCCGTTCAAAGAAGGACCGACCTTGTTTTTGTCGGTATCTGCCACGTGGCAGACCGCACATTTCTTGAAGACCGTAGCGCCCGCCGTGGCATCGCCCTCCTGGGCGCGTGCGCCGGTAACAGAAAGAAGGGCAACTGACACAGTGACCATCAGCATAGAATATCGCATGGCATTTCCTCATGTTCGCCAAGGGTGCCCTGGACGAAGACCGGCACCTATTCGGTGTCCATTATGTTTAGAATGCTTCCAGAAAGTTACCTGTCGCGCCTGATAAGTCAATCGGTTGGGCGAAGAAATTGCGGCGCGCCGATGACTGATGTTTTCGGGAGCGCTGCGATTGACGCCGAAGGATCAGAACCGTAATTATAGCCTATGTTTCTCATCGGGCACCTTGAGAAATCCAACGACCGCCGCTGATCCTGTTGTCGTGACTGGGATTTGGCAGAAGATTGGAGGTGCCGGTATGGATGTCATCGATCTCGTCTTGACCATCTGTCTTGTATCGAACCCGTCGAGCTGCCGGGAAGAACGCCTGCATTTTGAAAACAGGGGAAATCTCCTCAATTGCATGTTCCTGGCACCGGCTGAGATTGCAAAGTGGACCGAGGAACACCCCAAGCTTCGCGTTACACGCTGGAAATGCACTTACCCTACTAAAGAGCTGACGCTATAAGTTCGCGACGCGGCAGTATGTCTGGGAGGACATAGTGATCGGAATACATCATCGTCTTTTCGGCTTTGTTTCGTTGCTTGTGGTCGTGCTCGGCTGCTTCGCGGCCTCGAATAGCTTCGCCGCACAAACCATTCGCGTGGGCGTTCTGAAATTCGGCACCGTGAACTGGGAACTCGATACAATCAAGCACCATAGGCTCGACGAAAAACATGGCGTGAATGTCGAAGTGCGCTTCTTTGCCGGTGAGGATGCAACCAATGTCGCGATGATGGCCGGAGACGTTGATATCATCGTGAGTGACTGGCTTTGGGTGTCCCGGCAACGCGCCTCGGGTGAGGATCTGACCTTCGTACCCTATTCCAGTTCGGTCGGTGCTTTGATGGTTCGCGATGGCTCTCCTATCGAGAGCCTTTCGGATCTTAAGGGCAAAAAGGTTGGCGTCGCCGGCGGACCGCTCGACAAGAGTTGGCTGCTCCTGCAGGGCCTCGCCAAACAGCAATTATCGCTTGATCTAGCGGCGCAGAACGAGATCATCTATGGCGCGCCGCCATTGCTCGCCGAAAAGGCACAGCAGGGTGAAATCGATGCAGTTCTGAATTTCTGGAATTATTGCGCGAGACTGGAAGCCAAGGGCTTTCACCGCCTGATAGGTACAAGCGATGCCGCGAAGGCTCTCGGCGCCGCCGGTACAACGTCCGCCATTGGCTACATCTTCCATGAGAAATGGGCAGATGCGCATCCGGAAGCGATTGCCGGCTTTATCAAAGCCAGTCGTGACGCCAAGGCCCTCCTTGGCGATTCCGACCAGGAATGGCAGCGTCTGGCGCCAGTGATAAAGGCCGAGGGCCGTGAGCTCGATGTGCTGCGCGACCGCTACCGGGAAGGCATTCCAGCGCGGACGATCGACGCAGAACAGGGCGATGCGGAAAAGCTCTACGCTGTCCTTGCCAAACTCGGCGGTGAGCGCCTGGTCGGTCCCGGAAAGGCATTGACCCCCGGCACCTTCTGGAAGGAGGACTAAATGGGAATGGCCTCCACCGAACAACAACAGACTGGCAAGTTTGCTGTGAACGGAACGAAACAACGGCGATGGACTTCGTCTGTGATGGTTGTGGTGTCTGTCATCGTAATTATTATCGTGTGGCACGCAGGGGCCACGCTATGGCCGAGCCGGTCCTTTCCGGCGCCATTGCTTGTCTTGCAGACATTCCTCAGAGAGGCCGCGAGCGGCGATCTACCCTATCATCTGGCAATCACCCTGTGGCGCGTTGCGGCGTCTTTTTTCATCGCGATGTTCGTTGGCTCGGTGATTGGCGTCCTGCTTGGCAGCCATCGACGCGCCGACCAGTTCTTCAATCCATGGGTTATTCTTTTCCTCAACATACCCGCCCTCGTGATCATCGTACTCGCTTATATCTGGTTTGGATTGAACGAGGCCGCAGCGATCGGTGCTGTCGCGGTCAACAAGATCCCCAATGTAGTCGTCACCATGCGCGAAGGAGCACGAGCACTTGATCCCCGCTATGCCGAAATGGCCAGTGTCTACCGCTTCAGGGCGCTTGATCGTTTGCGGCATATCCTCCTTCCACAGTTGCAGCCCTACATCGCCGCAGCTTCCCGCTCCGGCGTTTCACTGATCTGGAAGATCGTGCTTGTCGTTGAGTTGCTCGGCAGATCGGACGGCATAGGTTTCCAGATCAACCTGTTTTTCCAGCTTTTCGATGTTGCAGCGATCCTTGCTTACACCTTGGCCTTTGTCGCTGTGATGCTTTTCGTAGAACTTGTCGTGGTGCAGCCTCTTGAACACACATCCACTCGCTGGCGCCGCCGCGCTGCTTAAGGTCAATATCGAGGAAAAATCGTTCCGCTCATCGAATGGTGGCGCGATTGATGTGCTGAATAACCTGCGTTTCGAGGTCAGGCAGAACGAGTTTGCCTGTATCCTTGGTCCCTCCGGATGTGGCAAGACCACGACGCTTCGCATCCTGCTTGGGCTTGATCAGGACTATCAGGGCTCTATTCAACTGCCGGGCAATTCGAACGCGCGCATGGGCGCCGTGTTTCAGGAGCCGATGCTCCTGCCATGGCGAACGGTCGAGCAGAATGTGCGGCTGGCATTGCCGAAGGATTTGCGGGGTGCAAATCTCGATTCGCTATTCAGTCAGCTAGGCCTTTCGAAGATGCGCACATTCTATCCGGCTGAGCTTTCGCTCGGTCTTGCCCGCAGAGCCGCAATTGCGCGAGCGCTGGCAATTGAACCAGATATCCTTTTGCTGGATGAGCCCTTTGTTTCGCTGGATGAGTCAACCGCACAGCAGCTGCGTTATCTGCTTTTGTCAGTCTGGTCGGAGCGTCCAACAACAGCCTTGATGGTGACGCACAATCTGCAAGAGGCTATCATGCTGTCTGACCGCATCATAGTGCTCTCAGACCGTCCTGCGCATGTGGTCGGGACCTTCGATATTCGCCTGCCGCGTCAATATCGGAATGAACAGGTCAAAGCGGATTTATTGCGGTCGTTCAACGAGAAATTCGCCGGCACAAGGAACGAAACATGAGCCTGCCAACACGGCGCAGCGTCCTC
Source organism: Phyllobacterium sp. (assembly GCF_037994405.1). Classification (GTDB taxonomy): domain Bacteria; phylum Pseudomonadota; class Alphaproteobacteria; order Rhizobiales; family Rhizobiaceae; genus Phyllobacterium. The sequence goes on from NZ_JBBNAN010000162.1 coordinate 3,494, forward strand.
AAGACCGGGGCCTTCTTCGTGTGTTGTGGAGTGGCCCATATCCGCTTGGCGCGGGCGCAATCGGCTCACGCTACGGTTTTGCCCGTTAAAGAGATTGCGGAAGGTGTGTTCGCCTTTGCCGGCGCGGCAGAAATGATGACCGACAAGAATGAGGGTGAGATTTGCAATGTCAGTTTTGTTGTCGGTGCAGAGGCGGTTGCCGTGATCGACAGTGGCGGTAGCGCCGCCGAGGGCAGGGAACTGATTGCAGCCATTCGCGCGACGACGGACAAGCCAATTCGTTATCTTATCAACACGCATATGCATCCTGATCACATATTCGGCAATGCCGCGTTTGGCGAAACCGGCGCAATCATCGTCGGACATCACAATTTGCCGCGCGCCCTTGCAAGCCGTGGTGACTATTATCTGCAAAGCTACCGCGAGAGCTTGGGCGCCACTTTGATGGCGGACATCAAGATTGTGCCTCCAACCAAACTGGTAGAGGGCGAGGAGCAACTGGACCTCGGTAATAGAAAACTCACGCTGCGGGCCTGGAAACCTGCCCATACGGACAACGATCTGACTGTTTTCGATCAGCAGTCCGGGACTTTTTTCACCGGCGATCTTTGTTTCATAGACCACCTTCCGACGATGGATGGTTCTCTTCGCGGCTGGATCGCACAACTGGATAATCTGAAGGCCATCGCCGCGACACGAGCGGTCCCGGGACATGGCCCTGTGCCGTCAAATTGGCCAGCAGCGCTTGAGCCGCAGCAACGCTACTTTGAAATCCTGGCGCGCGACATCCGCAAGGCGATCGCCGATGGCGTGCCGATGGCAGAAGCGGTCAAGAATGCGGCCCAAGGCGAGCGGGGGAACTGGGATCTATTCGAAGAATATAACGAGCGCAACGCCACGGCTGCTTTCGCTGAGCTTGAGTGGGAATGATCGTGCGGTTTGCAAGATCATCTCGCAAGGTGATATACTGTCTGTTGGCCGGGCACCGCCAATTTTCTTGGTGGAGGCAAAACATGACGTTTGTTTCAATAAACCGACGCAGCCGGATTGTTGCGATTGTCCTTCTGACACTGCTTGGAACCGCGGTTTCCTTCACTGCGGCTGCGCAAGGCACGAGCGCTCCGGAAAGCACTACCTGGAACAGTTTGAAAGGCGACGTGTTTGGTCAGAAGACGATCGAACCCGCCGATGATATTATCTCCATCGAAGCTCCGAAGCGGGCTGAAGACGCGGCCATCGTACCCGTTGATCTGCATTTCAAAACTGACGCAAAGACCGGCCGGCTTAAGGCCGTGACGCTGATAGTCGATGAAAATCCGTCGCCCGTCGCCGCCGTGTTCACATTCGGTAAAGATGCCGGTGTAACCCATCTCGCGACACGGCTTCGGATCAATGCCTATTCCTATGTCAGGGCGATAGCAGAGACGGAAGACGGCAAGCTCCACATGACGCAAACATTCGTCAAGGCTTCAGGGGGATGCTCAGCGCCAGCGATGAAAAATCAGGACGAGGCGATGGCGTCCCTCGGAAAAATGAAGCTGCGGGTATTTCCATCCAATGCGCCGGGCACCGAGCCCATGACGCGCGCCACAGAAATGCAATTGATGATCCGCCATCCCAACAATTCCGGCCTGCAGATGGATCAGATCACGCGCTATTATATTCCTGCGCACTTCATTCAGGGGCTTACCGTTTCGCAAGGCGATCGCCTGATCATGTCCATGGAAGGCGGGATATCGATCTCGGAGGATCCGAACTTCCGCTTTGATTTCGATGCCAAGCCCGGTGAGGACGTCAAGGTTGAGGCGGCGGACACCAAAGGCAAGAAATTCCAGGACGAATGGCCACTGCAATCGTCCAGTTTATAAGGCCAAGAGCTAACTCAACTTAGAAGCAACGGATATCGGCTTCAGCTTGCGCCCGCTTAAGTTCGGCCGTTGCAGCCTTCGCCGGAGCGCTTTCGCGAAACAGCGCGCCATTCTCTCCGGAGACCAGTCCCATCTGCTTGAATGTTTCGGCAGCTTCGTAGCGGGGGTAGCTGACTATCGAAGCAATCACATCGATCGAACAGGAGCAGCGTTGAAGCATATCGCGGTTTTCGCCATTGGCTTTCATGCACCCATAGACGTATTCGGCAAGGGTGGACGTGGGGTAATCTGACGCAGCCTTTGCCGGCAAACTGCACGCAATTGCTGCAGTTGCTAACAGCGCAAGTTTCGTGAATTTTCGCGTGACCATCGCATACCTCGCTTTCATTGCCATGAAATATACAATTTTCAAGTAGATGGCAAAAAATAATATTGGTTGGAAAGAATTAATGCTTGTTCAAGTATCAAATTGTGTGACGTGGCGATTACGCAGAATATGTCAATTGAATTGATTGCTTACTGCAATGCAAAAGATACGTATTGCACTGCAGCAAATATAAATTGATAAACGTGCTTGCCTAATGCAATTGTTTCTCCTATCGTCCATTTGTTTCCGGCTTCAAGGACGTTACCGTCAAGGGAGTGGTGACAGTCTTCGTAGGCCAAGCGGGGTGGGCAGTAACGGTGCCCTCTGCACGCCTTGGCTTAGGTCGTGACACGCTGCCGGAAATACTTCCCCATTTGCGTGAGCTAATGGAGCGAGCCCGCTACTGAAAACGGCTTCGTCCGATGGTTCATAAATGTGAACTTAGGGAGGACTCAAAATGCGTGTACACAAGAATCTCATAGGAATTGCATTGGCTACGACGGCCATGTCGCTCTCATTGGCGGGAGGAGCATTTGCCAATGACGACCTGCAGAGCCTGGCATCTGATTCCAAGAACTGGGCGATGCAAACTGGCGATTACGCCAATACCCGATATTCAAAGCTCAAAAAGATCACCAAGGACAATGTCAAGAACCTACAGGTTGCCTGGACGTTCTCGACAGGCGTATTGCGCGGCCATGAAGGGGGCCCGCTCGTGATCGGCGATGTGATGTATGTCCATGCCCCGTATCCCAATACGGTCTATGCGCTTGATCTGAACAATGATGGCAAGATCCTTTGGAAGTACGAGCCCAGACAGGATCCAAATGTTATCCCCATCATGTGCTGCGATACCGTAAATCGTGGTGTTGCCTACGGGGATGGCAAGATATTCCTCTATCAGGCTGATACGACACTCGTTGCGCTTGATGCCAAGACCGGCAAGGTCGAGTGGTCCGTCAAGAACGGTGATGCGGCAGACGGCAGCAAGGGTGAATCCGGAACATCCGCACCTGTGGTTGTGAAGGACAAGGTTCTTGTTGGTGTTTCTGGCGGTGAGTTCGGCGTCCGCGGGCATTTGACGGCCTATAACATCAAGGACGGCAAGCAGGCTTGGCGTGCATGGTCAATGGGTTCTGACAAGGATACTTTGATCGATCCGGAGAAAACCACCCAGCTTGGCAAGCCAGTTGGACCCGACTCCGGCACCAATACCTGGGAAGGCGAGCAGTGGAAAGTCGGCGGTGGAACGACCTGGGGCTGGTACTCATATGATCCCAAGCTGAATCTCATCTATTACGGCACGGGTAATCCATCGACGTGGAATCCGAACCAGCGTCCCGGTGACAACAAATGGTCCATGACCATCATGGCACGCGATGCTGATACCGGCATGGCAAAATGGCTCTATCAGATGACCCCACATGATGAGTGGGATTATGACGGCGTCAACGAGATGATCCTCGCAGATGGTATCAAAATCGATGGCAAGGATCGCGATGTTCTCGTCCACTTCGATCGTAACGGCTTCGCCTACACTATGGATCGTGCAACCGGCGAATTGC
>NZ_JBBNAN010000163.1:0-20842 GCF_037994405.1 Phyllobacterium sp.
TTACCACTTTCACAATCAGTTCGCCGGTTCCGAGCCCTGAAAGACATGGCCAATCAGTTGCACGACACAACGCTATCGTCGATGCCATCAATGTTAGGGATGTGCAAGCAGCGAAAGCCGCAATGCGTGCGGTGATCGAGGATGGAGCCGAACGTGTTCTTGCGGCCTCATCTTGAGTTCGCAATGATCAGCGCAAGCCTGCACCAGCCGGTGTACTGGCATCGCCGACTTTTCGGTTTGTAGCAGGGGAGGAGAAACGGGTGTGGTCGTCACGGAGTGTATGGGCGTGAAGTACATCTCGAACATCGCGGGCCCGGCTTGCGCGATGATCGGGACATCCGCATCAGTAATCTCGAGGACAACTCATAAGCAGGCCAAGTCTCGTGGCGAATCCGATTATCACCTGAAGTAGAAGCGCTGTTTCCCACACGCTTGCTTCGTCCTCACTCGGCCAGCACTGCCTATCCGGGTGATTGTCCATGCCGTTTGGCTGTGTTTTCGGTTTTCGCTCAGCTTTCGAATGGTTGAGGATATGCTGGCAGCGCGCGGCGTTATCGTCTCTCCCCAGACCGTGAGACTTTGGGCGGAGAAATTCGGCAGACATTTCGCCAGTGATATCCGAAAGCGATCAACCGACAGGCTCGGCGGCAAATGGCGCCGCGACGAAGTCGTCATCACCGTTCGAGGAAAGAAACACTGGTTTGGCGCGCCGTCGATCAGGACGGTTTCGTTCTCGACGTCTTGGTGAAAAGCCGCCGTAGCCCCAAGGCCGCTAGGCGCCTGATGCGAGAGCTTCTAGTAGGGCAAGGACGGTCACAGCGCTCAATCCATTCCACCTACGTGGCGACAACACTCCGGCGCGCCGTGCGAACCGACTTTCGACAATTGCCCCCGGGCGCTACGCATTTAGCAGTGCAGTGCAGCAACGAATCACACTTGATTTGTTTAGTAAAAGGTTCATTACTAAACAACATTACTCAACATGATGGGAGAGATCATGCGGGTAATGAGGGAACAAATGGGATTTTCGGGCGGCATGAAGCCGCGTAGCTATCTGGGAGGAAAGCATGCAGACGATAAAGCAAGCCCTGCTCGGGGCGACCTCGGCGCTTGTGCTGTTCATGGCACCGAGCTTGGCAAGGGCAGACGAACTCACACTGTGCTGGGCGGCTTGGGACCCAGCCAACGCCCTGGTTGAGTTGTCGAAGGATTTCACGGCCAAGACCGGAACTCAGATGAAGTTCGAGTTTGTGCCGTGGCCAAATTTCGCCGACCGTATCCTCAACGAACTCAATTCAGGCGGGAAACTGTGCGATCTCCTGATCGGCGACAGCCAATGGATCGGCGGCTCGGCCGAAAACAAGTACTACGTAAAGCTCAATGATTTCTTCGACAAGGAAGGGATCAAGATGAGCGATTTCGCGGAGGCGGCGGTCAACGCCTATTCCACATGGCCGAAAGGGACGCCAAATTATTGGGCGCTGCCGGCCATGGGCGATGCCAACGCCTGGTTCTACCGCAAGGATTGGTTTGCCAAGCCCGAGATCCAGGCCGAATTCAAGCAGAAACATGGACGCGATCTCGCACCGCCGAAAACCTGGGACGAATTGAAGGAGGTTGCCGAGTTCTTCAACGGGCGCGAAATCGACGGCAAGAGGGTCTATGGTGCCGCCATCTTCACCGAACGCGCTTCAGAAGGCATAACGATGGGTGCGTCATCGGCGCTCTATTCCTATGGTTTCAAGTATGAAAACACCCCCGGCAAATATGACATGGAGGGTGCCGTCAACTCGCCAGACGCCATTGCCGGACTTGAAGCCTATAAGGAACTCTACAAGTGCTGCACGCCGCCTGGATATACGGACGCCTATATGAGCGAAAGCCTCGATGCCTTCAAATCCGGGCAGGTCGCTATGGCGATGAACTGGTTCGCCTTCTTCCCCGGTCTCTACAAGGATGAGAAGGTCGGCGGCGACAAGATTGGCTTCTTCGTTAACCCGAAGGAAAAGGTCGCAGCGTCGACGCTCGGCGGTCAAGGAATTTCCGTTGTTTCCAACACCGACAATATGGAGGGTGCGCTTGCCTACATCAAATGGTTTGCCCAGCCTGATGTTCAGAAGAAGTGGTGGTCGCTCGGTGGATACTCCGTGCACAAGGCGGTTCTGACAGACCCGTCCTTCCCGGAAAGCCAGCCCTTTGCCGCTGACTTCCTTGTGGCAATGAACCAGGTCCAGGACTTCTGGCAGGAGCCATCCTACGCAATCCTTCTGCAGGCGATGCAAAAGCGCCTCCACGATTACGTCGTCGCTGACAAGGGCACGGCCAAAGAAGCGCTGGATGGTCTCGTCAAAGATTGGACAGAGGTTTTCAAGGACGATGGAAAGCTTTGAGCATCCATTCCTGAAATGGTTGTCCGGATGCGGTATTATGCCGGGCAGCCATGCCAGTGTTCCGTAAAGAAATCCAGGTGACGTCTGTGACCGATACAAGTTCCTCACTGCTGGGCAAGGCCGCCCAGGCAACGCCCGCGCCCCTTGCTTCCCGAATTCGCGGTATTTCCGATCGAACCATGGCGTGGCTGTTCATTACGCCTGCGATCGTCCTGCTGCTCGCAGTCAACATTTTCCCGCTGATCTGGGCGATCCGTCTCTCATTCACGAATTACCGGGCAAATCGCCCCAACGCTCCGATCGAAAGCGTCGGCCTCAGCAATTACAACCGTGTCCTTACCGATCCGAATATCTGGCAGGCGATGCAAACCACGGCGCATTTCGTCTTCTGGACGATCCTGCTACAAACACTGATCGGCTTTTCGCTGGCCTATCTAATTGACCGGAAGTTCAGGGGCCATGCATTCTGGACAACTGTCATTCTTGTGCCGATGATGCTGTCGCCCGCCGTTGTCGGCAATTTCTGGCGGTTTTTGTACCAGCCGCAAATCGGGCTTTTCAACTACATCGTCTCCTTCCTCACCGGCGTTCCGCCTTCCTCATTTGAAATGCTGGGTTCGGTGCCGCTTTCTCCATGGGCGATCATCATCGTCGACACATGGATGTGGACGCCCTATGTCATGTTGATCTGCCTGGCCGGTCTGCGGTCCATTCCGGACTACATCTATGAAGCCGCAGAAGTCGACCGCGCGTCGCTCTGGCGCCAGTTTTGGTCAATCACCCTGCCCATGGCGCTTCCCTTCATCATGCTGGCGGTGCTCTTTCGCGGCATCGAAAACTTCAAGATGTTCGATATGGTGACGCTTCTGACCGGTGGCGGTCCGGGATCGACAACCGAGGTTGCTTCAATCACGCTGAAGCGGGAGGCATTTGAAAGCTGGCGCACCGGCCGGGCATCGGCCTTTGCCATCATACTGTTTGTTGCGGTGTTTGGCCTCGCCAACATCTATGTCAAAGCCCTCAACAAGGTGAAACAGCGATGAGTTCCGTCAATTCTGCCCATTCGGTCGTCGAGCCGGGAACAATGTCGAAGCGGATCGCGGCGACCATCGTCATCGCCTATGCGCTCATCACGATGATCCCGCTCGTCTGGATCGTCATGACCAGTTTCAAGTCGCCGCCGGATTCGATCAGCTATCCGCCCAAGATCATGTTCCAGCCGACGCTCGAGGGCTATTGCAACCTGTTTACGACGCGCACCCGCCAGACGCCCGATTACATCGCCTCGCTGGGTGCGCCGACGAGCACATGCGATGATATCACGCGAAGCCGCAATATGGTGATTGCCGGTCCTTCGAATTATTGGCCTCGTTTCAAGAACTCGCTGGTTATCGCCTTTGGTTCGACATTCCTTGCCGTATCGCTTGGAACGCTTGCGGCCTATGGATTCTCGCGCTTCAAGGTGCCGCTTGCCGAGGATCTTCTGTTTTTCATTCTTTCGACGCGCATGATGCCCCCGATCGCCGTGGCTATCCCGATTTACCTGATGTATCGCGAGCTCGGCCTTTCGGATACGGCGCTGGGAATGATACTTCTCTACACCGCCGTCAATGTTTCGCTTGCAGTCTGGCTATTGAAGGGCTTCATCGACGAAATTCCGCGTGAATATGAGGAAGCGGCCATGATCGACGGCTACACGCGCATGCAGGCCTTCTTCAAGGTCGTGCTGCCGCAGGCGACGACCGGCATCGCCGCCACAGCGATCTTCTGCCTGATTTTTGCGTGGAACGAATATGCTTTTGCGGTGCTTCTGACGTCGGGCGAAGCACAGACTGCGCCGCCATTTATCCCAACCATCATCGGCGAGGGCGGGCAGGACTGGCCGGCCGTTTCAGCCGCGACAACGATCTTCCTTGTCCCAATCCTCGTCTTTACCATCCTTCTGCGCAAGCAGCTCCTGCGCGGGATTACCTTTGGAGCCGTAAGGAAATGACAGCGCAAGTTCCTCACATTTCCAAGCAAAAGCGGCCGTTCTTTTTGCGGCGGGGATCGATGGAGAACATAGCAACGGCGATCATCGGCCTTGGTTTCCTGATGCTGTTCCAACCCTTCTTTCTGATCCTCTATACATGGTCCCTAGTTACTCTCCTGGCCGGCACTATCCTGTTCATCATTGTTTCGAAGTTTCCGGAGTAGGCAATGGCAGAGATTAGAATTGAGAACCTTCGCAAAGAATTCGGCAGTTTCGCCGCGGTGGAAGATTCAAGTTTTGTCGTGCGAGACGGCGAATTCCTTGCACTGCTCGGCCCGTCCGGCTGCGGCAAGACCACAACATTGCGCATGATAGCCGGTCTCGAGCTTCCGACCAGCGGCAAGATTTTTCTTGCTGGCGAGGATGTCACGCTCAACCGTGCCAGGGAGCGTGATATCGCCTTCGTTTTTCAGCTATTTGCGCTTTATCCGCACATGAATGTTCGCAAGAATATCGGTTTTCCGCTGCTCGCACAGGGTGTTTCAAAGGCGGAAATCCGCTCCCGGGTCGAAGAAACGGCGAGGCTCTTGCAGATCGACCATATTCTGAACAAATCGGTATCTGGTCTTGCAGGCGGTGACCGCCAGCGCGTGGCGCTTGGGCGTGCGATCGTTCGCCGACCCAAATGCTTTCTCATGGACGAACCGCTTGGCACGCTCGATGCCGAGTTCCGCGACCTGATGGTTCGCGAGCTGCGCGAATTGCACAATCGGATCCACGCCACCACCGTCTACGTGACACATGACCAACTCGAGGCAATGGCAATGGCCGACAAGATCGCCGTGATGAACCATGGCATCATCGAACAATTCGGCTCACCTCAAGAAATCTACAATCGACCGGCCACGATGTACGTCGCCGACTTTATCGGATCACCACCCATGAACTTCCTGCGGTTCAAAGCGGGCCTGCAGAAAGGCACACGGTCAGTGTCGGTCGAAGGTGTGGATATTACAGTACCGGAAATCCATCAGGATGTCGCGGAAGGAGAACTCGCGCTCGGGGTGCGTCCCGAGGACATACGCTTCAGTGACGCGTCGTCCCTGCGCGGAGCCGTATACGGTAGCGAATATCATGGGACCAACCAGATCGTGGCGGTCGAGATGGCGGAGGGATTGGTCAAGGCACGGGTTCCGGCGGATCAGAATTTCCGCATCGGTGAAAAGGTCGGACTTGAGCTCAACCATGACAAGCTCTGCGTCTTCGACTGCACCTCAGGCAGAGCGGTCCCTTCATCGCGTTATGCGGGGGCTCATCATGGCTGAAGTCATTCTGAAGGAGATCAGCAAGGACTACGGCGACACGCGTGCCCTATCCAATCTGGACCTCATTGTTGCCGATGGCGAGTGCGTGGTCCTGCTTGGTCCCACCGGCGCCGGCAAGACGACAACGTTGCGGCTTATCGCTGGCCTCGAGCGGGCAGACAGCGGCCGGATCACTATCGGTGGGCGCGATGTGGGAACCGAGGCACCGGCGGCCCGGGATGTTGCGTTCGTGTTTCAGCAGTATTCGCTTTACCCGCATCTATCCGTCTACGAGAACCTCGCTTTTCCGCTGCGCTCGCCGGCACGCCGCCTCGGCAAGGATGATATCGACCGGCGGGTCCGTGATGTCGCGCGCATGGTGCGCATCGATCACAAGCTGGAAAATCGCTCGACCCGCCTTTCGGGCGGAGAGATGCAACGTGTTGCCATAGGACGGGCGCTTGTGCGAAGACCCGCCATCTTCCTGATGGACGAACCACTGTCATCGCTCGACGCGAAATTGCGTGCCGAACTGCGACTTGAACTCAAGCGGATCCAGAAAGAGCTTGGGGCAACGCTGCTTTATGTAACCCATGACCAGATCGAAGCCATGACCATGGCTGATCGCATCGGAATTCTGGCGGAGGGACGTTTGGTGCAAATCGGTACGCCGCGCGAAATATACAGTAACCCAGCCAATACTCATGTGGCTGCCCGGCTCGGGCAACCGCATATCAACCTCATTCCTGTGGATGTCATCCCCGACAGCCGGGCTCCCGCCGGAGCACGCACCGTTGGAGCACGGACCGAACATCTCGATATATCATTGGTCGGCAACGCCAATGCGCATGTCGACTGGGTCGAGCATTTGGGGGATCAGAACCATCTGCACATTAAGGTTGGTGACTGCAAGCTCATAACCTTGGCCAATCCGTATCTTCCGGTGAAGCCGGGGGACAAGATTGGCCTCAGACTCAAGAACCCGCTTTATTTTGGTGCTGACGGGAACAGGGTGTACTGACCTCGCGGCGGCGCTGCTTTAACCCATGAAAACAATGCAAGAGACTGGAAGATGCCGATGAAACACTTCTTCAACCGCAGGGAAAATATCGTGACGGAGGCGCTTGACGGGCTCCTGCTGACGGGACGCCCGGGCAGGCTGGCCCGGCTCGACAGTTACCCAGCCATCAAGGTGATCTTGCGTGCGGATTGGGACCGGTCGAGGGTCGCTGTCCTGTCGGGTGGCGGTGCGGGTCACGAGCCTTCCCATGCCGGATTTGTTGGAAAAGGCATGCTGACAGCAGCTGTTTCGGGCGAAATCTTCGCTTCTCCCAGCGTTGACGCGGTGCTTACGGCCATCCGTGCAGTCACAGGGCCGCAAGGGTGCCTGCTGATCGTCAAGAACTATACCGGCGATCGGTTGAATTTCGGGCTCGCCGCCGAAATGGCACGTGCCGAAGGCTTGAAGGTGGAGATGGTCATCGTTGCTGATGACATCGCGCTTCCCGATTTTGCTCAGCCACGCGGCGTTGCGGGCACGCTTTTCGTGCACAAGATTGCGGGCTTTTTCGCTGAACGGGGTGACAGTCTCGAAGACGTAGCTGCCGCGGCTGCCGCGGCAGCGCACGAGATCATATCGCTGGGTGTTGCACTCTCCACTTGTTCCATCCCTGGGCAGCTACAGGAAGCGCGCCTCGGCGCCGAAGAGGGCGAACTCGGTCTTGGAATTCACGGTGAGCCAGGTGTCGAGCGTATCGCCGTTCAAACGTCGGGAAAGATCGTTGAGATCATGACTGAGAGGCTCGTGGCCGTCTTGCCGGGCACAGGCGATTACGCATTGCTGATCAACAATCTTGGCGCGGTACCGCCACTGGAAATGAGCCTGATTGCCCATGATGTTCTAAAGTCTTCGCTGGCTTCAAGGGTAAAGCTCATTGTCGGTCCCTCACCAATGATGACGGCACTCAACATGAACGGCTTTTCGCTCTCGCTCATCCGTCTTGATGCCGAGCGTGAGGCAGCACTCGTCGCGGCGGTCGAACCCCATGCGTGGGTTCCTCCGGTCACGCGCCATGAAATCGTGGTTCTCCCGGCTCCGGCGCCCTTGATCGGCAAAGCAACTGGACCGGCAAGCCAGAATCCCCTCACGCAGAAGGTTGTTACCGGCATTTGTGCGCACCTGATTTCGCTCGAAACGGAACTCAATCGTCTGGATGCCCGAGCAGGCGACGGTGATACTGGCTCGACGGTTGCCGCAGGCGCTCGTGGCATTCTCGAGGAGATCGGCTCTCTCCCACTTGCTGACACCGCCGAGACGCTGGCAGCAATCGGCGGTAACCTTGCAACCAGCATGGGGGGGTCGAGCGGTGTGTTGCTGTCCATATTTTTCACAGCTGCAGCCAAGGCGATGGCCCGAACAGGGAGCCTTCCCGGCGCACTATTGGCCGGTCTCGATCGCATGACCTTTTACGGTGGTGCAAAACCCGGTGACAGAACGATGGTCGATGCGCTCGATCCAGCCTTGCGATCCCTTGCGTGCGGTGGAATTTCAGAGGCCGCAAGGGCGGCCCGAGCCGGCGCGACCGTGACAAGCGCGATGACCAAGGCGAGGGCGGGACGCTCTTCCTATGTTGGCAAAAGGGATCTTGAGGGCGTCGCTGATCCGGGCGCAGTCGCCGTAGCGGAGACGTTCGAGTTTGTGGCCGACTTGCTTTCGGGCAAAGCCACGCGCGGGGAGACTTCATTCGTTGCAGACTGACCGGACGCTCATCCTTGGATTGATCGACACGTGCAGGGCCGTAATCGCCGACCACGCAGATCACCTTTGCGAACTCGACCGGGCGATAGGGGACGGCGATCACGGAACCAACATGCGGCGCGGCTGCGATGCGGTCTATCTCGACCGGGAGCGGCTGAGCGCCATGCCGCTGGCGCAGGCGCTTGAAACGATTGGTCGCACGCTGGTCATGAATGTCGGCGGCGCCGCCGGCCCATTGTACGGGACATTGCTGATCGAAATGGGGCGCCGGGTCGCTCAAGCGAACGAGCCCAACTTCGCGGCAATCGTCGGGGAAGCGATCGACGCCGTCGCCAGACGCGGGCGTTCGCGGAAAGGTGACAAAACATTGCTTGATGTGCTCTATCCCGTCCACACGGAATTGGTCAGGCAGTCTGCCCTAATTCGTATTGCTCGCACAGCAAAGGAATCCGCTCAATCGACTGCCGGTATGAAGGCTATGCGCGGTCGGGCATCCTTTCTCGGAGATCGGTCGATCGGTCACGTCGACCCCGGGGCATCGAGCTGCGCGCTCCTGGCTTCAGCCATTTGTGACTATCTGAAGGAGTATCGTCCGGCATGAATGGCAAGATCGCAAACGTCGGAATTGTGATTGTCTCACATTCACCGCTCGTCGCCAAAGGCACTGCCGACATGGTGCGCCAGATGGTGGGCGACGGAGTTCCGCTCTCGTGGTGCGGAGGCAATGCCGACGGCGGGCTCGGTACCAACACTGCAGCCATTCTGCGCGCCATCGAGGCCGCTTGGTCCGATCACGGTGTTGCCGTGTTTGTCGATCTCGGCGGTGCCGAGACGAACAGCGAAATGGCGATCGAAATGCTGGGTGAACCGCGTTCCGCGCTCGTCGCCATCTGCAATGCTCCGCTCGTCGAGGGTGCGGTTATTGCGGCAGCCGAAGCGTCCGGAGGTGCATCGCTTGCCAAGGTGGTCGCGACGGCGGAAGAACTCTCGCCGTCATGAGCAACAAGCGGGATACATCTCTTGAGGAGACCACACGGGTGTCGGTGCGGTGGCAGACGGAAATCGAAGTACAGCACGGGATCGGCTTCCATGCCCGGCCGTCGGTTCTCTTCACGCGTCTTGCCAAATCCTTTCCCTGTACGATCGAGATCGAAGTAAATGGCAACAGTGTCTGGCTGAACGGGAAGAGCATCGTCAAGGTCATGGGAGCCAAAATCCGCAAGGGTTCCATCCTTAAGATCCGTGCCGATGGCATCCTGGCCGCAGAAGCGGTCGCCGCATTGAAAGAATTGGTCGAACACAATTTCGATGAGGGAATTGCTCATGGCCGTAACGCTTAGGCCTAAAGGGTGCGGACCTGTCCGCTCGGGGCCAACGATCGGGAGACCGCCTCTTCCCGGGTTGCGCAATTGTTCGGTGTCGCCGACACAATTGCACAATGTACAGGCGCGGATCGGGTATTTGAACGCCGGCGCAACGAAAGCGGCGGAGCAATAGGAATGGCGCGGGAACCGATGGAAGACGCGATTGTGGGCTACAAGACAATTTTGGCCCAGATCATCGACAACCGCCCCTCAGGCACGCGTCAACGGCTTGCCGCAGCGCTCGGCAAACATCGGAGCTTTGTCACCCAGATCACCAGCCCGGCCTACTCGACGCCGTTGCCGGCTAGGCATCTCGCAACCATTTTCAGGGTCTGTCACTTCAGCCCCGCCGAACTTGAACGATTCGTCGAAGTTTATCAGGCAGCCCATCCTGGCAAGTTGCCGGACTTTGGCAGTTCCGACGGGCTGAGACCGCTGTCATTGATGGTTCCGGATCTCGGCGATGCAAAGAAAAATCACCTGCTGGACGAGACGATTACTGATTTTGTCCAGAAGATCGCGGCGCTCTTGAGCAGCACGGATTAGTGTATCATTGATCGTTGCCTGAGGAGGGGCGCGATGAAGAAATTCATGAACAAGGCCGAGTCCATGGTTGCCGAGAGTCTGGAAGGCTTCGTGTCGGCCCATGAAGCACTGGTCATGTTCGGGTCGCAACGGAAATTCATCCGTCGGCGTCATCTCGTCCCAGGAAAGGTCGCGATCATCTCCGGCGGCGGCGCGGGCCACGAGCCGCTGCATGTGGGTTTCGTCGGAGACGGAATGCTCGATGCTGCCTGTACGGGCCATATCTTTACCTCGCCGACACCCGATCAGATCATGGCGGCCATCGAGGAGACCGATACTGGCGCGGGGTGTCTGCTGGTCGTCAAAAACTATGACGGCGATGTGATGAATTTCGAAATGGCCGCCGAGGCGCTGACCGGGAGACATCGTATCGAGACCGTCATCGTCGATGATGATGTGTCATCGCATTGGGCGGCGCGAAGTTCAGGCCGCAGAGGGGTCGCCGGAACGCTGATTTTCGAGAAGGTGCTTGGTGCGGCTGCCGAGTCCGGAATGGATCTCGCTGGATTGAAAGCGCTCGGTGAGCGAATACGCCGGCACGTTCGCACCATGGGGATAGCACTTGGCGGCGTCACCGTTCCGGATACGGCCCGCACGACCTTCGTGCTTGAGGCTGATGAGATGGAGGTTGGCGTCGGCATTCATGGCGAGCCGGGCGTCTCCCGCCAGAAGCTGGCCGATGCCGACACGATCACTGCCATGCTGTGCAACGCAATTCTCGCGGATTGGGAAATGTCAAATGCCGGTGAACGCGCATTGCTCCTGGTGAACGGCTTTGGCGGAACCCCCACTCCGGAACTCTATCTGGTTTACAATCTGGCCCGTCGCACGGTCGAAGCCAAAGGCATCCAGGTCGCAAGATCACTGGTCGGAACCTACGTGACATCGCTCGACATGGCAGGGCTGTCGGTCACACTGGCCATGCTTGACGATGAGGCCCTGCACCTTTGGGACGCTCCGGTCTCGACGGCCGTCCTGCACTGGGGCACGAACCAATAAACTTCCGCGAGCACGTTCATGATGAGAGGCGCAAGGGTGGGCTCCGGTCTTGCGGCGTCTTTGTCGCCCGATTCTTGTGTCAGGTAATCGTTGTCGGCGCGAGCAGATGAACCACGAATCGAAGTTGGCCCGCTTCTTGCTTGAAATTGCAAGCGTCAGATGGAAAGGTATCCATCTTGGTTTGGCTAGGAGAGGTCACTGGGGCGATGACGAGCGTAGTTCAACGAACCACCGCAATTGACGGAGCTGCAATTCTTGCCATCGAAGGCCTTTCGGTGGATTTGCCGAAGGGCATGGAGCGACGCTATGCCGTCGAGGACATCTCCTTTGATCTGCAAGCTGGAGAAATCCTCTGCATCATTGGCGAGTCGGGCTCGGGCAAATCCGTTACCGCAAATGCCATCATGGGGCTCTTGCCATCGTCTATTCGCGCCAGTGCAGGCGCAATCCGCTTTAAGGGCGTGGACATCCTCAAGGCAAAAGAGGCGGAGGTTCGCGAGCTGCGCGGTCGCGCTGTCTCCATCATCTTCCAAGACCCGCTTTCCGCTCTTAATCCGTTGATGACAATCGGTGATCAGATCGCCGAAGTGATGGAGGTTCACAAGGTGGGTACACCGGACAGCCGAAGGAAAGCTGTGCTCGATTTGCTTGAGGAGGTCGGTCTGCCTGACCCGGTGCTTATGCAACACCAATATCCCTTCCGGCTCTCGGGTGGTCAGCGCCAGCGCGTCATGATTGCCATGGCCTTGGCACTTGGACCGGATGTGCTGATTGCAGACGAACCGACGACGGCGCTCGATGTGACGACACAGGCGCAAATCCTTGAACTGATCCGCAAGATCCAGCGCAGCAAGAACATGAGCGTGATGTTCATTACGCATGATTTTGGCGTCGTGGCCGAAATCGCCGATCGGGTGGTGGTCATGGAAAAAGGCAAGATTGTCGAACAGGGCAAGGCGTTTGATGTACTTAATCATCCGGCGCATCCTTATACCAAGCGACTGACGGCGGCCGTGCCCCGCATGCGCGATAAGGACAGGACGAATGATACAGAGGCGCCGGTCGTGCTCGACGTTCAGAAACTCAACAAGATCTATACGAGTGGGGGCAGCTTCTTTTCAAAAGGCCGTACCGTACATGCGGTCAACGATGTTAGTTTCACGATCCGGAAAGGCCGCACGCTTGGCGTCGTCGGGGAGTCCGGTTCCGGCAAATCGTCACTGGGGCGTGTGTTGCTCAAGCTGATGGATGCGGATGGCGGCAAGATCCTGTTCAATGGCCAGGATATTGCGCCGCTTAAGCCGAATGAATTCCGTTCGATGCGACCCTACATCCAGATGATTTTTCAGGATCCGTTCGCCTCGCTTAATCCGCGCCATACGATTGGCCAGATCCTTGTGGTCGGCCCGATGGCGCACGGAATCAGTGCTGTTGAAGCCAGGGTCAAAGCGATGCGTCTGCTCAAGCTCGTAGGCCTCGACGAAGGCGCTTATGATCGCTACCCTCACGAGTTTTCGGGCGGCCAGCGCCAGCGCATCGGCATTGCCCGCGCGCTGATGTTCGACCCCGTCCTGCTTGTTGCCGACGAGGCCGTTTCGGCTCTTGATGTTTCCATCCAGGCACAGATTCTTGAACTGTTGATCCAAATTCAGAAGCTGCTGAATGTCGCAATGGTATTCATTACGCATGATCTGCGCGTAGCAAGCCAGATATGTGACGATATTGCCGTAATGTACCGCGGTGAGGTCGTAGAATTCGGCCCGCCATCGCAAATCTTCCGCAATCCAGGACACGCCTACACCCAAAAACTTGTCTCAGCCATCCCCGGAAGCGCGTGGGAACCCGCTGCCTGATCTTTGCGCTTTGAACGCTAATTCCTGCCCGTTTTGCTGAGGTTATGCCTCCAAAACGGGCATTTTCATGTTTTGATCGAATTTGTGCGACGAGGGGTAAAATAATAGTTGCATTTGTCCACTATTTGCCAAAGCATGCAAAATTGAAAGCTGCATAACGAATTCGAGGACCTCGAACCCGATCGGTATTACCGATTTCGGGAGTGGATGGAGTGCGTGCGAATGTCTGATGCTGGACAGAAGCCAACATCAATCGAACATGTCGATCTCGACGTGCTCGAAGACACGTTGAGCTTCTATATTCGCACGATGAACATCGCCGTTTCCCGTGATCTCGACGAGCGGCTGGATGGCCTTGATGTGGCGCGAGGGACGGGCAAGATCACGACGCTTCTTCTGGTCGACAGTCATCCTGGCATACGGCCCTCGGTGATTGCGCAGCTCATTATGAAAGATCGCTCTGCCATGGGGCGTCTTATCGAGCAGATGATCGACCACGACCTGCTTGTTCGGCAAACGTCCGCAAGTGAACGCCGGGCGCACGAACTGTTTGTGACGACAAAAGGTGCTGAACTCGCTGCGAAGATCAGGCCGATCGTCACGAAGCAGTCAAAAGACTTCTTTTCCTTCATTGCAGAAGAAGAGCAGGCACAGGTCATGGATATTCTCCGGCGGGCCTACCGGAAGATGATCGGAATGAAGTGAATGCTGGGAGACGGGTATGGCAGAAGAACGCGTGGCTCTCATATCAGGGGCTAACCGAGGGATAGGAGAAGCGATTGCCCGCTGTCTAGGGGATGCCGGGTGGAGGTTGTCGCTGGGTATGCGTGAGCCGCAGCTGCCGGATTGGGCCGACCCGGATCGGGTTCAGGTTGTTGTCTATGATGCGAACGACATCGGAGCCGAAGTGGAGTGGACAGCTGATGCGCTGGCAAAGTTCGGCCGTATAGATGCAATCATTGCCAATGCGGGAATTATGATCCCGAAGAATGTGATCGAAGCCGATGATTCCGATCTCGACGCTATGCTAGCGGTAAATGTGAAGGCGCCGCGGCGGTTGGCTGCTGCAGGCTGGGACGCGCTCGCCAACAGCGGGCGAGGCCGCGTTATCATTCTCGGCTCGCTATCGGGAAAACGGGTGAAATCCGCCGCTGCCAGCCTCTATTCCGTCTCCAAATTCGCAGCTGTGGCGCTGGCGCACGGCATTCGTCACACGGGTTGGGATCTTGGTATTCGAGCGACTGCCGTTTGTCCCGGATTTGTCGCAACAGACATGGCGCGCAGCCTGACCAGCCGGGAGGACAGGCTGATGACCGATCCAACTGACATTGCCCGCATCATTGCAATGCTGCTCGACCTTCCAAATGAGGCGAGCGTCGCCGAATTCACCATCAACTGCCAGCTAGAGGAATCCTATTAAATGCCCGGTCCCTATGTCGTTCGTGTTCATGGTGATGAAAACCTGCCCGAAAAAGTCGACGTGGTTGTGATCGGCGGAGGTATCATCGGAACGTCCACGGCACTTGAACTCGCCGAGCGTGGGCAGAAGGTGGCCCTGTGCGAGAAAGGCGGCATCGGTCAGGAGCAGTCGAGCCGCAACTGGGGTTGGGTGCGTATCTCGCGTCGCGACCCGCGCGAAGTGCCGCTGATGGCAGAGGCGTTGCGCATCTGGTCCAGTCTCGACCAGAGGCTTGGCCGGGATACGGGTTACAAGCGAGCCGGTATCCTGTTCACATGCCCCGATGACGAATCCTACGATCAGCACGAGCGCTGGGGCAAGAACCTGGAAGGCTATCAGCTCCAGAGCCGCATGGTCAGCGGCAAGGAGCTTCAGGGTCTCTTGCCGGGCGGCAAAATAGATCTGAAGGGAGCACTCTATACGCCTGCCGATGGCCGTGCCGAACCGCAAAAGGCTGCACCAGCAATTGCCGAAGCGGCGCGCGACAAGGGTGCGGCAATTCTCACCGAATGTGCGGTGCGTGGCATCGAGACGTCGGCCGGAAAAGTGTCAGGTGTGGTAACCGAACGCGGAAGGATTGCCTGCAATGCCGTGGTTCTTGCCGGCGGAGCCTGGTCCAATCTGTTCTGCGGCCTTTACGATATCGATCTGCCGCAGCTGAAGGTAATGAACACGGTCATGCGCACCAAACCTCTGGAGGGCGGACCTGAATCAGCCATCTGGTCCAAGGATTTCGCCATACGCAAGCGGCAGGACGGAGGTTACACGGTCGCTTCGGGACATGAGAATATCGTCGACATCGTGCCGAATTCATTTCGGTATGCATTTCAGTTCCTGCCTGCGCTCAAGATGGAATGGCGCTCGCTATCGTTTCGCGCCGGGGGGCGCTTTCTCGATGAGGTGCGAATTCCGCGCAGTTGGAAAATGGATGAGGCCAGCCCGTTTGAATATAACCGCGTGCTCGATCCGAAGCCTTCTCTTGATATGTCCAATCGAGCGTTCAACAATTTGAAGGCGGCGTTCCCGGTATTCAACCAGGCTGAGATTGTACAACGCTGGGCTGGTTACATCGACGTCACACCCGATGCAGTCCCGGTGATTTCTGCGGTCGACCAGATTCCTGGGTTCCACATCGCTTCGGGTTTTTCAGGCCACGGTTTTGGTATCGGTCCGGCGGCCGGTCGCCTGATGGCCGATATTGTGACGGGCCGGTCACCTGTCGTCGATCCGACCGATTTCCGGTTTTCCCGCTTCAGTGATGGCTCAAAGGTGAAGCCGATCAGCGGGTTCTGACATCAGCGCGGTCGAGGAGCCGCGCCGTCAATGAGTGATCAGCCCGAATGGGCAGATAAGCATGCAGACCTGAACATTGAAAAGCCAATAACGAAGGGAAACGACAATGTCTGAAAAGCATCGAAATTCAATTTTTCATCCGACACGGCGCCAGGCGCTCGCCATGATGGGTTTGGTGGGCGCATCAGGCTTGGTCATGCCGGGCATTCTTGGCCGCGACAAGGCTTATGCCGCACCTCCATCAACCCCTAAAGGCCAGGTCATCATTGGCTTTTCGCAGGAACCGACCGTCTTCAATCCTCATATGCTGCATATCGAAGTGGACGAGGGCATTCACTTCAGCGTTTTCGACCCGCTCTTCAATGTTGATCCGGATGGCAAATTCACACCTGCGCTTGCGGTCGAGGTACCGACTGTCGAAAATGGCGGTATTTCAGCCGACGGCCTCAATTGGAAGGTAAAGCTGCGTGATGGCGTGACATGGCATGACGGCAAGCCGTTCACTGCGGAAGACGTGAAATTCACGCTTGAACTGGTGGTTGATCCTAACTTTCGCAGTGGCAGGCGTGCCGGACACGATCTGGTGCGTGACATCAAGGTCGTATCGCCGACCGAAATTACCTGGCGCATGGACAAACCCTATGCGCCCTATCCGTCGATCCTTGCTTCCACATTCATCGTGCCCAAGCACGTTCTGGAACCGGAAGCCGATCGCAACACTGCGCCGTTCAACAATGCACCGATCGGAACGGGGCCGTTTAAATGGGTCGAACGCGTTGCCGGAGATCATATCGAGCTTGCCGCCAACGCAGTTTATTACGGTGACGGCCCCTATCTCGAACGGGTTATCTACAAGTATATTCCTGACCTCACAGTCCTTTACACGCAGTTCAAGACCGGCGACATCGACGTTACCGGCCTGCAGTGGATCACGCCTGATCATTATGACGAGGCGAAAGTGCTGGATGGCAAGGACGTTGTGATTGTACCAGGCGCGACTATCGAGTCTGTCACCTTCAATATGGAAAAACCGCAATTCAAGGACGTTGCGGTGCGCCAGGCACTTTACTTCGCGCTGGACAAGGCGACCATCATCGATGCGCTGTACTATGGTTTGCCGACGCCGACAGAAAGCTACATGCCGCAGCAGTCGTTCTATTTCAATCCGGATCTGCCGAAGCATGAATTCGACATTGAGAAAGCCAAGAAGCTGCTGGATGACGCGGGCTGGAAGCCAGGTGAGGACGGTATCCGTGCAAAGGATGGTATTCGTCTTTCCTTCTCCAATTCCACGACAGCTGGCAATCATATCCGCGAACAGGTGCAGCAATTCATGCAGCAATCCTTCAAGGATATCGGTGTCGAGATGACAATCTCGAATCTGCCACCTGCAGTCATGTGGGGGGAATACTGGATGCAGTCGAAATTCGAGTCTGTCGTTGTCGGTATCAATTTCCTCACCGGACCTGATCCTGATACCTCGGACTATTTCCTCTCTACATCCATCAACGCCAAGGGTGGCGCGGGGCAGAACACCTCGCAATATTCCAGCCCGGAAGTCGATACGTTGCTTGGAGAGGGCGGGCGCGTCTTCGTACCAGAAGAACGCAAGAAGGCATATCTCAAGATCCAGGAGGTCATTCGCAACGATCTGCCTCTCCTGCCGATCTTCCAGTACGCCACCGTACGCGGCCACAAGAAAGGCATGACTGGTTTCACGCCAAACGTGAACAACCGTATCGACTCCTGGAATGTTGGCAGCTGGTACTGGGAACAGGCATAGCACAGGCTGGGCCGGGAAAAACTATTCCCGGCTCCTCCCTCGCACTAGCCGATATCGTTTTCAGATCTGGACCGCATTTATCGGAGATCAATGCCATGACCCGTTATATCCTGAACAGGCTCGGTCAAAGCCTTGTCCTGCTCGTGCTGGTATCCATGATAGGTTTTGCAGTTCTCAACCTCGCGCCGGGTGGCCCGCTATCACAATTCGCCCTGACGCCAGGGATGACGCAGGCTGATCTTGATCGCATTTCTGCGCAAATGGGCCTCGACCGACCCTTGATCGTGCAATACGCGGATTGGGCCTGGCGGCTCCTTCGTGGCGACTGGGGTCGTTCATTTCGCGACAGCCGTCCGGTTCTTGATGTTATCGGGGGGCATTTTGGCGCCACCCTGCTGCTCATGGGCACAGCAACCGTGATCTCTGTTGTAGTCGGGACCTGGGTTGGCATCAAAGGTGCGACGAAACGCTATTCAATCTTCGATTATACGGCAACGGTCGGTGCCATGGTCGCACTGTCAATCCCGACATTCTGGTTTGGTCTCGTTGCGATCTATATTTTCTCGCTGAAACTTGGATGGCTGCCGGCGGGCAATATGTACACGATCGGTGACGGCTCCATTCTCGACTATGCGAAACATCTGATCATGCCCGCTCTTGTATTGGCACTGGTCGATGTGGCGGTGTGGAGCCGCTATATGCGTACTGCAACACTCGATGTGATCAATCAGGATTTTGTACGAACGGCCAGGGCCAAGGGCATGACGCCCCGGCGTGTGCTGATGAAGCACGTCGTCGGCAACGCTTTACTACCCATGATCACGCTGGCGGGGTTGCAGGTTCCGACCTTGCTCGGGGGGGCTCTCGTTACAGAAACTGTATTCACCTGGCCAGGAATGGGCCGGCTTTTTCTCGATAGTCTCGGTTACCAGGATTATCCGGTGGTGATGGGACTGCTGATGTTCTCAGCCATCCTCGTTCTCCTCAGTAACCTCGCAGCGGATTTGCTGACGGCATTTGTCGATCCGCGTATCCGGCTCACTTAGGAGGCCGCCATGACCGTTTCCACAACGTCCGCAAACAGCTCCGTCAAGTCCGGCTGGTGGAACAGCCGCACCTTCCGGCGGTTCGTCCGGCATCGGCTCGCAGCGCTCGGCGTCGTCATGGTGGCCGTCCTGACCGTTGCCTGTGTCATTGGGCCTTACATCCTCCCATACAATGATCTCTATATCGACTTGCGTGCCCGCTTCTCGCCGCCGCTGACGGGCTACCACTTCCTTGGTACAGATCCGCTGGGTCGTGATATTGCAGCCCGCCTCTTGATGGCGGGCAGGATTTCGATGCTGGTTGGTTTTTCGGCAATGATCCTGAGTACGCTGATCGGCGCAACCATCGGCGTCGTGGCGGGCTATTATGGCGGACGCGTCGGGACAGTCTTGATGCGGTTTGTCGATGCGGTGCTGTCGTTTCCCAGCATCTTCCTGCTGCTGGCGCTGGCTGCATTCATCAAGCCCAGCCCGATCATGATTACGGTCATCATTGCCATCACCAGCTGGATGGAGGTGGCCCGCATCGTCGAGGCCGAAGTGCGATCCCTGCGCGAACGTGATTTCATCATGGCGGCGCGCATGCTCGGCCTCAGCAATCGCTGGATCATGTTTCGCGAGCTTCTGCCAAACGCGATGGGTCCCATCATTGTCGCAGCGACTTTGACCGTCGCGCGCGCCATCCTTCTTGAAGCCTATGTGAGTTTTCTCGGCTACGGCATTCAGCCACCGCTACCGAGCTGGGGCAATATGTTGAATGGCGCACAGCAATATCTCCAGTCGGCACCTTGGCTCGCAATCGTGCCGGGTGTGGCGATCACACTGGCGGTCACGAGCTTCAACTTCATCGGAGATGGGCTGCGTGATGCGCTCGATGCCAGAAGCGATCTTAACTAGGGGCGCATGGATATGCCGAAATTCTCTGCATTCGAGGCAACGCTCTGGTATGCGACGGCGGCGCCTGCGCCGGAAACATCGAAGCTGAAAGGTAGGGCAAATGCCGATGTCTGTATTGTTGGCGGCGGCTACACCGGATTGACCACTGCACTGGAACTCGCGTGTTCGGGCGTGAAGGTCGTGCTGTTAGAGGCGCAGGAAATCGGCTTTGGCGGTTCCGGCCGCAATGCCGGACACTGCACGCCAACTTTCACGCATTACAGTTTACCGGAGCTCCGCAAGATGCTCGGGGAGCCGTGGGCCGAGAGACTTATCCAACGCCAAACACGCGCTAATGATCGCGTGTCGGATATGATCTCTCGCTACGGCATCGATTGCGAGTGGCAGCAGAACGGCTACGTGATGGGTGCACACACTCCCAGCTCCATGGGGGCAATCGAGGCCAAAGCGCGAGAGTACAATGCGGTGGGCGCAAGGACGCGCGTTCTCGACAAGACGGAGGTTGAGTCTCTTACTGGAAGTCCGCGCTTCCATGGGGGCTGGTTCCACTCCGAGGCAGGGCACCTCAATGCACTTGGCTATGCGCGCGGATTGGCGCGCGCTGTGATATCGGAAGGCGGCTTAATTCACACATACTCGCCCGTCACGAAGGTCGAACATGAAGGAGGGGCCTGGGCGGTCCACACGCCTGAAGGATCGGTCATTGCCGAAAAAATCATCTTCTGTACTGGTGCATACACGATGGGCGGATGGCCGGGGCTCGACAGGACGTTCAAGATTCAGCGCGTGTTCGTGGCCGCTACCCGGCCGCTTGCGAAAGATTTGCGGAAGTCTGTCCTGCCGCAGAACACCACGATGCATGACGGACGCGGCGATATCTTTGTCTATAAGTATAATGCCGACGGCCGTATCGTTGCGTCCATGTTTCCAATGGGGCGGCGTGGCAAGGATCTCGTTTATACCAAGCAGGTGATGACCGATCGCCTAAAATGGCTTCACCCGCAAATCCGTCAGGAAATCCGTTGGGACTATTTCTGGTTTGGTGAATTAGATATGCAATATCGAACGATTCCCAGGCTCTACAATCTCGCGCCGGGTGTTGTTGCCCTTACGGGCCTTTCCGGGCGTGGTGTTCCGAC
>NZ_JBBNAN010000164.1:0-2136 GCF_037994405.1 Phyllobacterium sp.
CCTCACGGACCAAGATTTGCTCTGCTATTCCGGCCAGCCTACAGTCAAGTTCGAAGCGTCAGAATGACCTGAGACAGCGCAGACCACACTACTCCAGCCGATATGCTCATGTCGCGACGCTTGGCCGTTTCTATACAGCAACCATACCAAGCGTATGCTGGGCGATCATCAATTCTTCGTCAGTCGGCACCACATAGAGTGCGATCCGGCTATCGGCCGTCGAGACAAGCATTTCGCCGCTTTTATTACGCGCAGGATCCAGCTGCGCCCCCAACCAATTAAGTTTTTTTGCGATCCGCTCGCGCATTACTGGCGAGTTTTCCCCGATTCCAGCGGTGAATACGAAGGCCTCAAGTCCACCCAGCGCTGCAGCAAGCGCGCCTGCATTGAGACTGATCCGATGGACAAAATGGTCGAGCGCTAGCGCGGCGCGGGCATCGTCGCTGGCCAGAAGATCACGCACGTCGTTGCTGATGCCGGACAATCCTTTAAGCCCGGACCCGTTGTAGAGCATGTCCTGCAGTTCTGACGAGGTCATCCTGCCCTGTTCGATAAGATAGAGCAGAACGCCAGGATCAATCTGGCCGCACCGCGTCCCCATAGGCAACCCATCAAGGGCCGTAAAGCCGAATGTGCACTCTAAGCTGTGCCCGTCTCGCAATGCACACATAGAAGCGCCATTGCCAAGATGCGCAACGATCACGCGTCCCTTGGCAATATCTGGTGCAATCTCCTTGAGACGACCTGCCACATATTCATAAGATAGCCCATGGAAGCCATATCGCCGTACTCCCTCGGCAAAAAAATGCGCAGGAATTGCGTAGTGATCAGTTACAGGGTCATGCCCGCGATGAAACGCTGTATCAAAGCAGGCAACCTGCGGGAGTCCTGGCTGGCGTTCCAGCAATGTCCGGATCGGTGCAAGGTTGTTGGGCTGGTGAAGCGGCGCAAGCGGTATATATCGCTCAAGGTCCTCCAGGACATGCTGATCGACACGCACCGGGCGCGCGTAGTCCGGCCCGCCATGAACGACCCGATGACCAACCGCGACAAGCTGCCCCTCGAATTGCTCCCGTAACCATGCTCCGACATGATGCATGGCCGCGGCAAAGTCTGGAACCTCCCCAGATGCATAACTCCGGTCCACGGTCTGCTCGCCCTTTGCATTCTTGACGGTAAAGTGTGGCGCAGTTCCGATGCCCTCCACTTGGCCTTTGACCAGCTTCATCAAGGCGGTACCGACGGCGAACACCTCGAATTTCAGGCTAGACGAACCGGCATTAACGACAAGAATCGTGTCCATTAATCAACCCTCCTCTGTCGGCGCGGTCCGACGGCGCGGGTCGGCAAACACCATGCCTTACCAGTAGCGCGCCTTTTCTTAGCACATCAAGCATCCAACCGGCAGGGCCGCCGTGTCTTGCTTATAGCATTCCGCGTAAGCGCGAATGCTTGCGTCGCGACCTGACTGACCGAACACGCCAGAGCTTGGCGGTTCGCCGACGATATTCACAAACCAACGTGCGCCCTTCAGAGTTCCGCCGGCGATAGAAGTCCCATGCTGCTGCTGTGGTCATGGTCAGGAAAACAAGATAAAATCAAACACTGTTGAGTAGTTTCGGTCCGTTCAAAAAACGTCGAACCATTGTGATACGGCGACCTCAGACAAAACAACACACCAGTTGGCTCTACGATTGAAACGGCTGTTGCTGATCGCAGACCCAACCCACTGGGAGGTTGAGTTGGCGCGCGATGGTGGTCATTAGGATACTGGAGCAGCTTGCACAGGAGTCGGGCACCTTGCGCGGTGTTGTCCCACCGCGAGCATACTGAAGCGACCTTCATCCTGGGCAAGCATTCTACCGGATCGACAGCAGGCACCTGGTCCAGAGAATTTGGCGGGGGTAGTACGAGCCTGTCGGTCTTCTCGTTCGTCCCGCCGCGTCCTAACCGCCGGATGAACGGTGCGCAACTTAATTCTATTAACGTGCCGAGGGATGTCATGGATCAGCAGAAAACTCCCCTCAAGATAACAGCAGTTCGGTTTGTACGCGCGGTCAAGATTTTTATGAGCTCCGAGGCCGGTATGAAAGCGAGATGGATGCTTGCCGGCTTGGTCCTTCTCTTGTGCGGAAT
>NZ_JBBNAN010000165.1:0-2408 GCF_037994405.1 Phyllobacterium sp.
ACATCAAGATGGCCTTCATCATTCAGGATCTTAAAAATCTCGACGAGATTTATGGCGAGACGTCACGCCATTCCCTGCTCGGCAATTGCGGTTTGCAACTTATTCTCGGCGCCAACGACCAGGCCACTGCTGAGTATGCTTCGCGTGCTCTCGGTAAGAAAACGATCCGATACAAGTCGGAATCTCATACCCTGGAACTCATGGGTCTTCCGCGTCGCACGAAAGTCGAGCAAATCCGCGAACGGGATCTACTAATGCCTCAGGAGATACGCCAGATGCCGGAGGACCGTATGATTCTACTGGTTGAAGGTCAGCGACCGATTTTCGGGAGCAAGCTCAGATACCATGAAGTCGGCCCGTTTAAGATCGCGGCACAAGTGTCGGTGGAGCACCAGCCCGTCGTTCCGGAGGCGGACTTTGTTGCCTCACTTCCAGTACCAGCACTCAGCGATGAATATGGCGGTACTCCCCACGGAGCCGAAGCCGACGTGATTTCACTCGCCCGAGCGACCGGTATTGACAACGTGCCTCTGACGATCGCAAGGAGTCTGCAGGCGAGCTCTCAAGTTAGGAGGGTTCCCCAGAAGAAAGGCAATGCCGCAACCGACGGCGGCAAGGAACTAGCAAGTGACCACATTCCGGGCGTAGAAGGCCGGTTAAAACCGACCGCAGAGCGCTTGCGTAAAGCAATTGAAACCAAGATGGCTCAGGATCCAGGTATTTCTGCACGCGACCGGCTAAGTATTGCTGAAATTCTCAAACAGACAGTTCCCGATCCGGTCGAGATAGGTCTCGCATAGGAGACCAGAGCAGCATTGCAGGTCCAGCTTGTCTCACTACAATCGCGCTGAACATGCTATGCTTGGCAAAAATCCCTCCATATCCATGCCCTGGAGCCGACGCTTCATTTCAGCCACGAAGAAATCTCCATCCAAGCTATGGTGAAGTAGTGATCGAGCACGGCGATCACAAAAACCACGAAAACTATGTAACCAAAAACCGCTGCGATCCCGTCTCGCGTTTTTTTATGTTCTTCGGGAACGATGACGATGGATCTACGATCCTCAGACATTACATTTTCCTCCTACTGTTCTCGATCATCCCGTTCGTCAACCTCACGCTGGAGCTCTTCCAGACGAGGGACATGCTGTTTTGCCGGGTTGCCGCGCGTGGTGTCACCAATGTCCCAGTGGGAGACAGCGTCTCGTTCATTCTCCTGGCCTTCGACCTTGCGGCTTTGCCCGTCGAAATCCCATGCCGATACGCCACCAGGAATACCGCGTTCCGGATCGCCACCCGACAGCTCCGATCCCGCTGAAGCCTTTTCGCGTTCGACCTTCTGGCGTTCGCGTTCGACCGACTGTAACGTAGCCTTTAATTCCTCATCCATTTCGGCAGCTTCGCGGATGAGCCCATTGCCAGCAGCGCCGAGCTCGGCAGCCTTGGTTAGCCGCAAGTCGAGCTCCTGTCTAAGCGCCGCCATTTTGTCCGGACCTTGATCTCCTGCTTCCGGACGTTCTATCGCTGCACGGGACTTCTCTATATCAATGAGAACCTTGTTCGCCGCGTCGGCTGCCGCAAGTCCGTGACGGGAAACCGCATCGTTCCATCTTTGCTTTTCATCGTCCCGGTGTTTGTCAGGGGTGCTGCGCTCCTGTGGTTCGGCCGTCTCGCCGGGTGTGCGCTGCTCATTCAACTCAACCAGCTCCCTGCGGACATTGACATGCTCACGGGCAGCACTCGCAATCTCGTCAAAATCGGCGCGCTCCGACGCCGGCATTGTGCGCTCCGCCCGAAACAGCGCGGTCTCCACGCGCTTTTCGTACGCTTCGAATTCAGGTCGCGTCATGTGGCGCATATCGTCACCCTCCGAAACAAGCTCGCTCAACTTTACCAAATGTGTTCGCAATTGCGAGCTTGAATTTGCATGCCCACCATGTTGCAGCGCCTGAGAGGCGGTTGGCGTCTTCCTTGCCCGCAAGCGATCAATCTGCGCTTCTGCATAACCGCGTACCGCTTGATTCTCCTGCGAATTTGCGACTTCCTGCCATTCCTTCTGCGCCGCCGCACTATAGGCCACGCTGCGCGCAGTATGGGCAAAAACCCGCTCATCAGAGCGCTTCGCATCGTAGCGGCGCTGTGCTGCCTCGCTCGTCCCTTGGTGTTCGGTACGACCGATCGTATTCACCTGGCGAACCTGGTTTTTGGAGTACGCCGCCGGACTGGCGCGCTCCCGCCGGTCCGTCATTTCCATATTGATGCCGTGTGCGCGGGCTTTCTCCGCCATTGTCAGCCGCCAGTGCCGAAACGCGGCAATCGTGGTCTCGATCCTGTTGCCAGCATCGGATCGCATTGCCACGATCGCATGCACGTGGACATGCGGGCGTTTGCCCCCGGCCCCCTCAGCT
>NZ_JBBNAN010000166.1:0-2714 GCF_037994405.1 Phyllobacterium sp.
CCATGAGGGCGACAGTTGTCAGTTTCCCAGTAGTTTGCCACACAAAATATGCAACCGTACGCAGGAAACAGCTGTAATCATCTGGATCATCAGCGTTCTGAACAGTCATATATGATCATTTGGGGGATGACTTCGTGGTTCCTGCTCCACGAACCGTGCCGCGAGATGCAATAATATGTCTACCGCCATTTTCCGGTAGAAAATATGGGAGATCACAGCAGAGAAGAATGACGCAGGCGGAGGTGACCGACAAGTCCACTACACGGTTTGAAGAGTCATTGTGGACAATTGTGCAACAATCGAAATGGCTCTTATCGGCCTTTTCAAAGGAACATTTATTCATAACATTGGACATTGTACGCATCGAAAATTCCAAGAGGATGGAGAACGCATTCTGGTCCGATGCTGCAACGTGATTTGACACGTCACGATGAGGGGACCATGCTTAAACTTGTCCGTATGCACGCGTATTAAGCTCAATCCGTATACTCATACAGAAAGCTCAATATGACTGAACCTGAGCAGCATGCTTCGTCACAAAGTCTTCCGCCTCACGTCCAACTTATTCAGATGGGTACTGCCTACTGGGCATCCAGAGTGGTCTACGCTGCGGCCAAATTCGGGCTGGCAGATCAGATAGGCGCAGGAGCGAAAAGTGCTGAGGAGCTGGCAGGCTCCGTTTGCGCGCATGCGCCCTCCCTGCACAGGCTGATGCGCACACTCGCAAGCTTGGGCATCCTGACCGAGCGGACGGAGCGGCAGTTTGCCCTGACGGACTTGGGCGCGGCGCTGATGACCGGCGCGCCTGGCTCGGCACGGGCATCCCTGCTTACGGTAGGAAGCCATTGGTTTGTCGGCTCATTCGACAACATCATCCATTCCATTCAGACCGGTGAAACCGGCTTTGAGAAAGTGCAGGGGATGCCGGTCTTCGAGTACCTCGCACAACATCCTGAGGACGCGTCCTTGTTCAGCGAGACGATGGTTGGCGTCCATGGCGAAGAGCCTCCGGCCGTTGCCGCAGCCTACGATTTTACCGCCTTCGAGACCGTTGTCGATGTCGGCGGCGCGACCGGCAATATGCTGGCAGCCATCCTCACTCGCCATGCACGGCCCCGCGGGGTCCTGTTCGACAGGTCGCACGTGGTGGGGGACGCACCTGCGTTGCTCCAATCAAAGGGCGTGATTGACCGTGTAACGATAGAGGCCGGTGATTTCTTCGAGACGGTGCCTGCCGGGGGCAATGCCTATATCCTGTCGCACATCATCCATGACTGGGGTGAGGACCAGTGCCTCAGGATCCTCGGCCATGTCCGCCAAGCCATGAAGCCGGACGGCCATTTGCTTATTGTGGAGATGGTGTTGCCGGCCGGCGATGCGCCGCATCCAGGCAAGATGCTCGATATGGTGATGCTCGTGCTCCCTGGAGGCCAGGAGCGGACTGAAGCCGAATACCGCTCCCTTCTTAGTAAGGCCAACTTCCGCCTCACGCGTGTCGTGCCGACCGATTCCGCGGTGAGCGTGATAGAGGCGGTTCAGATTTAGAACAGCAGGTCATCGTTTATGAAGCGCGATGTAGACGTCAGCAACGTGGATTTCGAACGTCCACCCTTCCTTGACCCGGAAAGAATGGACAAGGCCATTTACATTCAACCGACACCAGCTTTCGGAGGCTTGTCGGCCGGGTTATTTCAAAATGCGGCCCGGCCGATTGACATAAGCGATGAGAACTCGACGGCGCCCGTCTATCAGATACCCGTCTTGTTTTGTAGCACACCGTCACACGGAGCTTGGCGCGTTTGTCGAAAAAACCCCCACCTCGCGGCGAGTAGTCCACCTTTCGAGCGGATTGCACTGCTGGCCTTGTCATAACCGTAACGTACTTGATGTAGTAAGCGTGCTTGCTACAGTGGATCGCAGGGATCGCCTCGGCGCGGCAGCCTTGTCACGACTCCGGCAAGACCGGGCCCCGGTTCCAGACCGCCCGCTCGTAGAGTTCGGCTTCGAAGCGGCGAAAGATCACGCGGCCGTGCGCCAACGTTCCGCCTTGCGGCAGCCGTGAGAAGAAATGGACGTCGACCGAGCCCGACTCCGGCTCTGGCAGGCGGGCGGTCAGCGCGTAGGGCTTGAGCGGTTCGGCGAGTTCGATCCATCCGGTCGAGGCGAGGACGCCAACGTCTTGCTCCGCGTCATCTGGGCCATAGCCGGGGCGGGTTACAACGAGTCGCACCAGTAGCCGCGTCTTACAGAGATCATCATCGATCTTCGCTTCGCAGGACACCGCAGCAAGTCCCGGTACCGCCGGCAAGCTCATGCAGGCCGCCGATGCCGGCGTCACCCGCAAGGGCCGTAGCAACACCCGGCCCCGATCGATATAGCCGAAATAGGGATAGGCCCAGGTGAGGTCCCTTGTAGACCGCACAGCGGCTGTCACGTGCTCGGGGATCGCCACGACGGGATTGGCCGGCAAAGGCGCCGCGTCGGAACCGGCAACGGTTTCGACCCCGGGAATGCCGCCCCAGAGTCTGAATGCTAGCATCGTACCGTTCGGAGTATCGCTGTCGAGCATCGAACAGGCGTATTCCCCGAGAAGACCCGTCGGGGCGCACGAAAGCCGGGGCGCCGTCGCTCCGCCAGTGGCATGGACCCGAAGTTCGAGCGCGCTCCAGGTAAGGGTCGAAGCCGTCGGCAAACGCAGAGGAAGCCAACCCGCA
>NZ_JBBNAN010000167.1:0-2620 GCF_037994405.1 Phyllobacterium sp.
TATCGCGACTAGCTCTTCAGGCGGGAATTGCACAGGCTGTAATAGCCGCCGCCCTTTTGTATCCACTTCAAGCCACCGAGCGTATTGTTCTGCTTGTTGGCGTAGTATTGCTCCAGGCAAGTGTGCATGCGCGCCTTGCCGGCGCTTTCGTTTGAATACTTGGACGAAATACCCTTGGGGAATGCAACACCTCGCGGAGCAGTTGTCGTCGGTGCAGCCGGCTCTTCCGTATAGGATGCGGTATCCGCCGTTGGAGCGCTGTCGTCCTCATTGACCGCGGAGGCATCGCCACTGCATTGCGCTTTACGGAAATCGTTCCACTTCTGGCCACCGAGCGTTCCGGCCTTCTTGGCCGCCTGATATTTGACGCTGCATTCCTTCATCGACAAACCCGCGCCATTGCTATCATTCGACGGAGCAGTCGCAGTCTTTGTGGTTTGTAGGGGCTCTTGCTTATCGGCGGCGGCCGATGCACCGGCGCCGCATTGCGCTTTGCGGAAATCATTCCATTTCAACCCACCAAGGGTTCCCGCGCTTTTTGCGGCCTGATACTTGGCGCTGCACTCCTTCATTGTCAGGCCAGCATCGCTGCCGCTACTCGGTGCGGCCTTGGTGGTTTTGGTGGGAGTTGCCGGTGCGGCAGCGGCAGCGTCGGCGCTGCACTGGGTTTTGCGGAAATCATTCCACTTCAGACCACCCAGTGTTCCGGCACTTTTCGCCGCCTGATATTTGGCGCTGCATTCTTTCATCGTCAGGCCATTGCCCACTTCGCCGCCCGTGGCTGTGGATGTTGTGGTATCGGCTTTTGTCTTGCTTGCCGGTTTTTTTGTTTCCGTTGCCGGAGCGGCATCAAAAGCACATTGGGTTTTGCGGAAATCATTCCATTTCAAACCACCGAGGGTCCCTGCCTCCTTCGCTGCCTGGTATTTAACACTGCATTCCTTCGCGGTGAGTGCGTAGGCTGGTGCAACGGCAAATGACACCGCGGCAAACATGCCAGCAAATACGAGATTTCGGATGATCGACATTGTAATCTCCCTCAAGTGGCCGGGAACGTCTGAGCTCACGACCTGCATTGCTCTCTCTTCCCAATAACGGGCGGGGAAATTTACCAAGACGTGCCGCTTTGTTCTCGCGAAAACTATATTTTCGTATAACAAAATGTATCGGGTAACTATAAAGGGTGAACAAGCAGCGTTGGCGCAAAAAGCCTGACAATCGATTTGTCGCTGCTGTTTACCACTTGCGACAAATCCCATATGGCAACGTGAATTCGCCGCGCCCAAGGAAGTGCGAGATCACCCGTTCGTTAGGATGCTCTGTCTGCCCTTGCAAAGAAGCTTGGGTTGGCGAATTCACGCAGGTTCTGGAGAAGTTGGGGATGTCTCTGCCCTCAACGCGGCCGTGCTGTTCTCGTGTGCAGAGCCTTTGCACCTATTCAACTACTGCGCCTTGAGATCATCAAGCGCCTGGTTGAGCGCCAGGACGTTGACGACAGGTTCGCCCATGAAGCCGAGTTCGCGGCCCTGACTATGCTGATCGACGAGCTGGCGGATCCGCGTCTCATCAATGCCACGGGCCTTGGCGACGCGAGGCACCTGGAAATAGGCGGCTTCCGGCGAGATGTGCGGATCGAGACCGCTGCCCGAGGTGGTGACGAGATCGATTGGCACGGGCGTATTGGGATTGCTTGCCTTCAGCGCGGCCTGGTCGGCCTTGATGCGGTCAATCAGCTTCGGATTGGTGGGGCCGAGATTGGAACCGCTGGAGCTGGCGGCATTATAGCCGTCGCCCGCGGCAGACGGACGGCCGTGGAAGTATTTGTCACTCGAAAATGCCTGGCCGATCAGTTGCGAGCCTATGACCGTGCCGTTCTTCTCGATGAGGCTGCCGTTTGCCTGACGCGGGAACAGGACTTGCGCAATGCCGGTCATGCCGAGCGGATAGATCAGGCCGGTGATGACCGTCAGGGCGATAGTCATGACAATCGCGGGTTTGAGTTGTTTCAGCATGGGAATGTTCCTTTATGCGAGGCCAAGACTGGTGATGACCACGTCGATTGCCTTGATGCCAATGAAGGGGACAATGACGCCGCCGAGGCCATAGATGAGAAGGTTGCGGCTCAGCAGTGCGCCGGCACCGACGGCCCGGTATTTGACGCCCCTCAAGGACAGCGGGATGAGGGCGACAATGATCAGCGCGTTGAAGATGATCGCCGACAGAATGGCGCTCTGCGGCGTTTGCAGTCCCATGATGTTGAGTGCGCCGAGCTGCGGATAGAACGCCAGGAACATCGCCGGGATGATGGCGAAGTATTTCGCGATATCATTGGCAATGGAGAACGTCGTTAACGCGCCGCGCGTCATCAGCAACTGCTTGCCGATGCCGACGATCTCGATCAGCTTGGTCGGATCGCTGTCGAGATCGACCATGTTGCCGGCTTCGCGGGCAGCCACGGTACCGGTGTTCATCGCCACGCCGACATCGGCCTGAGCCAATGCCGGAGCATCGTTGGTGCCATCCCCGCACATGGCAACGAGCTTGCCTTTCGCCTGTTCGTCGCGAATGAGCGTCAGCTTGTTTTCGGGGGTCGCCTGGGCAAGGAAATCGTCGACGCCGG
>NZ_JBBNAN010000168.1:0-15260 GCF_037994405.1 Phyllobacterium sp.
ACGCATCACCGCGGCCAAGTACACACTCTCCTTTCGCAATTGACCGGCAACGCGCCGCCAATCGATTTCTTCCTGTGTATGAATGATGATTTCAACGCGGAGGGCGAAAAATGAAGCGCGTGACCGGACACGACCATGCCGGACATTATCACGGCACGCCGTTCGATTGTGTGGTTCTCGCCCATGACGAGCGGCATTTGCGCCGCAAGGTACTGACCTTGTCGAAGGGTGAGCAGATCCTTGTCGATCTGCCTGAAGCAATCGCTTTCAGCCATGGCGATGTGCTCATTCTCGAAGACGGGCGGTTGGCCGAGATCATCGCGGCAAATGAAGCACTTTATGAGATCGCGCCCCGCGACCGGCAGCATTTGTCGGAACTGGCCTGGCATCTCGGCAACCGCCACTTGCCGGCACAACTCGGTGAGAACCGCATTGTCATCCTGCGCGACCACGTGATCAAGGCGATGCTGGAAGGGCTTGGCGCCAAAGTCACCGAAATAACTGCGCCATTCCACCCATTGCGCGGTGCCTATCACAGCGCACACGGACATTCGCACGCACATGACCATCATGAGCACGGTCACGACCATGATCACGGACATGAGCATCATCACCACGATCACGCCCATGACTGACCTTGGCTCAAACACCGCGCTTTTGCGCCTGATGACCTGGCTCTCCCCGGCATTTCCCGTCGGTGCCTTTTCCTACAGCCACGGGATCGAGCGGGCGGTGCATGACGGCCTCATTCACGACAAGGCGTCGCTCCAGGAATGGCTGGAGGATCTCCTGAACCACGGTTCTATGTGGAACGACGCCGTTCTTTTTGCGGCAAGCTGGCGCGAGGCGAACGCCGGCGCGGATGTCAAAGACATTGCGATGCTCGGCGAAGCCATGGCCGGATCGAAAGAGCGGCATATGGAAACAATGCTGCAAGGCAGTGCTTTTGTGCAGGCTATCAAGCATTGGAGCGCGAGGGGCGTTGGCCTTGAAGGTGACACGCCCTATCCCGTTGCTGTCGCTGCCATTGCGGCAAAAAATGGTGTTGCGCTGGCGCCCGCGCTTGCCGCGTACCTTCATGCGGTTCTTTCCAACCTCATTCAAGGCGCAGTGCGGCTGGTGCCGCTTGGCCAAAGCCACGGTGTCGCCCTGATGGCAATGATGGAAAAACAGATCCTGATGCTCGCAGCGCGCGCAGTATATTCGAGCCTTGATGACCTGGGCTCGGCGGCCATCATGTCCGACATCATGGCCATGCAACATGAAACACAATATTCGAGGGTATTTCGCTCATGATTTCGCAAAACGGACCGCTCAGAGTTGGTATTGGCGGGCCGGTCGGCTCAGGCAAGACGACCGTTACCGAGATGCTGTGCAAGGCCCTGCGTGACCGCTATTCCCTCGCCGTCGTCACCAACGACATTTATACCAAGGAAGATGCGTTGATCCTCAACCGGCTGCAGGCGCTGCCGGAAGACCGTATCATGGGCGTGGAAACCGGGGGCTGCCCGCACACCGCTATCCGGGAAGACGCGACGATCAACCTGCAGGCGATCGCCGAGATGACGAAACGTCATCCCGATCTCGATATCGTCTTTATTGAGTCCGGCGGAGACAATCTGGCGGCAACCTTCTCGCCTGATCTTGCCGACCTCACCATCTATGTGATTTCCGTCTGCCAGGGCGAAAAGATCCCGCGCAAGGGCGGTCCAGGGATCACCCGGTCTGATCTGCTGATCATCAACAAGAAGGATTTGGCGCCTTATGTCGGCGCAGACCTTGATGTCATGGAGGCCGATACCAAGGTCCAGCGCGGCGCCAAACCCTACGTCTTCACCGATATGCTGCGCAGAAATGGCCTTGACGAAGTGATCGCCTTTATCGAAGCGGCAGGGGGACTACGCCAGGCGGCTTAAAGGTTCCGACTGGACCGGTTGGATCATGGTTTCGGCCAAAATCTCATAGGAGCGTATGCGCGCTTTATGATCGAATATCTGCCCGGTGACCATGATCTCATCAGCGCCGGTGCGTTGGATAAAATCTTCGACACCAGCTTTGACAGTGGCCGCAGAACCGACCACGCTGCATGACAGCGCCTGGCGCAAAATAGCCTTGGCGTGGAGGTCCAGCGTGTCCTCATAGCCTTTTGCGGGTGCCGGGAGCGGTCCCGGCTTTCCGGTGCGCAGATTGACGAAAGCCTGCTGCTGCGAACTCTGCAGCAGCTTTGCTTCGTCATCGGTCTTTGCCGCAAACACATTAAGACCAAGCATCACGTAAGGCTTGTCCAGATGTTCGGATGGCTCGAAACGGGCACGATAGATCTCGATGGCCCGCTCCATCTCCGCCGGGGCGAAATGCGAGGCAAAAGCATAGGGCAATCCAAGGGCCGCGGCGAGCTGTGCGCCAAACAGGCTCGAGCCCAATATCCAGACCGGAACCTTGAGCCCGGCGCCGGGCACGGCGATGACACGCTGGCCGGGTTCAGCATCGCGGAAATAGCCCATCAGTTCAACGACATCCTGCGGAAAACCATTGATATCCTGATCGAGATTGCGGCGCAGCGCCTTCGCGGTGATCTGGTCTGTGCCTGGCGCGCGGCCAACGCCAAGATCGATGCGGCCAGGATGCAGGCAGGCCAGCGTGCCAAAGGCTTCGGCCACCATCAGCGGCGAGTGGTTGGGCAGCATGATGCCGCCGGCGCCAAGGCGGATCTTCGATGTGCCTGCAGCCACATGTGCGATCACGACAGCCGTCGCCGCACTGGCAATGCCGCGCATATTGTGGTGCTCGGCGAGCCACAGGCGATTATAGCCTAGGCGCTCGGCATTTTGTGCCAGATCAAGCGAATTACGCAGAGACTGCGCGGCATTGCTGCCAGCGGCAATCGGTGAAAGGTCAAGGACGGACAAAGGGGTCATTGGCTTCATATAGGCGAGCACTCACCGCGCGCAATGACGACGCGCGCTTTCATGATTCACAAAAATTGAAGCTTGATTGAAGGAAGAATGGGTTGCGCCAATCTGGCGCCAAAGATCAAATTCAAAGAGGGCGTGGGGATTCCAGACGCAACTCCAGGCCCATGACAGCACGCGTTTCCTGCGACAATTGCTCATCGGCTTCACGGATCGCCGTTTCGATGAAATAGGCGATCATTTCGAAACCCTCATTATCCGCGACGGTGCACAATTTCGAGAGTTCCGTTTTCAATACTTCCAGCGTTTTTGCTCTCTTGGTCATGCTGTTCTCTCCACATCCCGTGAACCGCAATAGTGATCTGGTGTCTCGCATAAATCTCTCGCATCAGCGCGCAGACAAAAGCCATGCGACCAACGCGCTTATCAACAAATTCTGCGATACTTTCGTAGAAATTGTCTGCGATGGTTAATTGTACTTATTGATTCCACCAAGACTTTATATCTGACCTTAATCTTAAAACATGCGCTTTGGAAAGCCCAAAACTTACTACGAATCTTGATGAGATATCTGCGATATTTATCAATATTAATTAAAATTTTATGGTAAGATACATACCCACTTGAAAAGTCTACTTATTTCTAAAAGCGGGAAAGTTGCACTTTTGGCTTTCCGCATATTTCTCTTGATTTCGTCTTTACGGCCTTATCGATGATGCCGGAGGCCAAGTCTGAGACAATCTCGACGGCAATGTCTTCCGGCAGACCGGTCTGTTTCATTCCTGCCTTCATTGCGGCCTCACTGGCCTCATCAGTTCCACAAATATAGGCCTTGGCTTCGAGAAAGGCGGCGCGTTCCAGCTCTTTATTGCTGACGTCGTTTTCTTGCGAAGCTTGCGTTTGGCCTTTGATATTGAAAGCAAAAGTTTGCGGCATAGCAGTAGCAGACACAAACAGCGCCGCGGCTATTATGGGGATAGATGTTATATAGAAACGCACGATACGCCCCTTTCCGATCACATCCTGAGGCCAGCGGTAATCGCTATTTGGGCCTCGTTCATGGATTATTAACGGATTGGGGACGTGTTCCGTTCCCCAATCCATAATCAATCGGCCGTGATTGCAGCGTGACGGCACCGCCGTGAAATTGCTGCAATGCACCAAATGCAATGCTGCTATGCAATATTGTCTGTATTAAATCAGATCAGTTGAGTTATTCTCAAATCAGGAATTTTCGACAGCGTCACCTCCTCCCGGCTCTGTCGAAACGGATGGCCTCTTCTCCTCCCAGAAGGCCCTCCATAACCAACGAAACCCACCGCACCTCCTCCCGCGGTGGGTTTTGTTGTTTCAGACCCCTTCCCCGAATTAGCAAATCTCGTCCTGACAGCCGTTACTTGTCGCGGCAAGCACTATTTGGCATAAAAACGCCGCCTGCGAGCAATTGTCGAAGGCGGCGTTGACGAGCAAATATTCAATTACTGCGCAGCGGTTGCCTTTGCCGCACTCTTTGCCGCCTCCTTGGTTGCTGTCTCGGGCGTAGCCCGTGCGGTCAAGGATTTGGGCGGAGGGACAAAATAGGTGTCCTTGGCGGGCGACGGCCCAGCGGCGGTTGCCTTTGGTTCGGTCGTACAACCTGCAGCAAGAATAAGGGACAGGGCAAAAAGGGGCAGTGCTATTCGCATTCGATGTTCCTTTGCATGATGCGCCAGGCGACGACGCTGGGAGAATCGGCTCCGGTTGACCATCCAATCATGGCGATACCGCGTCAACCCGGGCGTTCAGCGCCAAACAGTTCAGCGGATCAAAATAGCGCGCAAATCGTTGACATTCGTGCCGGTTGGGCCAGGCACGAACAGATCATCGATCGCGTTGAACGCAGTCCAGGCATCGTTACCGTTGAGATAGGCCGAAGCGTCATGCCCCTTGGCGAGGAGCCGGGCAATACTCGTGCTATCGGCGAACGCGCCAGCGTTGTCCTCAGAGCCATCAATCCCGTCGGTATCAGCCGCAAAGGCACTGATGCCATCCGCCCCGTCGATATCGATAGCAAGCGACAACAGGAATTCGCTGTTGCGGCCTCCCTTGCCTTTGCCACGCACAGTAACCGTCGTTTCTCCGCCGGACAGGATAACGACCGGCTTGGCGAAGGGTTGGTTTTTGAAGAGCACCTGCTTGGCCAGCGCCGCATGAACATGGGCGACCTCACGAGCCTCACCTTCGATGGCATCAGACAGAACAACCGC
Organism: Phyllobacterium sp.; assembly: GCF_037994405.1. Taxonomy (GTDB): domain Bacteria; phylum Pseudomonadota; class Alphaproteobacteria; order Rhizobiales; family Rhizobiaceae; genus Phyllobacterium. The sequence goes on from NZ_JBBNAN010000168.1 coordinate 5,159, forward strand.
TTCAACGCCCAAATTGCGCGCTGCCTTTGCTGCAGCTTCGAGCGATACGGCGGCGGAAGCGATCAGGTGATGCTCGTGCCCGGCAAAGACCGCATCGGAAGGTTTGGGTGCGTCGGCTTTTTCGGACTGAAGATGCGCCAGGGCGGCCTTCGGCAAGTCAAGATTGTAGCGCTCGACAATCCGCAGCGCGTCGTTGCGTGTCGTGTCATCGGTGACTGTTGGACCTGAAGCAACAAATGCCGGATTATCGCCAGGAATGTCCGAGACAATGAGCGAAAATACCCGCGCTGGATGGGCCGCCGCCGCAAGGCGCCCGCCCTTTATGGTGGACAAATGCTTGCGTACCGCGTTCATGGCCGAGATCGGTGCACCCGATGCGAGGAGTACCTTGTTGACGGCGATTTCGTCTTCCAGTGTCATGCCCTCGGGTGGTGACGGCAGCAGCGCCGAGCCGCCGCCGGAGATCAGTGCCACGACGAGATCATCCGAGGTCAGGCCCGACACTGTCTCAAGCAGTCGCCTTGAGGCAACAAGTCCGGCAGCGTCCGGGACCGGATGGGAAGCTTCGATGATCTCAATATGCTTGCAGGGCGCGCCAAAGCCATAACGCGTCACGACAAGACCTTCGAGCGGGCCGTCCCAGGCCTTCTCGAAGGCGCTGGCCATCTGCGCCGAGCCCTTACCTGCACCGATAACGATGGTCCGGCCCTTTGGCTTTTGTGGAAGATGTGCCGCAATCGTCCGTTCGGGATCGGCAGCCTCCACAGCGGCGTTGAAAAGCGTCGTGAAAAATTTCTTGTCCTGCATGAGCCTCAAACTTCCATATCAAAAACAATAACGCCGTCGACGCCGCCCACCGTGGACGCCACAATCCGGCCAGCGATCGCCTGATGCTTAGGATCGACCAGATAAGCGTCGCGTGCGGCGGCATCGGCAAAATCGAGGATAAAGCCCTCCGAGAAGCCCTTGTCCATTGCCGCTTCCGGACTGACATTCGCCCCGGAAGCGATCGTCAGCGCCCCGGGCAACTCAGTGCATAGGGTTTTAAGATCGCGGTAGATGGATTGGCGATCCGGCGCTGACACATCATCTCGGAAACGAAGAAACACACAATGGCGGATCACGAACGGCACCTTTTCCTATGGTATAAAAGTGTAAAGTGGCGACTGCCTTTCGGCTGCGCATCCTGACGAGATTACCGGAAATTGCGAGTGCTAATTCCGTTGCGCCCCAAAAATATCATTTGCAGATGGCCTGACTATACCAATTTGGATAGAAGCTGTTCCACCGACAAAGCCATAGCAAGCAGCCGGCGATCGGCACCATGGCGCCCAACCAGCATCAATCCACCCGGCAGGCTCAGACCCGGCAGCGGCAGGCTGATAGCCGCTAGATCAAATTGATTTGCAACCTGTGTGTTGCGCAAAAGCAGCGATTCCGTGTGCTTGTAAAAGGCCTCGTTCGCAACGACGGATGCGATCAAGGGAGCTGCAATGGGTATGGTCGGCAAAGCAAAGATGTCAAAATCAGCAATGCGCTGATCCATTTGCCGGGCAAGCGCCTGCCTGCGTTGCATAAGGTTGATATAGACGGCTTGCGAAACGCTCAAACGCGCAAGCAGCGGTCGCCGGACACGCTGGTCGACATCAAGCGTTTCATCATGCAGCCATTCGGCGTGAACCCTGCTGCCTTCGATGCCGGCGATTGAACCGGCCGAAGTAGCATCGGCCATAGCATCGATCAGATCGTCGATGGAACATTCGGCGATAACAGCGCCTGCCTTCTCGCATCCTTTGAGGCTTTGTTCGAAACGATCGGCGATCGGTTTCTCCATCGCCGCAAACAGCTGTCCATGCGGCACGCCAATGCGCAAGCCGCTGAGCGAAACAGCCTCGGGGACGGCGATTGCCTCTCCAGCCATAACAGCGTCGGCTATCGCGCAATCAGCAACAGAGCGTGCCAACGGGCCGATGGAGTCGAGGCTCGGTGATAGCGGAAAAGCCCCCTCAAGCGGTACGCGCTTTGCTGTGGGCTTGAAACCGACAACGCCATTTAATGCCGCCGGGATGCGCACCGACCCGCCGGTATCGGAGCCTATGGAGATGTCACTGGTGCCTTCCGCCACCGTTATGCCTGCGCCTGTCGAGGAGCCACCGGCAACCCGGTTCGGATCGATTGCATTTGCAGCAACCCGATAGTGCGGATTGAGACCGACAGCAGTGAAGGCAAATTCGGTCATCAGCGTCTTGCCGATGATTACTGCTCCGCCAGCGCGCAATCGTTCGACGACGACCGCATCATTTGTTGCCGGTGTAGCGGTTTGCCGAATGATCGAACCGGCCAGCGTTGCTTCACCAGCAACATCAAACAGGTCCTTTATTGAGACAATCCTGCCGTCAAGCGGCCCGCGAGAAGCGCCTTGTGCAGATCGCCTGTCAGCGGCATCTGCTTCGTCGCGTGCTGTTTCGAGGTAAAGCTTGGTAAATACACGCTCGTCGGCCTTGCGTACTGTCAGCCGGGTCAGAATTTGTTCGAGTTTTTCGCGTGCAGACGGTTCTTGTTGGGGCAATGTTCGATCCCTGAGACAGAGCGTTTTCCTGTGATTTCTATAGCCGGAAGCGGCAATCGATTGAAAGCCCATCAACATGAGCATGTGCAACCGGCAGGTTCGATTGCTGCTATGCACCATCGGCAATGCTGCTTTGCAACATTGGCAATTTTAAATCGATACAACTCAAAGCATAGTTTGTCTCAGGGAGGGCAAAAAAACAAAGGGGTATGAACCATGAGCCTTCGCCATCGTATTCAAAAGTATCGTCAGTACCGGCAGAATCTTTACGAGCTGCGTCTTTGCACCGATCGCAACCTTGCTGATCTGGGCATCGCCCGCACCGATATTCGCCGCATCGCCTGGCAAGCCTGCAACTGATTGCATAGATGAATTCAGCGAACGGCGCTCGAAAGCTGCTTGCTGCGGACGCCTTTTCGTTTGCGTGGGTCACCGGATGGCAGCGGCGCCGGCCATTCCGACCGCAGCCCCGGCGATCTTGATAAGGAAATTGCCGAAATCTGCATGCCTGTCCGGAATGAAATGCTGGGCATGTTCGAAAGCCCCGCAGGACACGACGATCAGCGCCGCGACATAGATCAGACGCTTCGGATAGGTCAGGGCGAACACAGCCCCGAGCACGACAAACGCCGCAAATCGCTCGAAGTCAGGCCCGAAAGGCGTCATCGGCCGCAGATTGATCGGCCCCAGAGTGACAACGACAATCAGGGCCAGCGCGATCCACGCAATCACAGGGTGACCCGCCGCAATTGTCGCGAATTTTTTCCACAATAAGGACGTCGTCCGGCGAAATCCTTGCCGCGGGACGATCAGGGAACGCCAGTTCATCTTGCTCATACGGTCTTTCCGGGTCGATCCAAATGCCCGGGACGTTAGCATGCTTCGCTTGGGCGCCAAACGAGCCCTATCGGCAATCTGTTGAAAACCCTAATCAATATTCCCTGAAAGCGCGTGACATACTGTCGATCACCGGCTTGGCAAGATATTCGAAGAAGGTGCGCTCATGCGTCTGGATGAGAATATCCGCTGGCATGCCTGGGGTGGGGCTGAACCCGTGGATTCGGGCAAGCTGTTCAGCAGGAATGCTGACCCGCGCCAGATAGATTTCGGTCTTGCTGGTCGCATCGGCAATGGAGTCCGCCGATACATAATCGACACGGCCATTGATGATGGGTGTTGTGCGCTGGTTGAGGCCACTCAGCCGGATATGGGCCTCCTGCCCTTCCTTTACCTCGTCGATTTGCATGCGAGGGATCTGCGCCTCGATGATCAGGGGCACACCGGTGGGGAGGATTTCGATGATCGGCTTGCCGCTTTCGATAACGCCGCCGGGAGTGTGGTAGTAAAGGCGGACGATCGTACCCGAAACGGGAGCCTTTACGACGGTCCGGTCCAGAATGTTCTCGGCCTGGCGGGACTGCTCTCGGACGGTATCGAGCTCGGCTTCAGCGCTCTGAATCTCGTCGAGCGCCGCCTGCTTTTCCGTATCCTTCGTCTGGATCATTTCCTTCTGGAATTTCTCGATCTGCGCATTCACTTCCTGGATTTCCGCATCAAGCCGCGCAATCGTGCCATCTCCGTCGGCAACTGCGCGTTCAAGCACGCTAACTTCCGAGCGTGCCATGAGCCCCTTTTGGTAAAGCGAAAGCTTTGCCTCGTATTCGTCCTTCAAGAGGACGACCTGCTTGCGTGTTGCCTGGATTTGCGCATTCCTGCCGATGCGGCGGAACTCGAGTGCAGAGATATTTCGCTGCATCATCTGGTATTCGTTGGCGTATTTGGCATGAGCGGCGTCGAAATTGTCACCCTGGCTATCGTTGACAGCGCGAATTTCCGGATTGGCCATATTATCCAGAATGATCTTCGGCGGCTGGTAGCGATCTTCGCCCCGGACAACGGCATGGAGTCGGGCAAGGATCGCTTCGAGCCGGGCCTGGCGCAGGAACAATTGCTGCGAATTGGCACGCGGTGCGGTCTCGTCGAGGTGAACGAGTTCGTCACCCACTTTGACGCGATCGCCTTCACGGACCAGCAAATCCTTGATGATACCTCCCTCGAGGTGCTGAACCACTTTGTTCTTGCCCGTGGCAACGAAACTGCCTGGAGCAATGACCGCAGCAGCAAGGGGCGCGGTTGCGGCCCAGGTCCCGAAACCGCCAAAGCAGATCAGAATGAGGACGACGCCGAATTTGGTATAGGGCCGAATCGACCTTGGAACCCCCTCATACCACTCCAGATTGTTCATTATGCTTCGTGCAGCCATCGCCCTATGCCCCATTGACTTTTTATTCGGCGGCCTGGATTGCCGGAATCTCACCCGTCTGCTTGCTCTTGCGAGCGAGTGCCTCCAAGACCGTTGCCCGAGACCCGAACATGACGACTGTGCCGTTGCTCAAGACCATGATCTTGTCGACGCAACTGAGCAAAGCCGGGCGCTGGGTGATCGTCACGACGGTGATCTTGTTCTTCTTGGCATGAGACAGCGCTCTGGTTAGAGCGGCGTCGCCTTGAGAGTCGAGGTTCGAGTTGGGTTCATCCAGGACGACAAGGGTGGGATTGCCGAAAAAGGCGCGTGCAAGGGCAATGCGCTGCTTCTGGCCTCCCGACAATGGTGCCCCGTCGGCGGCGACCATCGTCTCATAGCCCTGAGGGAAGCTGGCGATCAGTTCATGAACGTCGGCAAGGACTGCCGCGTCGAAGATCGACTGATCGCTGACATCATCGCGCATGCGGGCGATGTTGGCCTTGATAGTGCCGGGAAAGAGCTGCACATCTTGCGGAAGATAGCCGATGTTTTCGCCAAACTGCCGTTGATCCCAGTTGCGCAGATCCATCAAATCAAGGCGCACGCTTCCCGATGTCGGCAGGATCGATCCGACAAGCATCTTGCCGAGCGTGGTCTTGCCAGCACCTGAATTGCCGATGATCGCCATCGACTCGCCCGGCATCAACGTCAAGGAAATGCCATTCAGGATCACCTTCTTGTTGGGTGGAGGAACGTAGAGGATACGCTCCACATCGAGACGACCCTGCGGATCCGGCAGGCGCAAACGGTCGAAATTCAACGGCGAGGTCTGCAATAGATTGCGGATACGCCCGAAAGCCGAGCGGAACTGGATAAAACTGTTCCAACCTTCGATCGCGCCTTCGATCGGGGCAAGCGCGCGCCCAGCAATGATCGAGGCGGCGATGACCATGCCCCCCGTCATTTGGCCATCAATGGCAAGATGCGCACCCCAGCCAAGCATTGCCACCTGGGTGAGCAAACGCGAGCACTTGGAAATTGTGGCGAAAACAATGTTGCGATCCTGCGCCTTGACCTGAGAGCGCAGCGAACCGGCCATGTCCCTGCCCCAGATGCGCACTGCCTCTGGGATCATCGCCAAGGCGTTGATGATCTGGGAATTTCTCGACATGGAGTCGAGATGCAGCATGGCGCGGCTCTGATAATTGGTCGCCTCTGCAAATGACGCCGCAGTGGCGCGCTGGTTGATGAAGGCAATCGCGATGAGGAGAAGCGACGATACAACGACGATATAGCCAAGATGCGGATGGACGAGAAAGACCGCCAGCAGGAAGATCGGCGCGATCGGAGCATCGAAGAATGATAAAAGCGTGCCTGAAGTCAAAAACGCACGCAACTGCTGCAGATCGCCAAGGACCTGATAATCCTTGCCATTCCCATGCAGCGAGGCACGTGCGGCGGCGCTCAGTATCGGCGCGCCCAATTGCACCGCGACCTCAACCGCCGTGCGCATGAGAATGAAACGGCGTATGGCGTCAAGCACCACCTGGACAATAACCGCGCCAACAATGACGAGCGTCAGCATGACCAGCGTATCGGTCGACCGGCTGGTGAGGACGCGGTCCGATATCTGGAAAAGATAGATCGGAATTGCCAGGACAAGGATGTTCAAAAACAGCGTGAAACCCATGACGATGACAAGGTTCTTGCGGACAGCGCTGACACCATTGTTGAAGCTGTCGCTGAAGCTGACCGCGGCTACCCGCTTGTGAAAGCTGCCGCCATTGCCAGCGACCTGATTGCTATTTCCCGAGCCATCCTTGCTGGAAGTGGTATTCCGTATCGTGACCGGCCCGCGATCACCTTCAATAATCTTGCCGACTTCGGCCGCCGGTGTGGTGTTATGGGCTGCGTTCTTAACCTGCGCTTCCTCGTCCCTGTCGATCCGGTCGCTTGGCGCCGTATCCACAACGGCGATAGCGGGTGTCGCTTCAATGACTGCTTCCTCTTGGCTGGCCTTCACGGGTTCTGGTGCGACGACAATCTCCTCATCTGCCTCTTGACGGAACAGCAGCGAAATCGTGCTTTCCATTTCGGCCAGCAACGCGTCAAATTGGACGTGCTCCTGATCGCGGCCAGCCATCGCCTGACGCGGGTGCTGGGAGATATATCGAAAATCGGCCTGTTCATACTTCATACGTATCGCGCCCCCCGCGCGTTATCTTTCTTCAGCTAGGCGAGAACTGTTTGCATGACATCGACCGAGTGGGTGGTGTCAGGAATGTGAATGGGCGGCGCCTGGTCATGGCTCGACGACGAGGTGTCGGCGTCATGGTCGAGAAATGCCACGACTTCGTTGACCAGCGGCTGGACCTGGCCGGCCACGGCTGCGGCCGATGGAGAGCCAATGATATCAGCCTGGATCAAGATGGCGTCAGAGTAGACACCGCCGCCCGCATAGGAGGTTCCCCCCGTATGCGTATCGCTATCGACGATTGCTGCAATATTGATCAGAGCATTGGAACCGGTACTGATATCCCACACCGTGTCGGAGGATGCTTTCAGTGCATCTTCGTAGTGGGCGACATAATCGGCATCGCCAAGGATGTTGACCTGGGCGACATAGTTCAGATCGTAAACATTGCCGGAGATATAAAGGAGCCGCAGCCCTTCGATTCCCTGCAGATTCTGATCATTGTGAAAGCTGTCGGGCATTTTGTAATCGCCACTGGCAAGCCCGTTTAAGGCATCCAGATAATGCTGCGGGAGGCCCGTTACCCAATTGGTTGTCGCACCACTTTGAATACTGGCGGCATTCCATAAAAGGTTATCACTCGTCGACAGCTTGCCCTCATACGCACCGGCTGCGCCGCCGGACGTGAAGGTGTCGTTGTCGAAAAGGACATTGGTCTGGAAAATGAAATTGCCGTCGTAATAGTGGCCACCGATCATGACGAGATCGTAGGAATTGCAAAGACTGGTAAAGGAGGCCGAATTCATAGCCATATTTCCACCGGTCACGATCGTAGTATGGGCACCGGTGGCGGAGAGCACATGCAGGTCATTGTCTGACATGAAACTATACTGGGAAATCCAATTCATCTGGATCAGATCGCCGCTGACGATGGTAATCTGCCAGTTCTGTGGAAATACATGTGCGTCATTGCTTGTTTCCGTCGACTGGACCTGATCGTGATGAACGAAACTGGCAATATTCATGGCGATCGTCGATGCCTGACAAAGCGCCTGCTGGCCGGAAAACCCATTGTCGAAGCTATCGGCATCGCTGTACGCATTGGTCTGGACAATTGCGTTGATGTGCCAGTAGTCGCCAGCGACGGCAAAATGCGCGCTGACGGTATCGAGGCTTTGCAGGACCACCTCGTTCACCAAAAGGTTGGCACCAGCCTGAACGCTCACCGAGCCGGCGAGTTCGGAACCGCTGATTGCCATGGGCTGGCTCGTTGTCACGGTAGCCTGTGTACCACTGTGGTCCGTCTGCTTGAGAAGGTCCGGCAAAGAATCGTTCAGGCTTGGTGCGCTGGCCACTTGCGAACCGTTGATGAAGAGGCCTTCGATCGTTGGTCCTGAGACGACGGTCACGCCGGGCGTTTCAGCGAGCGGACCGGTTGCAGCGGCGTGGATGAAGGTCGACTGATTGGCGAAGAACTGGTCCATCTCCGCGCCCGAACCTGGTGCGGAAGCAGACGAAAAAGGCTCGGAAATGGAAAACGCACTGGCAGACAGATGTGCGAATGCGGCGTCATCGGCAAAGTGGATGTTCAAAGGCACCTTACTGCCCATTATGACGATGTCATTGTCTTCCAAATGATTGGTCTGCTGAAGGACAACCGACGTCTCCGATGGACCTGATCCCAGGAAAGGGCCCTGTTCGCTACCATGCGAAAAATGTGGACCTGAACTGTGCGGTTTCGCTAGCGAATGCGGCGAGCGAAGGCTCGCGACGCTTATCTCATCCAGATTCGTGTCTACCCAAGGCATAACCGGCAAACCAACGGGAGCCCAAGGAACTGGAATAAATTTTACATCCGGGTCAAATGACCCGGGCTCAAGCCGCTGGCTTGGGTCCGTTTGAATTGTCAGGATATCCTTGAAGTGGGGGTCGCTCGATGGCGCCGCCTTGAATTCGCGGTATTCTATCCGAGCTCTCGCGGCCTCGATGGAGGTGTGAAAGTAACCTATGAAATGCGCAATCGATTCAGAAATCTGATCACCAAACCCGAGCATTACGATGGCTCCGCCATAAGCGCGGCACGCTGCGTTGACAAAGAGGTCTGCGCAAAGGTTGCGCAGACCAAATCAGGCAGGATGCCTGCGTGTTATCACTACTCGCTGTCGCCACTGATTGTGGTGTGCGTGTAGGTTCCATTGATAACGGTAGCGTCGAAAGCATTTTGCTGCAGGTTAGCGCCTAGAACGATGTCCTGCGTGAATGCTGTCGATGTAAGATTGGCTGCGGCACTTGCTGCGCTGGTACCGGAGACATCGTCGCCGGCATGCGAGCTGCCGCCCCCGTGGCCACCGAGCCAATTGTCAAAACCACCATCGTCACCCGTTCCGATACCGTCGCCCGCACTAGCAGCGCCCCCGGTTGCACTCAGCGTTACGCTGCCCGAGTTGTCTTGGCTGACATGAGAGAGCTGGTCATTGTCGACTAGATCGGCCACCTGGTTGATAGCGAATCCGGTGTTTATGCCCGCACCGTTAAACGCGCTATTGAAGATGTTCGAGAAGTTGACGTCATTGCCCGGATCGAAATTGATGCTGCCGGAGTCGGTAATGAACATGTTGTCGAAATTGGTGTGGCTGAGATCGAGATCTGCGAAGTCATTATCGGTCGGCAGATACCCATCCAAGTTTACACCAACGTCCACATGCACGCTCGTGTCCGACGTATTGGTATTGGTATTGTGATTGTCACTTTCATTCAGGTTGGCGTTGAGATTACCATTGGCATTGAGATTGCCATTGCCATTCAGGTTTCCATTGCCGTTGAGGTTACCGTTGCCATTCCAGTTGGAGTTGTCTGAACTGGAATGCTGATCCTGGCTTTGGTCTTGCCCCTGTCCTTGCCCCTGAGCCTCCAGTTGTCCCTGAGCTTGCCCCTGCAACTGTAGAGCCAGCGCGGCGGCCACAGCGGATGCATCGGCATCTGCGCTCGCTGATGGATCGCCACCCGGGTGGAAATTGTAGTTGTTGTTCTTACCGTTACTCATAAAAAGCCCTCCGATTATTGTTTTATCCGGAGCAGGCAAGAACCCCTATGC
>NZ_JBBNAN010000169.1:0-10312 GCF_037994405.1 Phyllobacterium sp.
CCACGCGATGAGCGCCGAGGATTTCGTTGCCACCGGCCGCGACATCGAAAGCCGGGTGCTGGCGCGGGCGGTGAAGAAGCACCTTGAATCCCGCGTCATGCTCAATGGTCACAAGACCGTGGTGTTCTGAGGCGTTTCGAGCAATCTCTTGATGATACTGGCAACGTGTTGCACAGCGGGATCCTGATCACGCCGTACATGCCAGGCCAGATGTAATGCGAAGCCGTCGACCGGAATTGGCGGCTCGAATAGCGCGAAGCTATTGCCTGCGTTCTTCGGCACGCACAGGCTCGGCATCATCACGATCAGGTCGGATTCGGCGAGAAGCGGTGGCACCATCAGGAAGCTTGGCACGACAATGCCGATACGCCGCTCCCTGCCGTGGATAGCAAGCGCCTCGTCCAGGGCGCCTCTGGTCTTGCCGCGGCCCGAGACCAGTACATGCGGAAATGCCAGCCATCGTTCAAGGTTGAAACTTGCAGCGGCAGGATGATCCTTGCGCATCATCACCACATAGTGCTCCTCGAGCAGTTCATGCCGCCGGAATGAAACATCAATCTTGGGAAAGACTGAAGCAGCGAGGTCGATTGTTCCCTTGGCCAAGCCATCGAGCGCATCGTCCGCGCCGTGCCAGGACAGGATGACAAGGTCAATACCGGGGGCCGACTTCGCCAACTCCTGGTGCAAGGCACCAACAATGACCACGGCCGGATGATCAGCCATCACAATGCGCACTGTTTGATGCAAGGTCGCAAGGTCAGTTGCCGGCGGATCGAGCACTGCCTCTACGCCGGCCAGCAGGTTCTTGATCGGCACGCGCAACGATTCCGCCTTTGGCGTCAGCCGCATCATTCCCCTGCCGCGTTCCAGCAGCGGATCGTTGAACAGCTGGCGGCAGCGCTCAAGCGCACTCGATGTGGCTGGTTGCGACAGGCCAAGCCTGTCGGCTGCGCGAGATACATGTGCCTCATCGAGCAGGGCATCCAGCACGACAAGGAGGTTCAGATCGACGGAACGCAAATTCATGTGCTGGATAGTAGCACAGACTGGCATAGGAAAAAATAATACTAGAGACGAAGGGCCTGCCGCAGGGGCGCATTGCCCGCGAGCTTGTAGTCAAGGTCTTCCTCGATATGATCGATATGGTGCCGGATCACTTCGGCGGCTTTCTTGCCATCCCGGGCGACAAGTGCATCGAGAATATCCGCGTGCTCCGATCGCGCGCAGCTCGAAGCACCCGATTGCCCGTAGAGCGCGATGACGAGCGATGAGCGGGCGATCAACTCGCGCATGAAGCGCTCAAGGATCTGGTTCGCCGCGACCGATGCCAGCATGAGATGGTAGTCACCGGAGGCCTTGATCGCGGCGCGGCGCGCATTGGGTCCACGCTCGGCCAGCAACCGCTCCTCGTCCTTCAGATGCGCTTGAAACAGCCTGATATCGGCCTCTGTCATCCGCTCCGCCGCTCGCTCGGCGATTTCCGGCTCGATCACCCGGCGGGACTCGAAAATCTGGCGCGCTTCATCCGGCGTCGGGTGGGCGACAAAGGCACCGCGATTGCGCTCGATCTTTACCAGCCCTTCGAAAGCCAGCATCTGTAACGAAGCGCGGACCACCGTGCGGCTGACGTCGAACAGTTCACCGACTTCTGTCTCGACCAGTTTCGCTCCTGGAGAAAGCCGCCGTTCGACAATGGCATTGTGCAGCGCGTCGCGGATAGCCTGCGCCCGATCGTCCTGCACGTCATCTCGAACCGGCAAAGCGCCATCGGCTGGATTCATTGTCACACCCTGTCTGCACGATTCCTTTTAACGTGATTTGCGCGCAAGACCAGCTCCAATATTGCACACCGTTGAAAATCGGATTGCATACAATTTCATCTCTGATTGAAAACATGAACATATTTTGTGCGTCGCAGCATCCCGACTTCGAAAAGATGTTTGCGCGCTCAAATATTGAAGCAAGGATTTCAGGGAGTTAGCCGACGAGACGGAAATTGGCACGATACATGCAAAGTCTCATTCAGTCAGAAAGGGAATGCTGCATGGGCAAAGCCGCTGAAATTGATATCGTCTCCGTTTCCAAAGTTTACGGCGCCACCACGGCCGTCGATACGATCAGCTTGAAGATACCGGCAGGCACCTATTGCTGCCTGCTTGGCCCGTCGGGCTGCGGCAAGACCTCGACGCTGCGCATGATTGCCGGTCACGAAACGATCTCAAGCGGCGACATCCGCCTCGGCAACACTGTCGTTACCGATTTTCCGCCGGCAAAACGTGGGACTGCGATGATGTTCCAGTCCTATGCGCTGTTCCCGCATCTCGATTTGATCGACAATGTCGGATTCAGCCTGAAGATGAAGGGTGTCGACAAGGAGCAGCGCCGTGCCAGAGCGCTGGCCATGCTCAAACTCATGCAGATGGATGGCTACGCGACACGGCGCCCGGCACAACTTTCCGGCGGTCAGCAACAGCGTGTGGCGCTTGCCCGCGCCTTGATTACTGATCCGGAAGCGCTGCTGCTGGACGAGCCGCTATCGGCGCTCGATCCATTTCTCAAGATCCGCATGCGTGCGGAATTGAAGAAGCTCCAGACAAACCTCGGCATTACCTTTGTGCATGTGACCCATAGCCAGGAAGAGGCGATGGCGCTGGCCGATCTGATCGTTGTCATGAATGACGGCAAAATCGAGCAGGCCGCGCACCCGCGCATCGTGTTCGAGCGACCCGCGACCGCCTTTGTTGCCCGCTTCATGGGTGACCACAATGTCATTTCAGGCCGTGTGACGAAAAGCGTGGATGGTCTGGTAAATTTCGAAGTTCCAGAGGGCGTCTTCCTCAGCGCATCGGGCCAGGCAGAAATCGGCAGCCCCATCGACATCGGCATCCGCACGGATCGCGTGCGCATCAGCGATGCACCCGCCCCAGGCTTCGGCTTCACCGGCAACGTCGCCAACATCGAATATCGCGGTTCTTCCGTGAAACTCTCGGTCACCGGTGCAGGCATAGATGACTTCACCGTCATCGTCAGCGATCAGGCCTTCTTTGAAAGACCTGTTGCAGTGGGCGAGGCCATACCACTCGCCTGGGATATCAACGACGCCATCATTCTTGGCCGTCTCGACTCTTGAAAAAATCAAACAACAAAAAGGGGAATTGAAAATGACTGATACAACCAATCACAAATCAGGATTGAGCCGCCGCACATTTCTCAAAACTGGCGCTGCGGCGGCAGGCCTTGCCGCCGGGTCCGGTGCGATCACCGGCTTCCCGACGATCTGGGCGCAGAACATCAAGAACGTAACGCTGCGCCAGTTCGGCACCGGCGTTTCCAACCTCAATGACGTCGCCAACAAGGTAAAGGAGGATTTGGGCTTTACCCTGCAGATGACCGCACTCGACTCCGATGCGGTCACCCAGCGCGCTGTTACCCAGCCCGACAGCTACGACATTGCCGATATCGAATACTGGATCGCCAAGAAGGTCTTTCCGGCAGGTGTGATGCAGCCGATGGACGTGTCGAAAATGAAATATTTCGACAAGATCGCCCCGCTCTTCATCACCGGCAAACTCACGCCCGCAAGTAAGATCGCGCAGGGCACGGCGCCGCATACGGTCGGCTTTGTCGAAAGCGCGGACTCGGTCAAGTTTGCTTCCGCCCCGACCAACTGGATGACGCTTATCCCGACAATCTACAACGCGGATACGCTGGGTATCCGTCCCGATCTGGTTGGCCGCGACATCACCACCTGGGCCGACATCATGGACCCTGCCTATAAGGGCAAGGCGTCGATCATCAACATTCCATCGATCGGCATCATGGATGCAGCAATGATTTGCGAATCCATCGGTGTCGTCAAATATGGCGACAAGGGCAACATGACCAAGGAAGAGATCGACAAGACGGTCGCATTCCTGATCAAGGCCAAGGGCGATGGCCAGTTCCGCTCGTTCTGGAAGACCTTTGATGAGAGCGTCAATCTGATGGCGTCCGGCGAGGTGGTGATTCAGTCCATGTGGTCGCCCGCCGTTGCCGCTGTGCGCTCCAAGGGCATCGCCTGCAAGTATCAGCCGCTGAAGGAAGGCTATCGCGCATGGGGTGGCGGTCTTGGTCTTGCCAAGCATCTGAGCGGCATCGAGCTCGATGCCGCCTATGAATATATCAATTGGTATCTTTCCGGTTGGGTCGGCGCCTATCTCAACCGTCAGGGCTATTATTCCGCAGCGCCCGAAACTGCCAAGAAGTTCATGACCGCTGATGAATGGGGTTACTGGATGGAAGGCAAGGCCGCGACCGGCGATATCGTCGCGCCCGATGGCAAGGTCATGGAGAAGGCCGGTGCGGTACGCGACGGCGGCGCCTTCGAAGCCCGCATGGGTGCAGTGGCCTGCTGGAATTCGGTCATGGACGAGGACCGCTACATGGTCCGCAAGTGGAATGAATTCATCGCCGCTTGATGTTTGAAAGTGGCCGCCCTGCCTTTGCAAGGGCGGCCATCGCTTCTCTCGAGGGAACAGCCCATGGCAGCAATTGCAGCAGATGACACAACGACAAGTGCCGGCAGCAAGGCCAAGCCCAGACCTGCTGGGAAGACGAGGCGCGACGGCGGTTCGTCCTCGTCCTCTTATCTTCAGGCAACGCCGCTGGCGGCGATCCTCGGCCTGTTTTTGCTCCTGCCCATCCTGACGATCGGCATGGTCAGTTTCTGGGATTATGATTCGGTACGAATATATCCCGACTTCGTCACCTTCAACTACACCGAGACACTCGGGTCCTGGGTGACATGGAAGACCTACCTCAACACCATCAAATTCACGGTGATCGTCTGGTTGCTGACGATGGTGATCGGCTTCTGGGTCGCCTATTTTCTGGCATTCCACATCCGCTCGGCTACCATGCAGATGATACTGTTCCTTGTCTGCACCGTGCCGTTCCTCACGTCGAACATCATCCGCATGATTTCCTGGGTACCGTTTCTCGGCCGCAACGGGTTGATCAATTCGTCGCTGATCCAACTTGGCGTTGTCCCCAAACCGCTGGAATTCCTGCTGTTCTCCGAGTTCGCCGTCGTCCTTGCCATGGTGCACCTCTACACGCTCTTCATGGTGACCCCGATCTTCAATACGCTGATGCGCATTGACCGCTCGCTGATCGAGGCCGCGCGCGATGCGGGTGCCTCAGGCTTTCAGATCCTGACAAATGTCATCATTCCGCTCGCCAAGCCCGGGATCGCCATTGGCTCGATCTTTGTCATTACGCTCGTGATGGGCGACTTCGTCACCGTCCGCTTCATGTCAGGCGGACAAAGCGCATCTGTCGGCCTGATGATGTCGAACCAGATCTCATTGCTGCAATATCCGGCCGCTGCCGCCAATGCCGTGATCCTCTTAATCGTCGTCCTCCTTATCGTTGCCGCGATCCTTCGCGTCGTCGACATCCGGAAGGAGCTATAGAGCGAGATGAGATCATATGGAACCGTTCTGCCGGGGGGAATTCGTGGACTAGGTCAAGGGATTTGGCAAGGCCGATGTGGTTCATCGGTCGTAGCCAAAACCCGCAGGATTTGGCCCGAATTCACCCGCCCCTTCGGGTTTTCGGACGGCGGACAACCACTTTGTCGGGCGGCCTCATCCGATGAACCACATCGACCTCGCCACCTTCCGCGTGGATTGTCTCGCCATTAAACAGAACGGATTCCGTATGACCTCATCTCGCTCTAACATGCATTCGGAAAGGCGCTCCCGCGAATTCTACATCCTCGCATTCTTCTTCTCGCTTTTTGTGCTGTTCCTCTATGGACCGCTCTCGACGATCTTTATCCTGTCGTTCCAGGGTCCGTCCGGAGGCCTGACATTCCCGATGAACGGCGTCTCCGTGCACTGGTTCAGCAATCTCTTCGAGCAGCAGGCGGTTGGGGATTTCGGCGGCTCGTTACGCCGTTCAACGATCCTCGGCCTGATGACGACCATGATAACCGTTGTGGTCTCTCTGCTGGCTGGCCTCGCCTTCCGGCGCAAGTTCAAGGGATCGACCTTCCTGTTCTATCTGGCAATTTCCAGTCTCGTCGTTCCCTCGATCCTGATAAGCCTCGGCATCGGCCTCTTCTTCCAGGTGCTAGGCATCAGGCCTGCCTGGTGGTCGTCCGGCCTTGGCGCACACCTGACGTGGACCCTGCCCTTTGGCGTGCTCATCATGTTCGCAGTGTTCAACCGCTTCTCGCCTGCCTATGAAGAGGCCGCACGCGACCTCGGCGCCACACCGTGGCAGACCTTTCGCCATGTCGTGCTGCCAATGATCGCACCAAGTCTGATAGGTGTCGGCCTCTTCGGCTTCACTCTTTCCTACGATGAATTTGCCCGCACACTGATGACCGCCGGCACATTCAATACCCTGCCGCTGGAAATCTACGGCATGACGACGAATGTCACGACGCCGGTTCTGTACGCGCTCGGCACCGTCACAACCGTCTTCTCCTTCCTAATCATCTTCATTGCGCTGACGGCGATCGTCGTCGTCGGCCGCCGCCGCGCTCGTATCGGATAAAACACAGAAAATGCGCATTCTCCTCGTCAATCCCAATACCACTTCGCGCATGACCGCGCTTATCGAAGGCGCAGCACAATTCGTCGCCTGCCCAACGACTGAGGTCGTCGCCAAAACATCGCGTATGGGTCCGGTGTCGATCGAAGGCTATTATGACGAGGCCTTCGCCGTACCAGGGCTGCTTGTGGAAATTGCCGAGGGCGAGGCAGCAGGCGTCGAGGCGGCCATCATCGCCTGCTTTGATGACACGGGGCTTGATGCAGCGCGGGCGATGGCATCAATCCCGGTTCTCGGCATCTGCGAGGCAGCCGTCGCAACGGCCGCGCTGGTTGCCCAGCGTTTCAGTATCGTCACCACGCTCGAACGATCTATCATGCCGGTCAAGGGGCTGGTGCATCGCTATGGCATGACGGAGCGTGCTACCGTACGTGCCGCGAACATACCCGTATTGTCCCTCGATGATCCATCATCGGGTGCATCGAACAAGCTTCGATCGGAAATCGAAAAGGCACTCGAGATCGACGCGGCTGAAGCCATCGTCCTTGGTTGCGCCGGCATGGCCGACCTCGCCCGCCATCTGCAGGAGGAATATGGCGTGCCGGTCATCGATGGCGTCAGCGCAGCGGTAAAGCTTGCGGAAAGCCTGATCTCCCTTGGCCTCAAGACGAGCAAGCGCGGTGCCTATGCAACGCCCCTGGCCAAATCCTATCACGGTATACTCGAACCCTTTGCGCCGGGATTCGCTTCGTAGCCGGTTAGATCAGTTCTAAGCCTCGATCTCGACATTGCCGAGCGGCTTGGAGCAGCAGGCGAGAACATAGCCCTCGTCGATCTCCTCGTCGAGAATCCCGCCATTATGGTCCATGTCGACTTCGCCGGAAATCTTCAGGACCTTGCAGGTGCCGCAGAGACCGGATTCGCAGGCGGCTGCGATGCGGATACCGGCACCGCGGGCTGCCTTCAAGATCGTATCGCCTGCCCCGCAGGGCACATCCATGCCTGACATGGAGAATGTGACGGTCGATGCGGCCTCGACAACCTCTGTCGAAATGACGTCCATCATCGGCAGAACCGGCTCGGCGGCAGGGCCAAAGCTTTCCTGGTGATAATGCGCCATGTCAAAGCCCGATGCTTCCAGCATGGCACGGACGTCACGCATGAAACGTTCCGGTCCGCAGCAGAAAATCGTCCGGTCCTTGAAGTCCGGCGCCAGCAGCGGCAGCTTCGGCGCTTCAAGCCTTCCACGGATACCGGTCCACACCTGCCCCATCTCGTGTTCCTTGATGAGGAAAGCGAGCTTCAGGTTGGGCATGCAGCTCGTGAGATATTCGAGCTCCTTGCGGAAAATGATGTCGCTGGGACGTCGCGCGCAGGTAACGAAGCTGATATCGCTCTGCGGCGCGCAATCATGCATCCAGCGGGTCATCGACATCATTGGCGTGATCCCGGAACCAGCAGAGATAAAGAGGTATTTCCCGCCGGGATGCTTGCGCATCGAGAAATCGCCAAGCGGGCCGAATGCCTTCAGCCGTACGCCGGGTGTCAGATGATCGAGCATCCAGCGTGTGCCAATGCTGTCCTCCTGCGCCTTGACTGTCACGGCGATAGTGAATGGCCGCGACGGGCTGGAAGAAAGCGTGTAGGTGCGCAGCACTGCCTCCGGCTGCACCGGCAATTCGAAGGTCATGAACTGGCCCGGCTCATAGCGGAACCAGTTCTGATTGTCCGACCTGAAGGTAAAGGTCTTCACATTGGGCGCTTCCTCGATGATCGACAGGCACTCCAGCAAATGCAGCCGGTCATTCCACGGCTGCATCTGGTCGAGGTGCGGGTAATTCTGGGGAACGCCTACAGAGCGAGAATAGGTCATATTGCACCGTTCTGCCGGAGGGAATTCTTGACAAGGTCAAGGGGTTTGGCAATGCCGATGTTTACCCATCGGACGAAGCCGAAGCCCGATGG
This sequence comes from Phyllobacterium sp., assembly GCF_037994405.1. Lineage (GTDB taxonomy): Bacteria > Pseudomonadota > Alphaproteobacteria > Rhizobiales > Rhizobiaceae > Phyllobacterium. The sequence continues at coordinate 8,506 of NZ_JBBNAN010000169.1, forward strand.
ATTTGGCCCGAATTCACCCGGCCCTTCGGGTTTCCGGCTGGCGGCCACCCACTTTGTCAGTCGGTTTCGTCCGATGGATAGACATCGGCCTTGCCACCTTCCGCGTGGATTGTCTCGCCATCGGGGAAACAGAACGCGTTCCATATGACCCATTCTCGCTCTGTTCATCATGCTACCTTGCTGAGTTTCTTGTCGCCGGACAGACGCATCTCCATCGCATTGCTGTACCATTCGAGGAACTGCAGCACCCCGCCCTCATGCTCGACCGAATAGGGGCCGGGTTCATAGGCGGGGGAGCGAATACCGAAGGCGTTTTCTTCAACGATACGGCGATCCTGGTCGTTGGTTTCGAGCCAGACATGCGTCAGTTCTTCGATGTTGTAGTCGACACCTTCGACCGCATCCTTGTGCACCAGCCACTTGGTCGTGACCTGCGTCTCATTGGGACCAAGCGGCAGCACACGGAACGAAATGGCGTGATCGCCAAGGATGTGATTCCACGTGGTCGGATAATGGTAGAGCAGCAGCGAACCGATGTGATTGGCATTGACGTCGTCGCTGAGCTGCCTGCCAACCGCGCGCTTGCCACTCAACGTGTAGCTCTCGGCATCGCGCAAAAGCGGCACGCGCGTCGCACGGTACTGGCCATCCTCGGCAATGCGGAAGACGCTCGGAAGGCCTGCCGCCTCGCACTTATCCCAATGCGCGACGATTTCCGGATCATCCTTGGAGCCCTGGACACCGGTGACACTTGGAGCCTCCGGGAAGGTCTTGCACAGTTCCGGATGGTTGGCGACGCAGTGGTAGCACTCGCGATTGTTTTCCCAGACGAGTTTCCAGTTGCCCTTCTCGACGATGGAGCTCTGGAACGCCACCTTTGTTTCGGTCAGGCGATGCGGTGCGAGATAGGGATCGAGCATGGCGCGCGTCGGACCGAAATCCGGAGCAACCTGTGCGAGACAGATGAAGATATAACCGCCGACGCTTTCGCAATGCACCGGCTTCAGGCTGAACTGGCTGGCGTCGAAATCATCGCCCATCTGGCGGGCGAACAGCAGCCGGCCATCAAGCTCATAGGTCCACTGGTGATAGGGGCAGACGAGCTTCGCCGAGGTACCCTTTTCGCCCGCGCAGATGCGTGACCCGCGATGGCGGCAGGAATTGTGGAAGGCTCTGATCTGTCCCTGACGGTCACGGACGATGACGACCGGATAGTCGCCGACCTGTACAGTGAAATAATTACCCGGCTTCGCGACTTCGCAATCATGGCCGATGAACAACCAGTCGCGATAGAAGATGTTCTCCATGTCGAGGCGGTAATATTCTGGATCGGAATAGAAGGCCTGTTCAAGTCCGTAGCCAGGTTTCCGGTTTTTGAGATTCCGGAGCAGTTCGTTACGAATATCCATGTCGTGTCCTCGCCCTTACAGCTGCAAAGAACTGACTGGTGGTGACGGAGAAGAACGCCCGCACAGTCAACAAACGTTGCCTGCACAAAATCATGCTCTCTTGATCGCCCACCGCGATCAGTCGGTGTTGTCACTCGGGGCTGGTTTCCGGGCTCTGGAGTTGCCTTGCCGGGCTTCACGGCGCCTTCCCGGGGTGCACTCCCAGTGGCTGTTTTGCCGCGTTTTACTCCACTACCGTTGCGGGGGCAGCGCCGGGTTTTTCGACCGGCTTCCCAATTCTCCGCTTCCCTAGAAAGCGGCACCTCAAGTGTCCTGATAAAAGCATCCGGCATGGAAAAAGAATAGGTGCGGAAACGACATCGCATTTACGCAAGGCGACACAGGTCGCTGACGGCAAA
>NZ_JBBNAN010000170.1:0-12426 GCF_037994405.1 Phyllobacterium sp.
GTATTCGAGATCGAGCCCCATCGATATCGCCGCAACGTCAGGGAACACGCGATGATTCTGGTTCAAGGATGCGTCCGTCGGGCGGCCCGCAAGGCTGTGCCGAGGACCATATCCATCGCATTGGAGAAGAGATCCTCAAAGCGCCGGTTATGCAAACCGGTCCGCACCTTCACTTGCTGATCGAGCCGGATGCCTACAGCTTGATGGGGTTGATGGCACATCGTCGGACTGCCTACATCTCGTGTGCAGTCTCGACAGTCAAATTCGTCGAACGAGGACGAAAATGACCTGGTTGGCTCAGGCTTGAAGGCAATGCCATCAATGTCTTTGGACTGACTCGCAGTCAGATGATCCCCTCAGCATCCTCGCACGAAACGGCTTGTACTGTTTCCAACTCAAAAACGTTGATCGACCTGAATTTGACGGCGACGCATCCTCCAGGCTCAGGGCATTGCTGCCCCCGATGAATTTCCATCGGCGGCAAGGCAATAAGATGCGCGAACGCAGTGGTCTGGGATCGTTTTTTGATTCCGACGTCGATTTCCTGCAGCTCGATGACGAAGACATTGCTGACCTCGTAGTCGATCACCTACAAGACAGTTCATCATGGCTGACGCGACGCCTGATCGGCGACGCCAATTTCGCTCACGACTTGCTCCGCTACACAGAGGCGCTCTGCGAAGGACGCTCAAGAACTCAACAGACCTCTCTTGGGGTTGCGAGCATGGCCGGCTTTTTCCTTTGCGCCTTGCCGGCTCGCAGCTTGAAGCACGGGGGCGGGAAGATTTCACATGGACCTTTTCGGCCGCCGATCTGATTCAAGCACTGCAGACCCGTAAGGTTGTCCCGAACCTCTTGATGTTCATCGTGACCGCAATGTTGCCAGGCGTGCGCGTCCTTGGCGGAAGTCGGCATACAATTTACTACCCTTTGATGAGATACGTCCTCGGTTCAGCCCTTCGCGCCACCGGTGCGGATCCAAATCTTTTCGCGACTTAGCGAAAGACGTTATACCGGGCGCTTGGGGTCATCGCGTACTATTGGCAGACACGGACACGTTTGCAGAGCTAGAATCGTTGCGGGGAAGGGGTATCTCAATCGCGCTTGAGAAGCGTCGTAACCGTTCATTGGAGGATTCCTGCGGTACTTTGGAAAGTTTTGTAAGTGATCCGATGTGGGCTGATCTTATGGCGGCCATCGCGGATGGCGGCGTGAGTTTGAATGACCCGGAATGGCAATTTTCGTAAAGAGGCTTGCGCGGGGGGCTCCGTCAATTCTAACCCGCGACCGTTAACGGCTACAAGTTTGCACGTGTTGAATGCAGCTTTCGACGCGTAATCGGCGAGCATCAACAAGAGGTCGAATTCGCCCCGGCTTAGGCCGAGCTATCCAAGGAAACCGCGCTAGCCGCAACGGATATTTCGGTCAAGCTGACTGAACTCGTACGATTATCTCATTGGCAAACAACGTACAATTGGCTATACATCCTGTGGGGCAGTACGCGCTGCCCTGGGGCGTGCAAACCCCTACGAGCGGTTGATGCCGGCCGATACGGCATCACACTCCTTGACCTTATGGTCGGGGAGCCTGTGGCGTATGTCCAGGTTCTCCGAACTAAAGGCCTCAGGGCCGTCTCGTACGGTTTGCAACTCCCCGATCAGCGGTTAGCGAGTTTTCAGCGGGGGCGTACCGCGTAAAACTCCTTTATGCGGGGATCCCAAGCAATGCATGATCGAGCAGCAAATGCGTTCGCCAACGGCTTAAGAAGCCAGTCGGTGCGGCATGCAAAAGCGGCCGCGCAGGCGATCCATCCGGTTGATCTACACGTAGGTCAGCAGCTTCGCGTCCGACGGATTCATTCGAATTTATCCCAAGCCGAGCTTGGCCATGAAACGGGCCTGAGCTACCAGCAAATCCAGAAATACGAGACCGGGAAAAATCGCATCAGCGCGTCGATGCTCTACGAGTTCGCAGGCCGGTTGAATGTTCCAGTGTCCCGTTTTTTCGAGGGACTGCCGGAACCGGGCTCAGAACCGACCCACAGCATAGTTGCCGACGTTGACGCCCGCATTGCCTATATTGCAACTGCCGAAGGCCGCCGCTTTGTCGATGAGATCCTGCGGCTTCCGCCGCGCCTACGCACTCGGACCTTCGCTTTGATCCAGATGCTGACGCGCGATGAAGAAGAATGTGGCGATGGCCGCGCTTGAGTGATGGCTGCAAGGATGCATCGTACGCATCCGAATTTCAGTTCTTCATATATATTTTTCCAATGACGCCCCGGCGTTCGACGACTGTGCCAAACGGAGCCGAACGATTGGCAAGATCATCGATGATCTGCTTTCCTGCTTCGCCCTTAGCGGGTCGTGGAACGCGCCAGTGGTGAGAGTCATCGTCGGTCAATCGCTCTTCTGCCCGCAGAACGATTGGCAGAATATCAATGGACTGCAGCAGCCCCGCTTGATCGAATACGCAGGTTGTGACGACGCTCTTCCAGACCTCCGGCGGGCTCCATTCAGTCTCTCCCTCATTTGTGTGGAATATGAAGTTGCCGAGCCCAAAGAAGATTGGCGCTCCTTTATAAAGTTCAATCGGCTGCAGAACCGGAACGCCGTGACAAACGAAAGTGCGTGCGCCGGCATCGATACAGTCATGTGCGAATGCTCTGACCCATTCCGGTACCTCTTGCCAACGCGGCTCCCAATGATGGTGATGGAGGTAGGCGATGACAAAGCACCCGCGCTTTGCTGCAGTGGTGATCGTCGCCAGCTGCATGGAAGCACTCTCTGGATTCACCAGAATCCGGCGATGGTTGGCATCGGCTCGCCGGAAGACAGTCCCGTAGAAATCGATCTCGTTGTCTTGATCGATAATCAAAGGATCATGAGGCTGGGCATAGTTTGCCCGTTCCAGCCTTGTGCTCTGAAATGTCGCCTGGATGGTTTCCAGCATGTCGAATGCCGCTTGGTCCGCTTCGAACAGTCTTGACACCTCTAGCCCGTTTACGCCCGGTCTTGGGGGCCGGCCGAGCCGCGCGTTGTCCGCGTACATGGTCACTGGTCCTGGTCCCGCATCCATGGCGACCAAGGCCACTTGTCTACCGCCGAGCGTCTTGACTCCCGCCAGCGCAGCGTGATCCCTGTCAAGGCCGATCCCGGCATAAAGGAACTTGCGAGCGCGAACCTCCTCAAGCGTCGACAAGATGCCCGGCGGGCCAAGATCAAAAGCATGATTGTTTGCGAGTGCCAATGCATTGAAACCGATTTCCTTCAATGCATCGAGCACACAGGGATCTGAGCAACCAAAGTAGGAGCTCTTCATCGGCCAGCCACCATGACTGCCAAGCACGGTATTTTCAAAATTGGTAAAAGCCACGTTGGCTTGTTTCAGGGTATCGACAATAGTCGCAAAGCCGGGGTCGCATGATTGGCGAATGTCGTGATGAATCAGAGATTGGCCAGTGATAACGACCGTGAAAGGAAAGAACATGGGATTGCCTTTTAGGATTTAGCAAGATTTCGCCAACCGGAACTGGAATGCCAGCGAAGTCGCCGTCGACAACGAGGTAGCCACTTGATCGGCTCATTCCGCCGGTGGCGGAGAAATGTCGATGCCGAACCATTTGACGCTGAGCTCTCTTAACGTGCCGTCCTTGGTGCTGCCGGCGATCGCTTCGTTGAAGGCCGAGACTAGATCGGCATCTTCCTTTCTAATTCCAATGCCGACTCCGGGTCCCCAAAGGCCTCCCGACAACTCGGGACCGTAAAACGCGGCCACGTCTCCATCCTTGCTGTCAAGGAACGTCTTCCACGTGAAATAATCGGCAAGCCCGCCGTCGATGCGGCCCGCAACAAGATCAAGATGTAGGTTTTCCTGCGTATCGTAGCTGCGGATCGTCGCTACCCGGCCGAAGAGTTCGTTGAGGACGGCTTCGGAATTGGACGATCTTAAGACTCCAAGGGTTTTCTTCGCAACGGTCGCGCGAACTTGATCCAGTATCACCTGTTGATCCTTTCCAACGCTTGTCAGGTTGATTTTTGCTTTGGTGTCGGTGGCCGGTAGATCGAGATCCTTACGCATCACCAATTGATTGAAGCCACCCCCATATGGTTGTGAAAACGCGATGGACTTCTTTCGTTTCTCGGTGATCGCCATTCCTGACATGATGGCATCAAATTTACCGACGGTCAGAGCCGGGATGATGCCGTCCCAATCTTGCGCCACAAAGGTGCACTCTACCTTCATACGTCGGCACAACTCATTGCCGACATCGATATCGTATCCAACGAGCTGTCCATTGGCATCGATCGCATCCCATGGGGGAGACGCTCCTTCCGTTGCGATTCTGACGGCCTTGTCGCTGGCATGCGCATTGATCTGGCTCAATGCGAGAACAAGCAGTGAAGCAGTGAACATCGATTTGTTCATGTGTGGTTCCCCATTTTTTCCGGCTGGATTGGATGATCACGTTGGTCGTGCGTATGTGGTGGTTCAGAAGAAGCATCATTGCGAGCAAGGCGCCGCGGCCCGGCAAATTGCCACTGTGCTGGCCTGGCGCGGCCGTGAGGATGCTGCGGCTTGTCAGCGAGCGTTGCGAGCGTCAAATGCGCTTCCAGAGCCTGGAACAACTTCGATATGGCGAAGGTCAAAAGAAGGTAGAAGAGGCCCGCTGCGAGGAAGACCTCGAAAGGAGCGAAAGTATCAGAAACCATTCGGCGCGCGAGGCCAGTGATTTCGAGCAGGGTTACGGTGCTTGCCAAGGAACTCGCCTTCAGCATCCCGATAACCTCGTTTGCGTAAGACGGAAGCACGATGCGGAATGCCAAAGGAAATATGACCAGACGCATCTGCATGGTCCGCGACAAGCCGAGCGCTCGAGCAGCTTCAACGACCCCCGACGGCACAGATTGGATGCCGCCCCGGAACACCTCTGTCGTGTAAGCGGCGCTATTCAAAGAAAAGGCAAGGAGCGCACACCAGAATGGTTCTCGGAGCAGCGGCCAGAATAAGCTTTGGCGGACAAGTTCCAACTGGCCGAGGCCGTAGTAGATGAGAAACAGTTGCACCAGAAGGGGCGTACCGCGGAAAACGTATGTATATGTCAAGACCAGCGCCGACAGGAATATGTTGCGCGATACTCTCAGGAATGCGAGTGGGACTGAGACGACTAACCCGATGACAAGCGAGAGAATTGTTAGAACAAAGGTGAGTAGGACGCCGTCGACGAGCGTGCCAATGCTTTCGAAGATCACGTCGAGGCGCACGTTCTCAGCCCTTCTCGTTGCCGGGAACAAGAAAGCGCCGCTCAAGCAGTCGAAACGATGCAAGAGACAGGCTCGTCAGTGCCAGGTAAAGCGCTGACGCGGCGAGATAGAATGTGAGAGGTGCGCGCATCGATCCTGCGCCGACAAACGCGACGCGCATGATGTCGGTAAGGCCGACGACCGATATCAGCGATGTATCCTTGACAAGCGAGACGCAAAGATTGCCGAAAGCGGGCAGCGCCACACGTATCATCTGCGGCAAAATCACGAGCAACCATGCTTGCCACGGCGACAGGCCGAGAGATGACGCGGCTTCCCATTGCCCAGGTGATATGCTGTTGATCGCTCCACGAAAAATCTCCGCGCAATAGGCGCCGAAGACGACCGTCAGGGCAGCTATACCAGCGCCGAGCGGATTGATTTCAATATAGCGGCCGCTGATAGCGGTGATGACCGCGGTCCCGCCGAAATAGATGACAAGGATCACCAATAGCTCGGGCAAGCCTCGGACGATCGTCGTATAGCCCTGCGCGATAAGCGCCGGAAGACGAAGTTGCGACAATTTGATGATGGCGGTGAATAGGCCGAGGATGGTGCCTAAAGCACCACTTACTGTCGCCACAAGTATGGTCACGTAGAGCCCATGCGTGAACTGGGTGACGAAGGCGGACAAGGCAGTATCCTCTCTTGGTAATTCTATTGCAGTGGACAAAATACACGTCAGATTATGAGAATTTTATTACGTCTATACTGCATATCTACCATAGGTAGTATCCTGTATAGTTATAATCCAAGGTAATATTTGTTCATGTTTGGCAAAATATACTTTGAATCTGCCGCGTCAATCTATAAGGTCCAGATTGTTGTGATAAGGAGAGCTTATAGTGCCCACAGAATGCACCAGCGCACTAAGGGAACGCGTTTTGGCTCCGCACGCAGCAGCACAAGAATCGGTTAATCAGAGCTAAGGAATGGCTGACAAAGCGGGCGTGAAAATTCGTCAACTCCAGATTCTTCGTGAGGTCCTGCGGGCAGGCTCGGAAAGGCTCGCCGCAAAAGTCCTTGGGATCAGCCAGCCCGCCGTGAGCCAGCAAATTAAACAGCTCGAGGCTGAAATCGGTTTTGCGTTATTTTCTCGAGAGAGCAACCGGCTCCTACCTTCAGATCGGGCATGGGAGGTGCTGCGCAGCGTTGATGGAGCACTTCAAGGTGTTGACAGGATCGAAAAGACGCTTGCGTCTTTGCGAAGCGAGGACATGAGAACAATAGGCCTGGCGTCCCCAGTCGCATTCTCCCTTGGGGTCATTCCAAGAGCCATCAAGGCGATCCGCCAAACGCGCAATCGAATTGCGTTTCAGGTAAAATCTGGCAGCTACGAACAAATCGCCGAACACATTCTCAACGGGCGAGCAGATCTGGGAATTTCCCGCCTGCCACTGGACGAGCGAGCTTTTGACTGGACGCCGGTCAGCACGGCGAGGAATGTCTGCCTATTCGAGCAGGGCCATCCGCTGGCAAGCAAAGACCTCATAACGCCACAGGACATCAAGGGCGAGGCTCTAATCGACATCGAGCCACGGTTCTCCGCACACCAGATGAACATCAACGCTCTGCGCTTTCTGGGTGTCGACCCCGACATAGCGGTTGAATATGATGCGAACGGTCACGATGCAGGGTTCGTCGCCGCCGGGATCGGCATATCCGTAACAAACAGCCTCATCGCTAGGGAATATGAGCGGTTTGGGCTGACGTTTCGTCCATTCGAACCGGGGGCAATATATCACTATGTCGTCTTTTGGCAGAAAGGACGTCAACTCAGCAATTCAATGAAGTTGACTTTGAACGAACTGGTTGCTTCATTCGGTTCTCTGCGGTGATGGCGATGGACGAGCAGGTGAGACGCGGGCATTTGTTGTCTTAGATTGCTGGACGGATTTTGCGCAAATTGAATCGCGATCCTTCGGTCCAGTATAACAAGATATTATACGTGCCCGGCGATAACGGTTTTCTCGGTTCAACACATATGCTTGCAGCGCCTTTCCCGCTGCCGATTCTCCTTCTTAGTTCATCCTTCTGGTTTTCGTTGAATTCAAGATTGCTGTGCTGTCCTTGACCGGAATACGATGCAGGTTTGACAAGATCGTAGTTGCTGCGCGGCTGAGCCGATGTCGCACCGGTCTTGATTGGATCAACAGAAAATGGCTTGGACTGGCCAGAGGCGAATCCACCGCCATCGGTCCATTGCCAGCCATCCGAATTACCCGCTGGCACGCGCGGCTGGTTTGCGTCGTATTTGCGGGCAATATCTTGCAACAGCCGCAGCCGAGATTGGTCAAAATCGCGACCGAGCTCAATTTGCCGGAATTTCATGCGGGATAGGTATTTGGCGGTGCCAACCGTATCAGCGTCAGTAGAAAATTATGTGCGGCGATGTTTGATTTGAGGCGAAGAATTTCGGGTGATTGCGAAGAAAATGCATTCATGAAATAAATCCTGCAAACAAGAATATATTCCTATTCTTGTTTGCGATTGTCAATATGGTGATTTGGAATTAGTCCTGCGCTTTTAATGCAAATTTGTCGGTTCCGAGTTTGCCAAGCTGCCTGGTAGCGTCAGTCGTCGCCACTTTCCTCGCAGACGTGATGGGCCATATCGACAAGCATGCCGCTGACGTGCTTATCCGCAAGCTCGTAGAAAATCTGCTTGGCCTGCCGGTTGCCACGCACAAGCCGCGCACCGCGCAATAGCCGCAAATGATGGCTGACCAGCGACTGCGACAGCTCAAGGCTTGTGGCTATGTCGCCGACGGACCTTGGCGCCTCCAGGCAGAAGAACAGGATGCGCAAGCGCGTGGAATCGCCCAGCAGCCGGAACGTTTCCGCAAGGATTGTTGTGTCGGGTTGTGAGGGGATGGCCATCTTGCTCAATGCTTGTGGCCTTCGTGGCGATGGGTGTGGACACCGTGGTCATGGTCGCTATGGTCGTGATCGCTGTGATCATGGTCCCCATGATCGTGGCTGTTCTCATGCTGATCAGTTGAGTTTGTTCCAAGAGAGCAATCGCCGGCGGCCGTATCGGGCCAATCGATGGCGATTGTCGAATGCTCGATGTCGAACTTCTTCACGAGTTCAGCCTCGACCGTCTTGACGAGGAGACGCGGGTCGGTATCTGCCTGTGGCCGCACGTGCAATGTGGCGAGCGCTTTGCCGGACGTGATCATCCACACATGCACGTGCCGGACATTGGCGAGGCCGGGAATGGTCTTCGTCAGATGCTGTTCGATCTCTTCGGGCGACGCGTTTGCTGGCGCGCCTTCAAGCAAGATATGCATCGAGTTGCGCAAAAGCGCCCAGGCGCTGCGCAGGATCAGCAGGCAGACGAAAATCGACAGGATGGGATCGATCGGCGTCCAATCCGTGTAATAAATGACGATGGCGGCGATGATCGTGCCCACCGACCCGAGCAGGTCGCCCAGCACGTGCAATACGGCGCCCTTGATATTGACATGCTCGCTATCGCCGCGTGTCAGGATCCAGAACACCGCCATATTGATGAGCAGCCCGATCGTCGCCACGATAAGCATCGGACCGGCCAGAATTTCACCAGGATTGCGAAACCGATCGACAGCCTCGATGGTGATCCAGATCAAAATGGCAAACAGAGCGATCGCATTCATCAGCCCGGCGATGACTTCAAAACGCAAATAGCCGAACGTGCGCCGCTTATCGGCTGCGCGCTTGCCAAAGTGAAATGCTGCATAAGCCAGAGCCAGGGCAGCGGCATCGGTTACCATGTGTCCCGCATCGGCAATCAGAGCCAGCGAGCCGGACAGAAGTCCGCCAATGACCTCGACGATCATAAAGACAAAGGTGATGAAGAAGGCGATCAGCACTTTGCGCTGATTGTCGGCCGTGATCTTCGGCGCGTGATCGTGACCCTCATGCGAATGCGACATGGCTTGCCCTTTTTCAACAAACATATCGATACTTGTTCATATGTATGCTGTCAGCCGAGGCATGTCAATTCGATCCACCGGCGCCAGAGCCGGTGGATCGCGAGCAAGACGCGCGTTTATGCGGCGAGGCAGGTCTCGATCTCGTCAAGCTCAACGTGACCAAGGAATTGGCCGGTCGTAATGGCCGGCTGACCGTCCTCGATAGCATGGGCAAAGATCACAGCCTTGTCTGCCTCGAGCTTTTGCAGATAGCCATGGAGTCCCGGATACTCACGCTTCAAATCGAAAAGCTGCAAGTCTTCTCCCCAGCGCGCTATCCCGATGAGATAGGCGTCGGCGATTGTCTTGCTGTCGCCGGCAAGCCATTGGCGATCGGCGAGATGCGATTGCAGATAGGCGTAACCTTCAACCGCCTTTTCCCGGGCTAGATCACGCAGCATCTTGATTGCCGGGTCGCCATCCTTCAGTTTGAAGGCCGTCCAGGCAGGCGCGAATGCCGAGTGAAAGCTCGTATGCAGATAGGCGAGCATCTGGTTGAGCCGGTCGTGCGCTTCGGTCCCCTGTGCAAAGCCCAGTTTGCGGTTCAGATCGCGCGCCGCAATGTTTTGCAGGATGGCGAAGCTCTCACTGAGCGGCTTGCCGTCCTCCAGAAGCAATGTCGGCGTTTGCTGCTTGCTGTTGACGCGTGCGTAGATGTTGCTTTTTGCCTTTGCCAGCATGTCGATCCGGCTGAGGCAATAAGGCTGTCCCAGCCATTCCAGCGCAACAATTGATCCGAATGAGCAGCCATGCGGCACGCCATAAAACAGTACAGGTTCCATTTCAACTTCCCTGATTTTGAGTTCACGAACCGCGGTGAAATGGAACATGGCGACAGCGGTTACTATTGTAAAGAAGGCACAAAAATGTCATGATGGTACAAATTTTATACCAACATTCCAAATGGTTGGATGAAAAATGAAAGATACGGTTTCACACTGCCCGGTTGAGAATGCCATGCTCGTATTGGCCGGACGCTGGCGCATCCTTTTGATCTATTATCTGCTGGAGGGCACGAAGCGGTTCAGCGACTTGCGGCGCGACATGCCGAAGATTTCGCAGCGTATGTTGACGCTCGATTTGCGTGCGTTGGAGGAAGCGGGCTACGTCCGCCGGACCGTCTACCCCGAGGTTCCGGTTCGCGTTGAATACACTCTCACCGAAGAAGGGTTGCACCTCCGCGCACTGGTCGACGTGCTCGGAGAATGCGGTGAGCGTCTGACCAGACATCGCGAGGCAAAGGCAGCCTGATCCTCTTCCCGGAACACAATCCCACGTGACACGATTGGCCTGATCGGCTAAGCGATGGCATCTCCCGGGCTTGGGGTAATACCACCCGTCTTCTGAAAGGATCGGCATGACCGACATGGTACATTTGCAGCGTCTCGACGCATTGATGGATCGTTATGATGTGCTTCTGTGCGATGTCTGGGGCGTATTGCACAATGGCGTCAATTCGTTCGCGGCAGCATCCAATGCCTTGTCACGTGCGCGACAGGCCGGTCTGACAATCGTTCTCATCACCAATGCCCCCCGCCCATTCGCTGGCGTCGCTCAGCAAATACACTCGCTGGGCGTGCCGGAATCGTCCTATGATCGCATTGTTACGTCGGGTGACGTGACGCGTGATCTGATCCGCAATGCGCCGCGCCGCGTCTTCCATCTAGGACCGGAGCGCGACGAAACGCTCTATGAAGGTCTCGATATCGAACTCGTTGAGGAGCGCGAGGCGGACGTCGTTGTCTGCACCGGCTTCTTCGACGATGAAACGGAAACACCTGAAGATTATGCAGAAATGCTGACGCGTCTTCGCTCGCGTAATCTGCCGTTCATCTGCGCCAATCCGGACATTGTCGTCGAGCGCGGCGACCGGCTGATCTGGTGTGCTGGCGCACTTGCGCGGGACTATGGTCAGCTTGGCGGTCGCACATTGATCGCCGGCAAGCCGCACCGTCCGATCTATGAGGCGGCAGTCGCTGCCGCTGAGGAGGCGCGTGGCAAGCCGGTTGATCATTCGCGTGTTCTCGCCATCGGCGACGGCATGTTGACCGATATCAAGGGTGCCGATCTTTTCGGTATCGATGCTCTCTATATCTCCGGGGGCATTCATGCGGGCGACTATGTGATGGGCGGTGTCCATGATCTTGAGAAACTGCTGGCCTTTCTCGATAAGCATGGCAGTAATCCAGTTGCTACCATGCCTGCATTGGCCTGAGGTTCCATATGCCGATCCTGCGTCTGACTGATCCGTCCCATCTGCCCGAGCACCTCAAGGGCGCTGTTGTGGCAATCGGTAATTTCGATGGCGTGCATCGGGGTCATCAGGCCGTGCTTGAACGTGCACTGGAAGCCGCTTATGCAGCAGGTAAACCCTCACTTGTGCTGACGTTCGAACCGCATCCGCGCAGTGTCTTCGTGCCCGACCAGCCCGTTGACCGGCTGACGCCCGCTGCCGAAAAGGCGTTGATACTGGAAGCGCTCGGCTTTGATGCAGTGGTGGAGTGTCATTTCACCCGCGAGTTTTCGCAACTGACCGCGGATGTCTTTGTCGATCAGATTCTGGTTGGTGGCTTGGCCGCCAGCCGCATCGTCACCGGCTTTGACTTTCATTTCGGAAAGAACCGTCAGGGCGGACCAGCCTTCCTGATGGACGCCGGCGAGAAACGCGGTTTCCACGTCACTCTTGTCGATGCCTTCCGCGATGAGGGCGGCCAGGCGATATCGTCGAGCCGCATCCGCGAGCTTTTCGGCGAAGGCGAGGTGGTGGAAGCCGCTGGTCTCCTTGGTTATCGCCACCGGATTAGGGCCGAGGTCATTGCCGGCAAGCAGCTGGGCCGTACCATCGGCTTTCCGACAGCCAATATGGTTCTGCCGCCCGAAACACATCTGAAGCATGGCATATATGCGGTACGCTTCCGCCGCGCCGACGGCATGCTCTACAATGGCGTTGCAAGCTTTGGTCGCAGGCCTACCGTCGATACGAACGGCAAGCCTTTGCTCGAAACCTATGTCTTCGACTTCAGCGGCAACCTCTACGGTGAGAGCTGCGCGGTATCGTTCTTTGGGTATTTGCGCGGCGAAGAAAAGTTTGATGGCCTCGAGCCGATGATGCAGCAGATAAGGCGCGACGAGGAAGAAGCGCGGGCGCTCCTGCAGGGGGTGAAGCCG
>NZ_JBBNAN010000171.1:0-6413 GCF_037994405.1 Phyllobacterium sp.
TGTAGCCGCAAAGTTAAAATGTCCTGTTTCTGCAAAGTAGAAATGTCCGTGTGTCACCTTCTCGTTCATCGCAACGAGATGTGCCGCACCACCACGATCGTCGCCAGCTCCAGTCATCTATGCCAACGACCCGGATCGGAGAGCTGCGGCGAGCGATTGCAGCATCCCGCTTCAGCTGCCGTGGGATCGTGTCGTCGCTGACTGGCATGCCGAGCTGGGTGCATCAAGAGCTCGCCGGGGCGGCCGCCTGCGCTATGGCCGAGCAGACGCACAATCTCGGCGACCCGCCTTGTCCGGCGCGCATAAGGGGCAGCAACTGTCGGAAGTCGGTAAGTGAACGTTTGACGTTCACATTTCTGGTCAGCGCACCGCCAGCGGCTCAATCGAAGCTTCACCGTTACGGCTTTGCCCTTGAAGACTGCGGTTGGACCAGCCATGCCGATTTCGGGTCCGCTGTCCGCACTCGGGGCAAATGCCGAACGCCGGACCGGCAGTAGAAACAACCCAGCTGTCTCCATCAGTGAGCGCAACGGCCAGAACTTTAATCTCTGAGCCAGGTGACCATTTCGTTTTCGTTCGCATGCCAACCCATAGCGGCATCTTGTCTAACAGCGAATGAACCACACAAATTGAGGAAGACCCTGATTAAATGCAGCGCGACATCCGTCCGCAAATTAAGTCCGTGTCACTGTCTGTTTTTGCCCATGAGGCCGTTACGAGACCGCGTCCAGGAGTGCCTTGGCTTCCTTGAAGTCCGGCGTTTCGAAGCCCTCTGTGAACCAGCCGCAAACCGGTGCAAGAAGGTCACGGGCCCTTCGTCGCTCGTTTCTCTGGGCCCAAAGCAGGGCGAGGGATGTGGCAGCTCGTAGTTCCCAAAGCCTGGCATGTTGATACCGGGCCACGGTAAGTGCATCCTGGAAGGAAGCCTCGGCTTTGCCGTCGGCGTGCAAGTCCAGGAGCAGTTCGCCCTTGCGGAGGTGCAACTCAGCCTCGTTCCAGAGCTCGTTGGTCTCGGCGATTAGTGCAAGCCCTTCCTCGATGCTATCGAGTCCCGCGCGTCGGTGACCAAGCCTGCCGAGCGCGCTCGCAAGCATGAGCAGCCAGCGCGGCACGAAAAGCTTCGCGTCATGCCCGCGCCAATCGGCTATTCCATCTCGCATCTGGGTGAGGCCGCGATCCGGCTCACCCGCCCGGGCCAAAAGCCAGCCCTTGAGAATGACTCCGGCTGTCCGCCAAAGGGAGAAACCGTGCTCGGTGCAGATTGCGATCAGCTCGTCGACGATGGCCTCATCCGCCCCGAAGTCTCTGTCACACCGATAGTTGCCGAGATCCCGCGAATAGGTGCGAAAGAGGGACGATTGGAATAGGCCGAACGCCACCGATGGGCTGTGCCGGTGATTTCGTATCGTGTCTATCAACTGGGCGTATCTCTCAAGCGCTTGGTCGGGATAACCCAGATGGAGCAGCGCGTGGGCGAGATAGCAAAGGTTTGCAATGCGGGGTTCGTACGCGAATCGGTAGGCAAGAGCGGCATGCTCGTTCGGATCGTACAATGCCCATGATGCTTCAATATGCCGGCGTGCAGCATCGAAATCCCCGCGATGCATGGACGTGATCGCCACGCACCGGTGGGCGATCATCGTTGTGGCTGGATCGCCGTCGCGTTCGGCCCTGCTCAGCATCGATGTCGTCGTTGTCAGCGCAGCATCGACTTGGCCGCGCAGGAGGTAGACGAGATACCGGCCGTAGTCTGCGATACTGCGCTGCATGGCGTCGTCGACTCGCTCACACAGCTCCTCGGCGCGCGCGAACGCCGCCGCGGTGGCCGGCGACGACCAACCTTTGGCCGCCATGCAGGCCGTCCCCAACGCCACCTGCATATCCAGCTCCAGGCGAACATGCTCCGGACTGTCGGGTAGCGTGCGCAGAAGTCTCAACCCATTTTCCAGGTGGGCAATCGATTCCAAAGTGGCAGAGCGTTGGATCGCCGATTGCGCGGCTTGCCACCAGTAGCTGACCGCCTGTTCGGCGAGACCTGCCTCGTTGCAGTGATGGGCAATGATCTCTGGCAGCGCCTCGGCACCCGCTGCCGCCCGCTGTTCAAGAACCTCTGCGATGCGGGCGTGCAGCTGCTGCCGTCGACTTTTGAGGAGGCTGGAATACGCCGCATCCTGCACGAGCGCATGCTTGAAGCTGTAGGTCGCTTCCGGCGGCACACCGCGGCAGTAGACCAGCTCGGACCGACAAAGCTGGGCCAGAGCGTCCTGCAGCTTGCCTTCGTCATGCGGCGCTACGACGGCCAGCAAATCATGTGAAAAATCGCGGCCGATCACGGCTCCGATCTGTGCGACCTCCTTAACTGGAGCAAGGTGGTCGAGGCGAGCCATGAGCGAGTCGTGCAGCGTAGCCGGAATTGCCAGCGGCGGGAGGGTTTCGGTCAACTCGAAGTGGTCGCCGGCGTCTCGCAACAGGCCTGATTCCAAGACCGCCTTGGTCAGCTCCTCAATGAAGAGAGGGACCCCGTCGGTGCGTTCCACGATCTGGTCCAGCACTTCGGACGGCAACGCCTTGCCGCCGGTCACACGGAGAGCCACAGCTGAGCCGTGCCGTCGCGTGAGACGGGAAAGCGAGAGCTGGGTGACGTGGGCATGACCGGTCCAGGGCGGGCCGAATTCCGGTCGGAAGGTGATCAGGACCAGTGCCGGCAGGCGTTGGACCCGCTCGACTATCAGGCCCAGCAGCTCAAGCGTCGAAGGATCGATCCAATGCACGTCCTCATACACCGCCAACACAGGCTGCCGGCAGGCCAGACCTGCAAGCTGCTCCACCAGGACTTCGAGCGTGCGTTGCTTCATACGCTGCGGCGGGAGATCGAGTGGCGGATAGCGCGCGTCAGCCGGGATCGCCAACAGTGCGGCCAGCAACGGCACCGCCTCCCGGTCTTGCGTGCCTCCCTGGGCCAGCAGAGTTTCCAGTTTATCGAGCCTCACCTGCGCGCTGTCCTCGCGGTCGAACTGCGCTGCCCGCTCCAAGAGGCCGACCACCGGATAAAGGGCGCTGTTCGTGTGGTACGGTGAGCAGTAGTTACTGAGTGGGATGTACGATTCGTTGGCCAAGTTCTCGCGCAGGGCGCGGACAATGCGCGACTTGCCGATGCCCGGCTCCCCCGAGAGCAGGATCACCTGCCCTTCACCTTCCACCGCCCGCGACCATCGTTCCAACAGTAGAGCCAGCTCCTGCTCACGGCCGATAAGCGGCGTAAGCGCTCCGGTATGAAACGCCTCGAAGCGGCTCTCGGCGCGGCCCTCGCCCCTGACGGAAAAAGCTCCCACGGCCGTGTCGAAGCCCTTCAGAGACTGCGGTCCCAAATCCTCGAACTCGAATAGATCGCCCAGCAGACGCCGCGTGCGCTCGGCGACAACTACCCTGCCTGGCCGGGCCAGGCCCTGCAACCGCGCGGCCAAGTTCGGCGCCTCGCCGACCACCGCCCGCTCGCGCGCCTCCTTATCCCCAATAAGCTCACCGACGACCACGAGCGCTGTCGCGATGCCGACCCGCGCCGCGAGCGGCTTGCCATTCGGGGCCTGCAGTTGCGCCACTGCGGCGACAACCGCCAAGCCGGCGCGCGCCGCCCGCTCGGCGTCATCTTCATGCGCCTGTGGCCAGCCGAAATAAGCCAGCAGGCCATCGCCCATGAATTTGGCGATGTGGCCCTCAAAGCGGGTAATCTCACCGGCGCAACAATTCTGATAACCTCGGATGATCTCGCTCATCTCCTCCGGGTCGAGCCGGGCCGACAGCGCCGTCGAGCCGACGAGATCAGCGAACATGACGGTCAGTTGCCGGCGCTCAGCACCGGTCGAAGGTACCGCCGCCGACGCGAGCCCCGTGACTTGCGTAGTTTCTTTCACATCTCCGATTGAGGTTGGGGAGGAACTTTCCCGCAGCTCAGCGATTGCCTCCAGAAGCCGCCGGCGGTGCCCTACCGAACTGACCCCGATGTCCTTGAGATCCTCGGCTGTCAGCCACAGAAGCACCTCGGCCTCGATGTTGTTCTCACGAAAGGCCGTGACGTATTGCGGCAGCCCTAAGCTGCGCAGCCACTCCTCAATGTCCATGTCCAACTTCCGCGGTGGAGAGGCCGGAGGGCTTCTTCGAACCAACAGTCTAGCACAGTCTTTACCAAGTAGCGTCCCCTGAAACGACACACCCTGAAACATCGCGAATGTAGTGGGCCCCATCTGGAGCGGCTGCCGGACCCGCAACACCAGCGGGTTCTAGCGGCGGCCGTGAGCAGTGTCGCTTGGCACTAAATGTAAGAATGCGGCCATTGCGAGCACGTGAGGCACTTAATTTGAGAATAACGCCGCTCTGATTCTCAAATTAACTGCAATTGCTCTGAACCAGTAGAAATTTGGTTTTGGGTGAGTACTTGGGCGACGAGCTTGCCGAAGCGGGTGCGGTTTTCACCGAGTGTATGGGCGTGAAGCATCTCGAGTATCGCGGGCCCCGCGCGCTCGACGATGGCGATACCCGCGAGCAACACGGGGCGCAAGCTGAGCGGCAGAATTGGGCTAGCCCCGGAGGGAAGTGATATCCGGCTTTTCGCGACGATGGCTTCAAATTCAGGCACGATGATGCCGAGAATCCTTGGGCTGCCGATCCGTTTCTCCGGTCTGAGAGTCTTTGGATTGCGCCGCATCAAGAGGAGTCGTGCGATGTCGATCGGCGATGCCCAAGGTTGAAAGCGGCTCTCTGCCTCGGCATCGAGCAGTTCTTCGCCGCGGAGAGCGACACTCCAATACGAGCAGAAAGGGGAGGGACGTACGTGGTCGTTGCGATCGCGAAGCGGAGATCCGCATGAGGAGCAACAGAGCCGCCAACCAAGAAGCTGAGCTCGAGTGACTGTCGTGGCATCGTCGGCGGACTGCACGCAATTCGGGCAAGTCTGTATCGGCTTGACGGCGATCAAGCGATGAGATGTCTGCGGAACGTTAACAAAGGTCATTCCGCGCACGACCCTCGGATTCGTTGCAAAAATTTGCGCGAGGCGGATCGCCTGATTGTCGGTCAAATGAAGATCGACCCCGCGTAGCGATGTCGCTTCCGGCAGGCAGTGCAGCAAGATTGCGAACGGTGGCAAGGCATAGAATGCGGCATGCCGACTGATCCACGACGACAGAAGCTCGTCCGGCGCGGGCGGCAGTAGGACTGGCAAACACCGATTAATCATAGTGCGCGGCATTAGGTGAACGCCGCCTCTGCGTCGAATTCTGGCTCCCAGTTCTCAACCGCTTCGTCGATGATCCGCTCGCGACCGCTTTCGATAGCTTCGACGGCTAGGCTGTTGATCATGTGGAAGATGTTGGCCGTAATGCCCTCGGTGATCTGGAGCATTCGGCGTAAGGCTTTCGGGGTAAGCACCGATGGATGACGCAGCGGTGTTGCGCAGGATCGAGGCGACCAGCGCCTCGAACTGGGTGATGTCAGGTTAACTCTTCGAGGAAAGGGAAATCCTTTTGGCTGGCAGATTTCAGGCTAATGCACCTGCCACCGCCTTCCACTGTGCTTGGGCGTTCAGGCGATGGAGGTGAATTTGAAATGCGAAACATTTGGAGCGAGACGGGACGAAGAGGTTGCGGATAGCCGAGAAGATCGAAACGAACCGTTGAAGACCTCCCGGGGACCGGAAGCCCTGCATCGCCCGCTCCCGTTTTCGAAGTGGCAGATGCGAATTCTCCGCCCGGTTATTAAGTCCCTTGTGAGACCGATGTTCGATGCGGGGCATGATCTGACGCCTGGCCGCGGCATAGGAGCCGAGCTTGTCGGTGATCAGACGCTTCGGTGCGAGGCCCTGCTTCTTGAGCAGCCTTATCAGTAATCGCTTCGCTGCCTTTGTGTTGCGCCGGGTCTGCATGATTTCATCGAGTACATAGCCTTCCTGATCAACAGCGCGCCACAGCCAGTATTTCCTGTCGCCGATAGCGATTACGACCTCATCGAGATGCCAGATATCATTGAGACAAGGCTGCTTGCGTCGCAGACGACGAGCGTACTGAGGGCCGAATTTCACGGCCCAGCAGCGGATCGTCTCGTAGGAGACCACGATGCCGCGTTCCAGAAGCAGTTCCTCAACGAGGCGCAAGCTCAAAGGAAATCGGTAGTACAACCACACAGCATGCGCAATGATCTGAGGTGGAAAGCGGTGGCGTTTGTAGCTGATCGGCTGGCTCATGCCACTGCATCTAACCGACTAATACTGACCACGGGTTAACCTGACATCACCGCTTTGCAACACGACAGGCTGCCCGTCACGTCACCAGGCTGTACGAGCGGCACCTTGCGAGTGCGCACGTGACAAGCACCCAGTTCTCGATGCTGGTGTTGCTCGGCGAAATGCCGGGAATGACGAT
>NZ_JBBNAN010000172.1:0-14107 GCF_037994405.1 Phyllobacterium sp.
CCTGCACTGAGTGATCGACTCCTTGCCACTGACGTCGATCGGCACGTTCGCGGGTGGGACAAGGCGAGCGACCATGCTCCCGCCTGGATCGAGCTCAGCAACGCTGTTCATGGCGCTTGAACAAAGCGAACGCCACGCCCCCGAAGCAATGGAATGATCCCTCGTCCATTTTGGAAACGCCATTTGAACCTTTAAGACGACAGACGTGTCCGAAATGGATAGTGGCCTAAAAATGGCACGGTCAAACTGGACATAGACAAAGGCGACTGCATCAAGCTTCCTGTTGACGCTCAAGAAAAAGTCGACGATTTGCTCAAGCAGTTGAGTCGCTAGTTCAGCCGGCTGCCGACCACAGGCAACATCAACGATAGCGCAAACGATACACCGACGACCTATCCATCGGCTCGAACGGTCCCAAACTTTTTGCCTGCAAGCCGTTGCCACATCCATCCTTTGAAAGCTGCTGATGCGAATGGCCTGATATGCAACTGAACCAAACGATACCGAATTCTGGATTTCAAAGAGCCTAATGCAATCAGCCCCTTCGGGCATGGTCAGCTGATTATGGCCTGATCGTTGCCGATCAGGCCATCATCAACCCGATTCAGTCCTCGACTACGACGCCACTTTGGCAGCAGCGACCCACTTTTCGAACTGGCTCTTGTTCTTTGTCATCCATGCCTCAGCCAGTTTGTCAATCTGACTGTTGCTGCCACCTTTCTCGTTGATGGTGTGCTCCCATTCAGACCATGTCGAGAGCGGAAACTTCATCTCTTCGAGAAGCACCTTGACCACCGGGTTGGCGGCGATGAATTCGCGATTGGCAACCGATCGCCAGTTCCATGAAGCCATTGCCATCCTGCAGGGATCAGCCGCGCCGGCACATCCGCTAACACCTTTGACCAGAGCAGATCCGTTGTTTGGAACGGAAGGCGGTAGTGCATCGAAAGGTGTCGGCAGCCACACGACATCTTTACCTGGAACCAGCGCATTGTTTACCCAGGAAGGGCTCCAGGCATAGAAAAAGGCGGGTTCACCACGTTTGACCCGAGCGACAGCCTCGACCATGAGCGCTTCATACTTGCCCCGAACTGAATTAATCGTCCCCTTCAGGCCGAATTTGTCCAGCTGATAATCAACGACGTCACCGCAACTCCAGCCTGGGTCGCAATTGATGAGGTCGGCCTTGCCTTTCGGTCCAAACAGAGCCGCGATCTTCGGATCCTTCATCTGCTCAAGTGAGGTGATATTGTAGGCATCGGCTGTCTTCTTGTCGATGAGATAGCCATTGATGCCGCCTTCCTGGATCATGCCATCGCCAATAACCATCGCCTGTTTTTCAACCTTGCGGTAGCCGGGCTCACGTTGCGGAAAGTTGATGTCAGCAGCAACATCGAGATCCCCTTGAGCCGCCGCCTGAAAAAACAGCGTTGTGTTGATGGTACTCAGCTTGACCTTGTAGCCAAGCTCCTTGAGAGCGCTCATGGCGATCTGGGCGGTTACATAATTTGCACCCAGGCTATCCGATTGGGCAAAGCGGATCGTTTTTCCGGTGCCAGGCAGATCTTGTGCCATGGCGACCTGCGCTTGCGTGATCAACCCTGCCAATGCCAGCGTCGCAGTCGCTTGCACGATTGTTTTCAGATTTAATTTCATATGCGTTCTCCTTCTGGATTGTTTCTTCATTGTTTTTCACCGCTATTGACCACGCAGCTTTCACCTCCCCGGCTGCCAGCCACGGCTCAAATCCGTTTATTTCTGCGCGTTCTATCAGGCAGCCGGCCGTCCGGGTGGCGTCGAGAGCGGCTCCCCTACGCCTCCGATTTGCAAGAGCCCGAGGAGATTTCGCAAAAGCGATTTCGCCTTTTGGTCTTTCGGTTGGGCCATCTTCTGTGTAATTCGATCCAGCATCATGGCGAGCAGAACAATGGCGATGCCACCGACCGCCGCGCGGCCGACATCCAACCGGCCGAGCCCCTGTAGCACCACAAGACCCAAGCCTTCCGCACCGATCATCGCCACCACCACCGACATGACCATCGCGGTCAATACCGTCTGGTTGAGGCCACCGAGAATGGTCGGAATTGCAAGCGGCAGCTGGATTTCCCAGAGCAGTTGGCGGTTGTTGGCGCCAAAGGCCAGGCCCGCTTCCACCATTTCCTTCTCGACCATTCGAATGCCGATATTGGTAAACCGGATCAGCGGCGGTGCAGCGGCCGTGACAACGGCGACTTCGCCCGGAACAGTGCCGACACCGAACAGCATGACCACAGGCACGAGATATACGAATGTGGGCGTGGTCTGCATCACATCGAGCACCGGCCTGACAATGTTCCAGACGGAATCACTGCGAGCACACAGGATGCCGACAGGAACGCCGATGATCGCGCATATGAGAATGGCGGTTGTAATCAGTGACAAGGTCGTCATCGCTTCCGACCAGACACCCATGAATGCGATTGCTATGAGCGCAATGGCGCTGAACAAGGCGATGCCTCCACTCGCCAGGCGGTAGGCCAGCAATGCAATGAGAATAACGAAAACGGGGAACGGGATTTCATGGAGGACATAGTCGTTAAACGACAACAGGGTTTCAACCGGCCATTTGATAGCGAGGAAGATCGGGCGCAGGTTGAGGGCAAGCCACTGCACGCCATCTTGAATCCACACGTCTACCGGGAAAATATAAAGGTCGTCAGCGTCAAACATTTTGGTCACCAAATGAGGATGGTTGGGGGCTGGACGTTGCCGCGATCCGTGAGAGAATTTGTTCTGCGGCAAGTGTGCCGATCAGTTTGCCGCTGTCGTCGATAACGGCCATCGGCTGGCCTGTTCGATAGACGCGCGCGACATCCACAAGCTTTGCGCTGGCAGGAACAGCAATATAGTCGCTCGAGATGAGCGAATTGAGCGATGTTCCGGAATTGGCCTTGAGCTGATCGACAGCGCTGAGAGCTCCAAGAATTCGGTCGTCACTATCCACGACAAATGCAGCCTCGCCTGACACCAGGAATTTACCAGCGACGCCCCCGTCCTGCATGCGCGTAACGGCGTGCGCCGCCGTCATGACGGAGCGCGCATCGAAAAGGCGCGACCGGTCAATTTCACGCGTGAAGGCCGCGACATAGTCACTCTTGGGTTCGAGAACGATCTGCTGCGGCGTACCTTCGCGAACCAGTTCGCCTTCAGACATGATCGCGATCCGCGTGCCCAGCTTCAGCGCCTCCTGAAAGTCGTGGGTGATAAACAGTATCGTCTTTTTGAACGTGCGCTGGAGCCGCAGAAGTTCGTCCTGCATTTCAGTTCGAATCAAAGGATCAAGCGCGCTGAAAGCCTCGTCCATGATCAGGACATCGGCATCGGTAGCCAGAGCGCGCGCCAGCCCTACGCGTTGGCGCATGCCACCACTCAACTCATGTGGAAAATGAAAGGCCCAGCGTGAAAGGCCAACGACACTCAGCACCTCTTCGGCGCGCCGGCGCCTTTCCTGCAGGGGCACGCCGCGCAGCTTCAGCCCGAATTCCGTATTCTCGATGACGCGCTTATTTGGCAACAATGCAAAATGCTGGAATACCATCGAGATACGGGTGCGACGAATCTCGCGCAATCGTTCCTCATCGAGACCGACAATATCTTCGCCGTCGAGAAGGATCTTTCCGGAACTGGGTTCATTCAGCCGATTGATACAGCGGGCGAGCGTCGACTTTCCTGAACCGGAAAGCCCCATGATCATGTAAATGGCCCCTGCGGGTACAGACAATGAAACGTTGTTCAATCCGACCACCGCGCCGGTCTTGGCCAGAACTTCTTCCTTGTTGCTGCCTGCCGCCAACATCTGCATCGCCTGTTGCGGCGATTTGGCAAAAATCTTGTACAGATTTTCAATCTTCAGACATTCTGTCACGATCGGTTCCCATCTTGTTCGAGCCTGGTCTCTTGCCGGACCTGCGGCGCTGATTGCTAACGAAACTAAAGAGCTTAACGCATGATCCGTCTTCCGGTGATGCAGAGGAGAATTGCGACGGTCGTTCCTCATAAGAACCGGAAAACCACCGCGCAGTGGCATGTTTCATTCCTGCACCTCCTCTACTTCATTGGCGAAAAGTCGGTTGGAAGGAGCAGCCTGTTTTCCAGGTTTTCGATATTCTCCGTCAATCGCGGGATGAATTCCTGCCATTGCGGGTTGTCAGCGAGCATTTTTCGACGTCTCATCCGGTCTTCGAAATCAGAATAACCCCACATATGCACCACCTGATTGAGCGGCCCGATCTCGGTGGTAAAATAGCCAATCAGATTGCCGAGAATTGGTTGCTGGATTGCCAGCCCCTCCTCGCGCACGAGCTGCAGATAGCGCGCCATCCTGCCTGATTTGATCCGATAGATCCGCTCCTCGACGATCATCGGCTCTGCTCCGCCGCCATTGCATCCCGGATGGTTCTGGCTACACGAAAACATTCCACGCCTGCGGGAATGCCACAGTAAACAGCGATTTGAATCAACGCAGCACGCAGTTCGGCATCGGTGAGACCGTTGCGGATCGCACCACGAAAATGCACGCCGAACTCGTGCATTCGTCCGAGCGCTGCAAGCATGCCAAGGTTGAGCAGGCTTTTCTGCTTGAGATCCAGCGCCTCGTCGCTCCAGCACTCGCCCCAGCAGTACTCATTCAGAACATCTTGAAAAGGCCGCGAGAAATCATCCGCATTGTTCAGGGCGCTGTCGACATAGTCATCGCCGAGGACTTTGCGCCGGATGCTTTCGCCTCTTTCCTGCAATTGCTTATCCATGGCGAACCAGTGCCTCCCCTGCCAGAAAATCCATCATCATGGTGGCGACGAGGTCTGGAGCCTCGATGAGGATCGAATGCCGCAAGCCGGGCAAAACCCGAAGACGCGATCCCTGAATGCGCTCATGCATATACTGCGCCATACGCGGGTTCGAGCCTGCATCCTCCTCACCCGTCGCGATTAATGTCGGACAACGTATCTGATCGAGCAGTCCGCCAAAATCGGTTTCCGCCAGCACCCTATAGGCCGATGCGTAGCAGTCCGGATCGTTCATGGCATTGCGTTGCCGCAGTGTGTCGATTTTCTCAGGATTGTGTGCCTGGAAATCTTCGGTCAGCCAACGGGATAGCGATGCGTCATAATGCGAACCAGGCTCACCTGCCTGCAATGCTGCGAGCCTTGCCAGCACGCGTTGTCGTTCGTCCGGCGTTCGTCCTGCAACAGTCGACAACAATACCAGACGGCGAATACGATTAAGATGCGTGAGTGCAAGGCGTTGGGCGATGAGACCACCCAATGAGAAACCGGCAAGATGGAAGGTCTGGAAGCCTACGTGATCCGCAAGCGCCAGCGTTTCGCTGACAAAGTCGTCGATATCATAGCGGCCCTTGATCTTGCTCGACAGTCCATGCCCGCGAAGATCAAAAGTGAGGATTGTGAATTCGTGCGAAAGGCGTTGGGCGACGTCGGCCCAGGCTTCGCGATAGGAGCCGACACCGTGGATGCACACCAAAGGCTCTGGTCCGCGTCCCTCGATACAGTAATTCAAGGTGACATTTCCGACCGTGTGATAGAGCGGTTCGGCCATATTATTCGCCTGCCACTGCAACACGTGCATTGTCCCGCTCACGCTGCGCAAAGAACGGCATGACCTCATCTGCGAACAATCGCAACGTCTTCTTCTGCAACTCGAATGGCAGATTGAACGACAGGCCGAGGCAATATTGGTCCACACCGGCTGCCTCATAGTCGAGCAGCTTTTCAATCACTTCATCAGGCGTGCCGAACATCAGGTTCTTCCTGATGCTTTCCGGATTATAATTGTCGCGACCCTTCACACTTTCAAAGGACACAGCTTCCGGAAATCCGTTGTTCACAGTACCGATATTCTGAAACAGATTTTCGAAGGTTCGGCCATAGTCCATGCTGTGTTGAACGGCTTCCTGCCAATCTTCGGGCCGGTCATAAACGCATGTGCGGCGCTGCATCATGAAACGAGGCCGTGGGACATTCGGGTGGTCTGCTACCGCTTTGCGAAACTTCTCGCCCAAAACTGCGATCTCCGCTGCAGGCGCTGAAAGCGGTGTCGACAGGATGTTGGCGCCATTGGCGACGGCCCAGTCGAAGGTTCCTGGATCGCGTGCTGCCACCCAGATGCGCGGATGTGGTTTCTGCAATGGCTTTGGCACCGACGTTGCCAGCGGGAATTTCCAGTAGTGACCATCATGGGCGTAGTCGCCAGCCCAAAGTTTCTGTACGGCGGGCACCAGTTCCTTCATATATGCGACACCCTCCTGCTGTGGGATGCCGCCCGCCATACGGTCGAATTCATACTGGTAAGCGCCCCGGGCAATGCCGAACTCAAGTCGCCCTCCCGTAAGATGATCGCAAAGAGCCGCCTCACCGGCGAGCCGGATCGGGCTCCAATAGGGCGCAACGAGTGTCGCAGTGCCGAGCCGGATCTGGTCTGTATGCTGTGCCAGCCAGGTAAGGACGGTAAAAGGGTTCGGGGAGACCGTGCATTCGATCGTGTGATGTTCCGCTGTCCAAAGGGTCTCAAAACCACCGCTATCGGCCATTTTGACGAGATCGAGCATATTGCC
The DNA here is from genome assembly GCF_037994405.1 of Phyllobacterium sp. Taxonomy (GTDB): domain Bacteria; phylum Pseudomonadota; class Alphaproteobacteria; order Rhizobiales; family Rhizobiaceae; genus Phyllobacterium. The sequence continues at coordinate 6,611 of NZ_JBBNAN010000172.1, forward strand.
CAGCACCCCTTTCATAGGTGTTTCGGGTGAAAACCGCTCCATGTTGAGTGAAACTGCAAACTTCATATCCCTGTCCCTTCCCCGGGCTTAATCTATTTGTTCAAGTCGCCGTGTCAGCGTAACCGGATCACGAACGGGTCCTGCATCGCGCCCGAATAATCGATCACCACGTTCTTTGACCGCGAGAATTCCCGCATCACGTCGAAGCCGCCGCGCCTGCCATATCCGCTTTCCTTGAAGCCGCCGTTGGACGACATGTATGCCGCTGCGCGGTAGGTATTGACCCATACAGTTCCGGCATCGATGTTGCGTGCGAACCGCATGGCCCGGTCGATGTTCTGGGTCCAGATGCCCGATGCCAGCCCGTAGTTCGTATCGTTGGCGAGCCTGATCATTTCCTCTTCGGTCGTAAACGGCATGACGCCGACAACGGGTCCGAAAATCTCGTCGCGCATGAAACCCATGTGGTTTTGTGCCTCGCTCAGCACCGTCGGCTCGTAATACCAGCCGCGTGCCAGCGCGTCCGATTGCGGCCGCCGTCCTCCTGCGGCTATCTTGGCACCATCCCGGGCGCCTGACGCTACATAGCCTTCGACCTTGTCCAATTGGGCGGCCAATGCGAGCGGTCCAATGTCCGTGTCATCGTCCAGGGGGTGCCCCACCTTGATCCGGCGTGTGCGGTCAACCAGTGCCTCTACGAACCGGTCGTAAACATTGGCTTCAACGAAACAGCGTGATCCGGCCACACAGGTCTGGCCCGCAGCGGCAAAAACGCCGGCAACCACACCATTTACAGCGCGTTCGATATCGACGTCGCCGAACACAACATGCGGTGATTTTCCGCCGAGTTCCATCTGGCACGGCACAAGGTTTGCAGCAGCATTGCCGGCGATGCGCCGCCCGGTGCTCGTGCTCCCGGTGAAGACCACCTTCGCGATGCCTTTGTGACGCGTCAGCGCCTCGCCTGCGGTTGCGCCATTGCCCGTAATGACATTGACAACCCCTGCCGGGAAACCCGCTTCCTTGATCAATTCAGCCAAGGCGAGCGTTGAAGCAGAAGCATGTTCGGACGGCTTGATCACCACCGTATTGCCAATGGCGAGACACGGAGCGAGTGTCCCCGTCAACAGCATCAGCGGCGAATTCCACGGTGTGATCATCGCGATGACACCGAGTGGTTCGCGCATGTTGAAATTCAGCATGTCGAGTTTGTTGACAGGAATCGTGTCGCCCTGAAGCTTGTCAGCCATGCCGGCAAAATAGGTGTAGGCATCCGGCATGGCGCGCATCTGTGCCAGCATTTCCTTCAACAGCTTGCCATTGTCGCGCGTCTCTATGAGTGCGAGTTGGTCAGCGTTCTCCAGGACCAGTTCCGCCAGACGGCGCACGAGTTTGCCGCGATCGGTCTGCGTCATCCGGCGCCAAGCTGGATTGGCAAGGGCAGCCCGTGCGGCTTTTACCGCCTTGTCGACGTCGGCTTCGTTTGCATCGGCCAGTTGGTACCAGGCTTGTCCATTTGTTGGATCGTAACTCGGAATATAGGAGCCGGTGCTTGGCGCAACGAACGCACCGTCTATGAACAGGTTCTGGCGCGAGCCCTCAAGTGTCTTGACTGTTGTTTGCATTGCATGTTTCCCGGATTGTTATGATTGTTCGCGCGGCGTTTGCAGCCAGGGTTGCGCATCGCCATCGATCATCGCGAGACGGCCTCCATCCCTGGAATCCATGTAGATGCCAAAGCGCGCATCATGCCTCTCACGCAGGTAACGGCGCAGCATCGCCCGGACCTCCCGCGTGGGAACCGCGTCGTAGGGCAGGTTGTCGATGGAGAAGAATCTCAGATCAGGCGGTAAGGCGACGCCCATCGAATCGTGCGACAGTCGCGCGCGATAGATAAGATAGCCAGGATCGCTGTCGGCAACGTCGAAGACAGAATAAAGGAACGTGTTCTCTGGCAGCAGAGTCAGGGCACCACCATCGTCGAGTTTCAATTCATTATCCGCGATGCGCCGTTTGGCGCTGGGCAAAACCCAGCCGCCTTTGCCGTCCGCGCGGAGGAGAATGTTTCCATCAGCTTCGATGAGGTAGCCGACGACCATGCCGTGGGACGCCAGCCAGCCTGAGGGTAGTGGATCCTTTACATTTGCGTACCGGCCACGGCAAAATCCGAGAGGCGCCGACGGAGTGGTACCGAAGGCCTGCACCTGACCGATCAGGATGACATGGTCTCCGGCATCGATACGATTATGCGTGGTACAATCGAACCATGTCAGACAGTCGGTCAGGACCGGCGCGCCGGTATGGACTCGGTCATGATTGACCGACTGGAACTTGTCGACCGACTTCGACGCAAATACGCCCGACACTTCCGTCTGACCTTCGTGCAGCAAATTGACGGCAAAGGATTTGGCTTCGTTGAAAGCCGGAAAGCTCGATGCGCTTTTACCGACGCAGACCAGCAGCAGCGGTGGGTCGAGCGAGACCGACGTGAATGAATTTGCGGTCATACCGCGCGGATTGCCATCGGCGTCAACGGTCGTGATGATTGTCACGCCGGTAACGAAAGTGCCGAATGCCCTGCGCAGAGCGATAGGATCGATGGCGGTTTCGATGTGAGGTGCTGGCGCCAACATGAACGCGTTACCTTCCTGCTTTCTCGTCTTCATGAAAGCAGGCTATGCGCTAAATTTCGTGTGTTCTTCCTCTCATCAGGAGGAGAGGCTTGGCCAAACGCTCCTCCGGTGCGGAGGACTTAGTGGTGCGCCTTGTACCTCATTTTTGCGGCAAAGGGCTGCTGTCTATGACACCATGTAGGCGGATTGCCAGTTCAACCGCAAAACGCCGGTCGGGTGTATCGACTTCTATTCCAAAGAGTTCCTGGATACGCGAGAGCCGGTAGCGCAGCGTCGTGACATGAAGTCCCATCGCATCTGCGCAGGCCTGGCTTCGGCATCCTTCATTCAGAAAGGCCGTCAGTGTTTCCAGATATGGGGTGTCGTGCGTCCGGTCGTGTTCAACGATGGCGCCGATACACTCATCGACAAAACCCTTGACCTCACCAACATCCGCCGCCGCAACTAGCATTGGCAAGGGACCAAAATCCTGCCCCGACAGTGCGCCACTTCGCCCGAACGCTCGCGCGATCTTGATCGTTCTCCAGCAACGTTCCCAGTTTTCCGGATAGTCCGTTAGTGCCGAACAGCGATTTCCTAAAACGACGATTGGCTCTTGATCCAGATGTCGTCTCACTTCCTCCGCGATGCGGCCCATGAGCTTGGCCGTCCGATCCTGTCCCTTGCCCGCTTCGAATGGAATGAGGCAGACAAGTCCGCCTTCAATCGCGAGGACATTTGCCTGTACTGAGCTTTGCTGTACGAGGCGCAAGACAGTGTGGTGCAGATCCACGGATTTGCCGGCAAGCTTGCGCGCATTTTCGGGAAAGTCCACCACGATTATCTGCGAGGGTGAGCTGAGGTTGAGACCCAGTCTTTGGCTCCGCTGAAGGATGTCGTTCGCATCCCTCCATCGGTGTTCGACCAGTTCCAGGAAGAGTTCGGTCAAGGTCCGGGTCTCAAAACGAAACCGAATAAAACTGCGCATCATCTGAACGCTCAAGGCAAACTTCGCGCTGTCCAGGAGCAGCAAATCAAGATCGCTGAATTCCTGCGCCGTCGGGAAGATGATCAGCGCACCCACCGCCTCTGAATCCACGCTCAATGGTTCGATTTTTGCCGAGATCCGGAAGCGTTTCGATCCGTCATCGAGAAACAGAGTTTGCGGCTCGTTGCGCGGTTGATCGACTGCATCGCGCGCGGCTTTCATCAATTGCCGGTTCAAGGTCGTAACAGCAGCGTCCTGCCAGGCCTCGCGCGTGAAAAGCGATTCATCAGGTGACTTGCCTGCCACGAGCAGATTGGCGTTGAAATCAACAACGACAACCGGATTGGGCAAAAGATCGCTGATTGTAGCCGACAATGTGGGTATCGAGCCGGCAGCGAGCACTTCTTGCAAGAGCGACGTGTGCGCGTGCAATACGGCCTGCAGACGCTCTGCGGCGAGCCGTTCTGCACGCAGGCGATGCTGCTTCTCGATTGCTATGGCACCTAGATGGACAATCATGCCTAGAAAAGCCAAATCGTCGTCGGATACATCCATGATTTCGCGGGAAACCACGTTCAAGACCATGGGCCGTCCATCCGAATCGGCACATTGCATGGGCATGACCAGCACAGTGCGGTAATCCCGTTCGAAAGCTTCCTTGCGGTAACCCGGAAACTCTTCAGACACGCGGGCGTCGCGAATGTAAACGGGCTCATTGCGCTTTAAAGCGATCAATGACGGGCTGGTAGCCAACTCCCAGCGATCTTTCAAAACCCGTTGCAGCAATGTCGGATCATGTCTGATCATGACATAGGCATAGCCGTGAGGAGCATCGATACTCATGATCGAGCCCATTGTCCAATTCGCATGGCGGCAAGCCGCCTGCACCAGATGGCGCAGCACAGTGATCAGATCGCCACCTGAATTGATCAGGCTGGCAGCATCGCGAAGCGATAATATCTGTTCCTTGTGATTCAACTTGTTTGAATCTCCCGCGTGTCACGTGACAATCTAAGTCATTTGGCGGCGGTGAATGCTACACCGCTTCTTAGGGGAAGCCAGCCGCTTTTTACTCGGGTCCATAGGAAGACAATTTTGTTACCGCGCCATTAGCTTCGCACCAATTATCAGCTGGATCGAAAGCGAAAGTACGGAATCATGACACTTGAAATCAGAAAGATATCTTCCTTCATAGAGGAAACCATGATTGAGGGCGGACGCCAGGCTGATCGCCCAGTCACCATGGTCGTTGTTGCCGCGGTCCTGAAGAATCCGTGGGCCGGCCAGGGCTTCGTCGAGAATCTTCGCCCGGAAATTCTCCGGTTGGCTCCCCGGCTCGGGGCCGAAATGACCCGCCGTCTCGTAGCACAAATGCCTGCCGAGCGTGTCGAAGCATACGGCAAAGCGGCCGCTGTCGGCGTCAATGGCGAGATCGAGCACGCCTCAGCTCTTATTCATACCCTGCGTTTCGGCAATATGTTCCGAGAGGCCGTGAACGGCACAACCTATCTGAGCTTTACCAATACCAGAAATGCACCGGGCTCACTGCTTTCGCTGCCGATGACCCATAAGACCGAAACTGGCAAGCGCTCGCACTTCCTGACGGCGACGTTTCAGATCAACGACGCGCCTGCGCCTGATGAAATCCTGATCGCCATTGGCGCTGCAGACAATGGCCGTGCTCATCCCCGCATTGCCGACCGGTTCCAAGACATGGCCGAAATGGAGAAGGAAAAAGCGCTTGCCTGACAGTGCCTTTTTCAAAATGCATGCTCGATTACGTTGTTGTGTTTGCCGCGGGAGGTACTTCGGCGACGGTCATCGTATTTACAATTAGGTGCCGTGCGACAGACATCTCTCTATCGACTGGTCTGCACCGGGACAGCGGACCATTTTGATTGCGTCCGGATGCCGGTAAACTGCCGGTAAACCCGACTACTGATCCGACAGCGCGTTCCGCCAGTTACAGGTTGGGTTATGGGGGCCCGCAATCCCCTTTGTAGCGTAAGGACACGGACCACCAATCCAGCGGGCAACCTCTGGACCCTCGCATCATGGCCCCAACAATGCCCACCTAGGAGGGCCAAAGCGGACTTCGAGAACTGTAGTCAACACGCAGAAGGAGGCAGATGCAAACTCACAATGTGACCGGCGGTGCAGGATTGCGGCTGCACGTTCGCGAACGGGGAATAGATGCGGCGCCGTCAATATTGTTCGTCCACGGGTGGTCACAAAACCACCTGTGCTAGAGAAACCAGTACGAAAGTCCACTGGCGCAGGAGTTCGGCTTATAGCCTTAGACCTGCGCGGTCACTGCATGTCCGACGCTCCGACCGGAACGGAGCACTACACCGAACCGCAGTTGAAGAAGTAACGACGTCCAACCCGACGCTGACACTGCAGCACGACCCAACTGGACTATCCGCTGATCCCATAAATCAAGCTCACACGCCCATCCGCAAGCTGCTGAACCTTCCGGAGTTCGAGGCCGCAACGACGTTCCGCCGTTGCAAAGAGCGCCTTTCCTTGACCGGCGACCAGCGGATAAACAATAAGCCTGAGTTCATCCACCAGCCCGGCATCGATCAAGCTCGCCGTAGTTCGAGCACCTCCAACGAGATAAATGTCCTTGCCGAGCTGCTGCTTGAGGGCAGCAATTTCTTCGAGCTTGTGGACGAATCTCGTCTTCGACCAGACAGCGGAAGTCAGGGTGCTCGACAGCACATAGTGCGGGGTCCGCGCGGCGAAGCGTGCCCATTCAATCTCGGCCGGCGACGGCGCGCTGCCAGAGATCCAGACGGGGTTGGCCGGTTCATTCTGTATCGCGGTCCAATACTGCTCGTAGCCGGGGTACATACTTCCCCCAAGCAAGCACGCATCCACTTGCGGCATCAGGCCGTAGTCCTCCGACCACGCTTCTACCCAATCCGCAGTACCCTCAGGTCCCTCCATCTTCCCATCAACAGAAATCTTCATTCCAGCGATCAACTTGCGCATGTCAACCTCCATGTCATTCTGTTAGGCCGGCATCCGCCGGTCGTATTCCTGCTTGAGGCGGCTCCAGCCGTCCCAGAATGGCGTCGGCTCCTTGCCGGTGGCGCGGGCAATCAGAACGTCGAGGTGCATGTGCCAGCCGGCTGCGACCTTCAACAGGGTTTCGCGGTCGGGCAGGCGGCGGTGGATAACGGTGAGCAACACCTCGTTACCCCGCTGTTCCAGCAAGAAGGACACGTCGCCGCTGCCTTCCCAGGTGAAAGAGAGTTCGTGGGGCGGATCAAGCTGCGTGATCCGGCTTTGCATGCGGTGCTCCTCGGGAAAGCCGGTCGGCCGCTGAGCAGGCGGATTGGAAAGCTCGTCATTTCGCCAGACGAACTCGAAGGGCGCGCCGACTTTCATCTCCATCCGGCCGGCCGCCAGCCATTGGCGGCGCAGTTCGCCCTGCGTCAGATAGGCCCAGACGCGCTCGACGGGGCCGGGCAGAAGGCGCTGGATCTTTAAAGTGGCAGGCTCGGTCAGCACGCCATAGGCGTCCAGGGTCGCACGTTCGGTCATTGGTCGTCTCCTTTTTTGGGTTAGGCGATATTTTGGGGCTAGACGCTGCGCGCGCGTCCTTCTTGCGTAGGAGCCGTTCGAGCAAATCCAGACGGTCAGTCCAGAAGCGCTCGTAGAAGCTCAACCACTGGTGGACGCTGGCAAGCGGTCCGGGGTGGAGGCTGGAGAGACGGGTGCGCCCGCGCACCTTGCGACGGATCAACCCGGCGTTCTCCAGGACCTTGATATGTTTCGAAGTGGCCGCGCGCGAGATAGCGAAGGGGTCCGCAAGTTGGCCTACCGTTCGCTCGCCACTCGTGAGTTCGCGAAGCATCCGTCGGTGCGTTGCGTCGCCGAGGGCGTGAA
>NZ_JBBNAN010000173.1:0-55168 GCF_037994405.1 Phyllobacterium sp.
CGAAAACGCACCGCACGTGGCCATCTCGGTTGTCTGAACCCCCGACGCTGCGCCGAGTTCAAGGACTGTCGCATTCTCGCGAAGGGCACCGGCTGTTTTCAGGATATGGCACACCTTGCCGACGCCGCTCTGCGGCAAGACATCAAGGGCAATAGCGTCCCGGGAATTGTTCAGTTCAGACCATGTGGCATCTCTTAGGGATATGAAGGGGACAAGTTCCGCAAACAGCTGAATTCGGGCGGCCAGAAAGCCACCTATCCGTCCTAATAAAGTTGCAAGCAAGTTTGGTCAGCGCGCAAACCCCACGCGCTGAAAATAAGACATTGAAATAAATCCAGTTCAAAAGAATGCAAAAATCACGAAATATGCTCGATGCCAACCTGCAGGTTCAATGCAGTCAAACTGCTTTGGCGCGATAGATCCAAGTGATTTGGCCAGCTCAGGCTGGTTTTGCCAATCAGCACGACTGGCGCCGTGGCTGCAGTTACCTCGTCTGCCCTGATATTGCGCGGGAAACGATAGTATATTCAAAGCTATAATAGACATTATGCATTCATAGGATGAATAATGAACGTTAAAACTATAGCGAAAACTCGATTTAATCCAATATGTCTAGTAAAATAGTATGGTATCGCAGTTTGCGCTTGCTGAAATCGCCATTCCACCCTTATGATTCCGTTTCCGGGAACCCCCGGCAGTGCAACGCAGAGAGTGAGGAGACAGGAATGCCTGGTTTGCTGCACCCACTTCATGAGGGCCACGCGCCCATCATATTGCATAACGCCTTTCAGGATGCGATTGACGCCTTGGAGGATTGGGAACTCGGCGACGACGAACCCGTGATTGGCGTCAATGACAGGCAGGTTGCAATCAGCACCGTGTTCCGGCGGCTGTGGACCTGCACGGATATCCTTCCGTCACGCACACTGGATGTCGTCGAAGATTTGTTGCCGTTGCGTTCAGCCGAGTTCAAGGCAGGGACTTCAACCTATGCCGATGCTGCCCATAGTCTTTGGCAATTGTGCCTGCAAAAGCGCGCCGCCAGCTATGAAATAAACCAGTAAGGTGTAAACGAGTTTGCATCAATCACCCGCCGGCCGCAAAACCGGCGGGTGATTGCTTTGCGGCCTCAGTCGCCGTTCTTCGCCAGCCAGGCTTTCATCTGTTTGATTTCGCCTTCCTGTGCAGCGATGATTCCCTCGGCCAGTTTGCGGATTTCCGCATCCTTGCCGTATTCGAGTTCGACCTTCGCCATATCGATCGCGCCCTGGTGATGCGCGATCATCCCACGCACGAAATCCTTGTCCGCATTGCCGGTGAAGGCAATCGACATGTCCTTGTGCATTTTCGCGTTGGCTGCGGCGAATGCCTTGGACGATGCACTCTGGTCGCCGGCCGGCGCCATGGCTTCGTGTTTCATCATTTTGTGGGACGTATGGTCCTGTGCCAGGGCGGGCGAGACGAAAGCAATGGCGCAGATCAATGCTGCGCTGTGAAGCAGTTTCATTTTCATTGTCTTGAACTTTCCATGGGTCAGTCAATCGGCGCAGGCTAAGACCCGGTCACCTGCGCATTGGAACGAAATGGAGCGATCATTCAAAGACTGGGAGGCCGTGGAAGCGGAGCGTTGGAGCGCGCAACGAGCGGCAGTTCCTTGCCGCGCGGGATAATCATTCGGGCTTGTCCTGAGAGCAAAATAAGAGGAGCCACTGCGGGAACGCCGATACAGGCCGCGCATACTGCGGGGTGCTGCTGCTTGGCATCTTGAGGACAATGCTGCTGCTTTCCGGCACATCCGCTTGCATGATGGACATGGATCGGCGCTGGCGAAGTGCCCGCGGCGGTATCGTGCATATTCATTTCCGCAGCCAGACGCGCAGGTGCTGCAAACACCGGAACCCAGCCGATGCCAAGCGCCGCCAGAAGCACGAGGACTGCAACCAACCTGTTCATTGCGCCTTCATAGCAAGTCCAGCAAATAAATCGAAATCAACTTGTATTTATGCCGCTCAGGCGGCTTTTGCCGCCGCCAGCGCATTTTCGATATCGGCGATGAGATCCGCTGTGTCTTCGAGGCCGATCTGGAGGCGGATGAGCGGGCCGGCATAGTTCTGGCTGGTGATGACCCGCCCGCCGAGATGTACATGCAGTGCCAGACTCTCATAACCGCCCCAGGAATAACCAAGGCCAAATATCCTCAGTGCATTCAGGAATGCGTGTGCCTGCTTTGTCCCGCCATTGATCACGATCGAGAATACGCCGCCCGCGCCGCCGAAATCGCGTTTCCACAGGGCATGGCCGGCATGGCTCTCAAGCCCCGGATGCAGCACCTCGACAACGCCCTCCTGGCTCTCCAGCCATTTGGCGATTTCGAGTGCATTCTGGGCGTGCCGTTCCATCCGCAGTCCCATGGTACGCAGGCCGCGCAGGATCTGATAGGCATCATCGCCGCTCACGCAGAGGCCAAGCGCCGTATAGGCTGCGTCGAGCTTCTTGAAGCATTTCTCGTTAGCGGAGATCGTTCCCATCAGGATATCCGAATGACCGGAGGGATATTTGGTCGCCGCGTGGATCGAAATATCGACGCCGTAGTCGAGGGCCTTGAAGTAGATCGGTGTCGCCCAGGTATTGTCCATCATGACGACCGCACCCGCGGCATGCGCCTTTTCGACAATGGCGGGAATATCCTGAACTTCGAATGTGTTGGATCCAGGCGATTCTGTGAAAACGACGCGCGTATTTTGCTTGATCAGCTTTTCGATATCGGCGCCAACCAGAGGATCGTAATATTCGACCTCTACGCCGAACTGTTTCAGCATCGTGTTGCAGAAGTGCCTTGTATTGCCATAGCAGCAGTCGACCATCAAAAGGTGATCGCCTGGTACGAGGAAGGCGAGGAGCGGAACTGTCACTGCGACGAGGCCTGATGGAACGAGGAGCGTTCCAGCCGACCCTTCCAACTCGTCGATTGCGCGGCACAGCGCGTCGGTCGTTGGCGTGCCGTGCGTGGCATAGGTGTATTTCTGCTTGTGGCTCGCCATCGTTTCGGCATCGGGGAACAGCACCGTCGATGCGTGCACGACCGGCGGGTTGACGAAACCATGATAGTCGCGGGGATCATACCCTCCATGAGCAAGCCTGGTGTTGATGCCCAGTTTCGCCGTCTTGCCCGGTTGCTTATCCATGAGATCGTCTCCACATCTTGTATGCTTTGGTAGAAGTCGATAATGCGACGGCGTGCCTGTTGCAACAGGGGAGCTTGCTTGCTGACACGGAATGGGAAGATGACCGGGAAGATTCATGACCAGCAATCGGCTATGCAACGTGCCGGTCTATCGGTCGTTCGCTTTTTGCGGCGCATGAAGGCCCCCGCATATCCCGGTACCCCGCCGGCATGGACCGGTGGCATGTCCATGGCCGCCGTCCTGATCTTCTTCTTTATTCTGCTGCTCCATCCCTATGACGCCTATTTGTCCCGAACATTATCGTCCTATGGACCGCTTAGCGGTGCGCGCCGTCTTACCGATATCGGTCTGTCGCAATGGTACCTTATTCCAGCCTTTGCCATCGGCGTGTGCTTGATCGGCATCGACTGGCGAAATCTTACTCAGGCAAGGCGTTTGCGATTCGGGCTGGTTTATGCGCAGGCGACATTTGCCTTTTGGGCAATTGCGCTCTCCGGAATCCTGACGAACATCGCAAAATTCCTCATTGGACGCGCGCGTCCGAAATTCGTCGATACACTGGGCGCCAACAGTTTTTCGCCCCTCGAGGCGGGATACAATTTTGCCAGTTTTCCATCCGGTCATTCCACGACCATGGGCGCGGTCGGAGCCGTCCTTGCGCTGTGGTTTCCGCGCTGGCGCGTGCCGATCATTCTGGCAACAATGTTCATTGCCTTCACGCGCATTATAGCGCGCGCGCACTATCCGACCGACGTCGCCGCCGGCTATAGCATTGGTTTTCTGTTTACAATTGCGCTGGCCAGATTTCTGGCGGGACGCCGTTCGGCGTTCCTGTGCGAGGAGGGCCGATTCTGGCCAATCTTGCGTTTTCGTGACCGCATTTGGCAGCGAAATACGGATTTGAACAAGAAATAAGCGGTAATTTGTCGAATGTGCAGCCCGAAGTTGCTTGCTGCTTTAATATTGAGCAAAGATTGTCCCTTGACCAAAGAGGCAGAATGGCCTTCGATGCAAGAGTGAATGGGAGAGGTATTGGACCCTTTTTGGGGTAGGGGGATACCCGCCAATATCGTGTTTTTCCTCTCTGGGAACTACGGGCAACAACCAAAGGGTACATTTGTGATGAAAAATCTTGTTTTGAAGGGCACGCTCGCTGCCTCGGCGCTGATTCTTTTGGCGACCGCAGCTTCTGCTGGAACGCTTGACGACGTCAAGAAGAAGGGATTCCTGCAATGCGGCGTCAACACCGGTCTCGCCGGCTTCGCTTCGCCGAACGACAAAGGCGAATGGTCAGGCTTTGACGTTGACTATTGCCGCGCTGTTGCCGGCGCCATCTTTGGCGATGGAACCAAGGTAAAATTCACACCGCTGTCGGCGAAGGATCGTCTTCCCGCCCTTCAGTCCGGTGAAATTGATGTACTGATCCGCAACACCACCTGGACGCTCAGCCGCGACACGCAAGGGTTCGACTTTACCGGCGTCAACTACTACGACGGCCAGGGATTCATGATCAATTCGAAGAAGCTGTCGGGCATCAATTCCGCGCTCCAGCTGTCTGGCGCATCGGTTTGCGTACAGGCCGGTACTACGACCGAGTTGAACCTCGCCGACTACTTCAAGGCGAACAAGATGGAATACAATCCAGTCGTGTTCGAGAAGCTTGAAGAGGTCAACGCGGCCTATGATTCCGGACGTTGCGACGTCTACACCACCGACCAGTCGGGCCTTTACTCAATCCGCCTGACCCTTTCTGCACCTGACGATCACGTCGTTCTGCCAGAAATCATCTCCAAGGAACCGCTTGGACCTGCCGTTCGCCAGGGAGATAGCCAATGGGCCGACGTCATCCGCTGGACTCATTACGCCCTGCTGACCGCTGAAGAACTTGGCATCACCAAAGCCAATGTGGAAGAACTGGTCAAAAGCGACAGCCCGGAAATCAAGCGTGTTCTCGGCCAGGAAGCCAATACAAAGCTTGGAACAGACCTTGGCCTGACCAATGATTGGGTTGTTAACATCGTCAAGGCCGTCGGGAACTACGGTGAAGTCTTCGAGAACAATATTGGTTCCGGAAGCAAGCTCAAGATTGCACGTGGCATCAATGCTCAATGGAGCAAGGGCGGCCTGCAATACGCAATGCCGATCCGCTGATTGCGGTCGTTTTGAAATCGGGTGAGGGGGCTCATGCCTCCTCCTCCAAAACATAATAAAAATAATAAGAACAAACGTTTAAAAAGAAACGAGGGGTCAATGGCATCGCAGGACATTACGCCTGTCGGCAGAGATAGCGCATCACTTCTATACGATCCGAAAATACGCGGTTACGTTTTCCAGATCGTGGCAATTCTTGTGATCGCAGGTTTCGGCTACTGGATCGTCAACAATACAATAGCCAATCTTCAGCGCGCACACCTTGCGTCTGGTTTCGGTTTTCTCGACGGGCGCTCTGGCTTTGACATAAGCAGCAGTCCCTACCTTACCTATTCGAGTGACTCGACCTACCTGACGGCGTTGTGGGTCGGTATTCTCAACACATTGACAGTGGCCGTCGTCGGCATCATTACGGCCACAATCATCGGATTCATCGTCGGCGTGGGCCGACTCTCGCACAATTGGCTCATCCGCAAGATCTGCACGGTCTATGTCGAGGTTTTCCGCAATATCCCGCCGCTGCTGGTCATTTTCTTCTGGTATTCCGGCGTTCTGTCGGTTCTGCCGCAGGCAAGGCAGAGCATTCCGTTGCCGCTGCATACATATCTGAACAATCGCGGTTTCTTCTTCCCCGCGCCCATTTTTGGTGAAGGGGCATGGCTGGCAGCCGTTGGCCTTCTGGTCGGTATTGTCGGGACATTTCTTGTTCGGCGCTGGGCCTATAAGCGGCAGATGGCAACGGGCCAGCAATTCCCTGTCGGCTGGACGGCGCTGGCACTGATTATCGGCCTGCCGATTCTTGCTTTGGCAATCAAAGGTTTTCCGCTGACATTTGACCCTCCCATCCTCGGTGCGTTCAATCTGAAGGGTGGCACGGTCGTTGGCCCGGAATTCATGTCGCTTTATCTTGCCCTGTCCTTCTATACGGCGGCCTTTATCGCGGAGATCGTGCGTGCTGGTATCCGCGGCGTCGGCAAGGGCCAGAGCGAGGCGTCCCATGCGCTGGGATTGCGCGCTGGTCCAACAACGCGGCTTGTGGTCGTGCCGCAGGCGATGCGTATTATCATCCCGCCGCTGACGAGCCAGTATCTCAACCTGACCAAGAATTCGTCCCTGGCAGTGGCAATCGGCTATCCCGATCTCGTCGCAGTCGGCGGTACGATCCTCAACCAGACTAATCGTTCCATCGAAGTCGTCGCTATCTGGATGGTGGTCTATCTCAGCCTCAGCGTGCTGACATCGGTCTTCATGAACTGGTTCAATGCCAAGATGGCCCTGGTGGAGCGCTGATCATGGATAATAATCTAAGCTACGTCCGTACCGAGATGCTTCAGGGCCAGACACCGCCGCTGGCGGAACGAGGTGTGGTCAAATGGATCCGTACCAACCTCTTTGCCACGCCGGCTGACTCGGTTCTGACCATCATCGCTATCCTGCTCCTGTTGTGGTTCGTTCCGCCCATGATCAACTGGCTGTTCGTTCACGCCGCCTGGGTAGGGCCGGATCGATCTGTTTGCTCGACAGTCGCGCAAGGCGGCATTCAGCCGGAAGGGTGGTCAGGCGCTTGCTGGGCCTATGTGAATGCCAACTTCAACCAGTTCATGTATGGCCGCTATCCGGTGGATCAGCATTGGCGTGTAAACCTCGTGGCCATCCTGTTCGTGCTACTGCTTGTCCCGCTGCTCATTCCAAAGGCGCCTTACAAAGTGCCGAACGCGATCGTGTTCTTCTTCATTTTCCCGATTGTCGCGTTCGTCCTGCTGGTCGGCGGCTGGTTCGGTCTCTCCTATGTCGAGACCTCCGCGTGGGGCGGGCTGCTTGTCACCTTGGTGATTTCATTCGTCGGCATCTCCGTATCGCTGCCACTCGGGATTGCTCTTGCACTCGGGCGCCGTTCGAAGATGCCGGTCATCAAGATGCTCTGCGTCATCTTCATCGAAATGGTGCGCGGCATTCCGCTGATTACAGTGCTGTTCATGGCCAGCTACATGTTGCCGCTGTTCTTGCCGCCTGGCGTATCCTTCGACAAGTTCCTGCGGGCGCTGATCGGTGTGGCGCTATTCGCATCGGCCTACATGGCTGAGGTGGTGCGTGGCGGTCTGCAGGCAATCCCCAAGGGGCAATATGAAGGTGCCGATTCACTCGGCCTTGGCTACTGGCAGAAAACCGGACTGATTATCCTGCCGCAGGCGTTGAAGATGGTCATCCCCGGTATCGTCAACACCTTCATCGGCCTGTTCAAGGACACCAGCCTGGTCTCGATCATCAGCATGTTCGATCTGCTCGGAACGGTGCGTCAGCACTTCTCCGATGCCAATTGGGCATCTCCGCAAACCCCAATTTCCGGCCTGATATTTGCAGGCTTCGTCTTCTGGATTTTCTGTTTCGGCATGTCGCGTTATTCTATCTTCATGGAGCAGCGGCTCGATACAGGACACAAACGCTAGGGAGTACTGATATTATGACAACCGAAAACGTTGTTGACCCCAATGAAATTCACGTCGATCGCTCGCTCTTGCATGTATCCAAAACGGACGTTGCTGTCGACATCATCAACATGAACAAGTGGTATGGTGATTTCCACGTCCTGAAGGACATCAATCTCAAGGTGATGCGCGGTGAGCGTATCGTCATTGCCGGTCCATCCGGTTCGGGCAAGTCCACCATGATCCGCTGCATCAACCGCCTGGAGGAACACCAGAGCGGCAAGATCATCGTCGACGGCATCGAACTTACCAATGATCTTAAGAAGATCGACGAAGTGCGCCGTGAAGTCGGCATGGTGTTCCAGCACTTCAATCTTTTCCCGCATCTGACGATTCTCGAGAACTGCACGCTGGCGCCGATCTGGGTGCGCAAGATGCCGAAGAAGAAGGCCGACGAGGTGGCCATGCATTATCTTGAGCGCGTCAAGATTCCCGAGCAGGCCAACAAATATCCGGGCCAACTCTCCGGCGGTCAGCAGCAGCGCGTGGCGATCGCCCGTTCGCTCTGCATGAACCCGCGCATCATGCTGTTCGATGAGCCGACCTCCGCGCTTGATCCGGAAATGATCAAGGAAGTGCTGGATACGATGGTCCAGCTTGCCGAGGAAGGCATGACCATGGTCTGCGTTACCCACGAAATGGGCTTTGCCCGGCAGGTGGCGAACCGCGTGATCTTTATGGACCAGGGCCAGATCGTCGAGCAGAACGCGCCTGCGGAATTCTTCGACAATCCGCAGCATGAGCGCACCAAGCTGTTCCTCAGCCAGATACTGCACTAAAGCACATCTGCAGTGATTTCAGTATATTGCGGCGGCCCCTTGTGGCCGCCGCCTCGTTTTGATCTTCGATCCCGCGATAGCTGTGGGGTTTGATATTGCTGAGATGGGCGCGATTTTGGTTGTCCGCTACGAGTCCGAGAAAAATCTGAGGGAAACGGACGCTCGCCTCGCCGAAATTGCTCGTGAACTGAAACGCCGCGCTACCCCTGCTGAATGATCATTTCTGATCAAACGGCCCTTCGGCATCAAACCCGTAAAGCCAGTCGAAGCCCTTGACGAATTTCTCGACCGGGCGGTTCCGCAATACAATGTTGCGGGCAAGCGCCATCGGCCCCTTGGCATGGTAAGCAAGGTGGTTGAGCGCGCCGCGCCTGACGACCGCCGTAATGCGATGCGTTCGCGCACTGCTGAATGAGGCAAGTGCAGAATCCCATTTCGCGCCGTCGGTGCCGAGCGCCGCAGCAAGCGCGCAGCCGTCTTCAATTGCCATGGCCGCGCCCTGTGCAGCGTAGGGGGTCATGGCGTGGGCGGCATCGCCGATCAAGACCAGACGATCCTCGATCTTGAACCGGCATTTCTTCATCTCGAAAAGGCGCCACGGCGTCCAGGGGCGCCCCGCACGCATCATGTCGCGTATGCCCTGATGCCAGGCCGCAAACTCGCGGATGAAATTCTGGCTGATATTCTCCGGATCGATCTGCAGGTTCCAGCGTCGGCCATCTTGCCGGTCAGGTGCGACGGCAACGAAATTGATCACCTGTCCGGAACGGATCGGATAGGCAATCAGATGGGCGTTGGCTCCGGTCCAGGCGACCACGTTGGTTCCGGCGGGCAGCAGACCCTTGAACGATTCCGGCAGTTGATCGACAGAAACGGATGACCGCCACGCGATGGTGCCGGTATAGCGCGCGCGATCGGTGTCCGACATGGCCGTGCGCATATTCGACCACACGCCATCCGCTCCGACCAGCAGGGCGCCGCGATGCTCCTCGATGCGGTCGTGATATTGCACGCGCACGAGAATTCCTCCCGCATCTGCCTTGTGCTGCGTCACAGCCGATTGCAGCTGGATGGCTATGTTGGGGCGGCTGCGCGCTTGCGTGAGCAGGGCGTTTTGCAGATCGGCGCGATGGCAGACGATATAGGGCGCGCCCCAGCGTTCTTTCGCCTGATTGCCAATGGGGAAATGCAGCAGTTTCTCGCCGCTCGTACCATCCTGCAGGCAAATGGCCTGCGGCTCAACCGACGCGTATTTCAGGCGCTCAAGCACGCCGAGGCGGTCCAGCAGCCGCGTCGCGTTCGGCGAAAGCTGCAGACCCGCTCCGATTTCCGCCAGCGTTGCGCTCTTTTCGAAAATCTGGACGTCAAATCCCTTTTCGCTGAGGGCAAGGGCAAGGGTGAGGCCGGCAATGCCGGCGCCAGCAACAATGATCTGATCAGGATTGGGAATTCGCCTGTTTCGTTCTGTCTTCAGATCGATGAGGGCTGCTTTCAAGCGGCGGCCTTGTCCACATAGAGGCAGCCTTCCGGCACTGTGACGTCGGCAGCAAGCGAGGCGTCATAGCGATAAAGCGTCGAGCAATAGGGGCAGACCTTCTCATTATCGTCGCCCAGATCGAGAAACACATGTGGATGGTCGAAGGGCGGATTGGCGCCGACACACATGAATTCCTTCACGCCGATCGAAATGGTCGCATGACCAGCGCTGTTCTGGAAATGAGGGATGCTGTGTCCAGCCATATTTCGCTCCTGAAGATCTTGGCTCAACGCGCTCTTGGCGCAATTGATTTGTCTTAAAACAAAAGATGCCCAAATGGAACGCATTCTATGTCGCAGCACGCATCATCAGCACTTTATGATGGTCACTTGAAAACGCTTGCTATCAAACTGTCAAAAGACTTCACTATGGTATTTTATCGAATCCGTTTTCGGCGGAAATTATTAATCGGAGAACGATAATGAACGACCAATCGCCTGCGGTTCCGGAACCCGTCGAGAAAGTCGACCTGCCGGACCTGCACACCAGCGTCGATCGTTTCGTCAATCGCGAGTTTTCCTGGTTGCAGTTCAACCGGCGCGTGCTCGAAGAAGCGGAGAACAAGAACCAGCCGCTGCTTGAGCGCCTGCGCTTCCTGTCGATCTCGGCAGCCAACCTCGATGAATTCTTCATGGTGCGCATTGCCGGCCTTGCCGGTCAGGTCCGTGCCGGCGTTTCCGATCGCAGCGATGACGGCCGCACCCCGCAGGAACAATTGGAATTCGTGCTTGAGGAAGTCGGCAAGCTCCAGGTTGCACAGCAGCTGAGGCTGAATGAGCTGCGCGCCGAAATGCTGGGTGAAAATATTGAGATTGTCCGCCCTGACAAGTTGACCAAGGCGGAGCAGGCCTGGCTGGAAGATCACTTCCTCGAAACCATTTATCCGGTTCTGACCCCGCTCTCGATCGATCCTGCCCATCCATTTCCGTTTATCCCCAACCTTGGCTTTACGATCGCCATGCTTCTCAACCGGAGCACCGACAACCGTCCCATGACGGCTCTACTGCGCCTGCCACAGGCTTTGAAACGCTTCATCCAGATTCCGGACGAGAGCGGACATTTTCGTTTCCTGACGCTCGAAGATGCGGTCAGCCTCTTCACCGGGCGGCTGTTTCCCGGCTATGAGGTCAAGGGTGCAGGCACTTTCCGCATCATCCGCGATAGCGATATCGAAGTTGAGGAGGAGGCCGAAGATCTGGTGCGCCTGTTCGAAAGCGCGTTGAAGCGCCGGCGTCGCGGTCAGGTGATCCGCATCGAGTTCGACGATGAAATGCCGGAATCGCTGCGCAGCTTTGTCGCCACCGAACTCGGTGTTCCGGACAATCGTATCAGCGTTCTCAGCGGCCTTCTGGCACTGAACATGATTTCCGAAATCGTCAGCATTCCGCGTCCCGATCTGAAATTCGTGCCCTACAATCCGCGTTTCCCCGAACGGGTGCGCGAGCATGGCGGTGACTGCTTTGCGGCCATTCGCGAGAAAGACATCATCGTCCACCACCCCTACGAGTCCTTCGACGTCGTGGTCCAGTTCCTGCGCCAGGCAGCAGCTGACCCGGACGTGGTTGCGATCAAGCAGACGCTTTACCGGACCTCGAATGACAGCCCCATCGTGCGCGCGCTGATCGATGCGGCCGATTCCGGCAAGTCGGTGACGGCCCTGATCGAGCTGAAGGCCCGTTTCGATGAGGAGGCGAATATCCGCTGGGCCCGCGATCTGGAACGCGCCGGCGTCCAGGTGGTTTTCGGCTTCATCGAATTGAAGACCCACGCCAAGATGTCGCTCGTCGTCCGGCGCGAGGAAAACAAACTGCGCAGCTACGTGCACCTGGGGACCGGCAATTACCATCCGATCACCGCCAAGATTTATACCGACCTGTCGTTCTTCACGTGCGAACCATCGATTGGCCGCGACGTAGCGCAGATCTTCAATTTCATCACCGGCTACACGCCGCCCTCCGGGGAGATGGGTATTGCAGTTTCGCCGATTACGTTGCGACCTCGCATCCTGCACCACATTGCCGAGGAGATTGTCCACGCCAAGGCAGGCCGCCCGGCGGCCATCTGGATGAAGATGAACTCGCTGGTCGACGCGGAAATCATTGACGCGCTCTATGATGCCAGCAAGAGCGGCGTGGAAATCGATCTCGTCGTGCGCGGCATTTGCTGCCTGCGCCCGCAGGTTCCCGGCCTTTCTGACAATATTCGGGCAAAATCCATCGTCGGACGCTTCCTCGAACACAGCCGCATTTTCTGCTTCGGCAACGGCGAGGGCCTGCCGTCGGAAAAGGCGCTTGTCTATTTCGGGTCGGCCGACATGATGACACGCAATCTCGACCGCCGGGTTGAAACATTGGTTCCCATCACCAATCCAACGGTGCATCAGCAGGTTCTTTCACAGATTATGCTGGCCAACCTTCTCGACAACCAGCAGAGTTACGAGTTACTAGCAGACGGAACGTCGCGCCGGATTGCACCGGCTGACGGGGAAGAAGCTTTTAACGCACAGGAATATTTCATGACCAATCCCAGCCTGTCAGGCCGTGGCAAGTCGCTGAAATCTTCAGCACCCCGATTGATTGCGCATCGCAAGCGGTCCAAAAGAAACAAGGCTGCATGATCTCCGCCGCACAAGGGCGCGTACAGGGGCGTCAACCGGCCGCCGTCATCGATATCGGTTCGAACTCCGTGCGCTTGGTGGTCTATGAAGGGGTAAACCGGTCGCCGACCGTTCTTTTCAATGAAAAAATTCTCTGTGGCCTCGGCAAGGGGCTGGTAAAAACCAGGAAACTCAACGCGAAGGCGGTGCAAAGCGCGCTTCGCGCGTTGCGCCGCTTCCGCGCGCTGGCAGATCAGGCCGGAGCAGTCTCGCTGGATGTTCTTGCGACGGCCGCGGCGCGTGAAGCAGAAAACGGCTCGCAATTCATCAAGGAAGCCGAAGCACTCCTGAAGGAGCCGATCAAGGTCCTGTCGGGCAGGGAAGAAGCCTATTATTCGGCGCTCGGCATCATCTCCGGTTTTCACGATCCCGACGGCATCGCCGGCGACCTTGGCGGCGGCAGTCTCGAGCTGGTCGACGTCAAGGGCCGCCAGATCGGCGATGGTATCACACTGCCTCTGGGCGGCCTGCGCCTGCAGGATATGTCGGATGGCGATCTGACCGAAGCGGTCAGCATCGCCAGGAAACATTTGTCGACGGCAAAACTTCTCGCCAACGGCAGGGGCAGAACTTTCTATGCGGTCGGCGGGACCTGGCGAAATCTCGCCAAGCTGCATATGAGCGCCACGCATTATCCGCTCCATGTCATGCACCATTATGAAATCGCCTTTGAGGAGGCTCAGCGCTTCTTGAAGCTCGTTGCCGCTGGCGATCTCGATTATATGCGCGGCATCGAGGATGTTTCGAAGAACCGCCGTGCACTCTTGTCCTATGGCGCGATCGCACTTCTCGAAACGATCAAGTTGATGCGCCCGTCAAGGGTCGTGTTCTCGGCGCTCGGCGTGCGCGAAGGTTTCCTCTATTCGCTTCTGTCGGAAAGCGAGCAGCTGGAAGATCCGCTGATCTCGGCTGCAGACGAATTGGCTGTGCTTCGCGCTCGCTCGCCGGCCTATGCGCGCGAGCTTGCCGATTGGACCGGCGAGGCCTTTGCAGCGCTTGGTTATGATGAAACCGAGGACGAGAAGCGCTATCGCCGCGCCGCGTGCCTCGTTGCAGATATAAGCTGGCGCGCGCACCCGGATTATCGCGGCTCCCAGGCGTTGAACATGATCTCGAATGCCGCCTTTGTCGGCATTGACCATCCCGGCCGCGCTTATATCGCGCTGGCCAATTTCTTCCGGCACGAAGGCATTACCAACAGTGGGGCGGATCCGGAGCTTGCGGCCATCGCCAGTCCGCGACTGCTCGAATATTCGAGGATCCTGGCGGCGGTCATGCGTATCACTTATCCGTTCTCCGCTTCCATGGCAGGCGTTGTCCCGAACCTTTCCTGGAAACCGACCGCCGACGGCATCGACCTGGTTGTGCACAAATCGAAGGCCGATCTCATCGGCGACGTCCCCGAGGGCCGGCTGCAGCAGCTGGCGAGGCTGACCGGCAAGAACCTGAGGATGGTGATTGGGGCGTAGCTGCGTCGTTTCTCGCAAAAGCGAGCATATGGCCGACGAAACCAACCTCGGTCGACTTCCGCACGAAGTTACCGAGGGCGCCGGGTGGGATGGGCTTCGGAGACGTTTCGTGCTGCGGCAGGAGAAATTATCAGGCTCCCGAATTACTCTGGCAGCCCCGCCAGTCGCAGCCCCTCGACGTACTTGGCCAACAGAGCCTTGTCACGATACGGAGCCCTGGAACTGTATCGCTCAATTGAAAATTCCGGGTAGATTTTCAGGAGTTCACTCGCCGCGCGATGTGCGTCTTCCAGGCGTCCAAGTTTACCATATGTTGCTGCCAGCAAGCGGTAGGCAGGTCCAAGCTCAATCATTTTTTCCAGAAGAGACAATGCATCCGAATAGTTTCCGGAAAGATATTTGCTGGCCGCAATGTTCCAAAGATACCAGTCGGGTCGACTTGGGTTGAGCCGTACAGCCAGCTCACCGACCCTGATGGCGTCTTCCAAGCGTCCAAGATAACCCAGCGCGTCGCAATATTCAGCGAGGAGATCACAGTTGTTGGGTGCCAATTCGCGACCCCGTTCATAACAACCTATAGCCCGTTCTGCCTCCCCCCTCCAAAGGTGGATGACGCCGAGTGCCCAATGAGCATCGGCCTCAAAGGGATTGAGGTCCAGGGCTTTGCTTGCTGAAGCAAATGCACTGGCCAGTGTTGCTTGAAGGTCGACGCTCTCATTCCATTTCAGCTTCCGTATATCGAGCCAGGCGAGGCCCAAATATCCGCGCGGGTAGCTTGGATCATCCTTGATCGCGGCGATAAACATTTCCCTCGCAAGTCGCACCTCATCCGGATTCAAGCTCTGTTCCAGATGCCGGCCCCGCAGATAAAAATCATATGCCCTTAGGGCTGTAAGCGGTTTACCGAGAACGCGCTGACGTTCAGCTTCCTCAATCTTGATGTTCAGCGCAGCAGGGATGGATTGGGACAGCTCGTCCTGGATGTAGAACACGTCAACAAGGTCGAAGTCGTATTTTTCCGCCCAGATCTGTTCGCGAAGAACATTGGTCAGATTGGCATTAACCCTGACACGATCGCCTAGCCGCCTCACACTGCCCTCAAGGGTGTAATAAGTAGTCGGGCCATCACGTCGCGGTTCTGAACGAGGCGCCTGAACGATCACGTTCAATCGCGAGAACCGGGATAATGCGGCGGCAATGTCTTCCGATATGCCGGCCGCAAAATATTCTTGATCTGGATCCCCGCTCAGATTTAAAAACCTGGAAACATAAAGAAGCGTTCTGTTGGACTTGAAGACCGGATTGCCTCGAATGTTGGGCGACGGCACGGCGATTGGAGAAGTTGACCCACGCTTGGAAGCCCCAACTTCCGGATCATCGATGATGATGTTGAAAATGCGAAGCGGCCGCTCGATGTTTTTCAATGCCTGCTCGCCTGCGTCCTCGAAGCCGATGCTAAGGCGGTTGCCCAGCGTATCGCGTACCGATGAGGACACTGCGATGCCGCCTGGCTCGGCGATGTTCTCGATGCGCGCCGCCACGTTCACGCCATCGCCGTAAACGTCGTCGTCCTCAAAAATTATGTCACCGATATTGATCCCGATCCTAAATTCTATTCGCCGATCCTCCGGAACATCGGCATTTCGCTGTCGCATTTCGCGCTGAATATCAATTGAACACAGGACCGCGTCCTCTGCGGTCCGAAATTCAACCAGCATCCCGTCGCCAATGAGTTTGATGGTCCGGCCTTGATGTTCGGCAATTCTAACATCCAGGAGTTCGCGCCGGTGGCTCTTGAGAGCCGACAAGGTGCCTTTCTCGTCGATGCCCATCAATCGGCTGTAGCCGACTACATCGCAAGCCATGATGACGGACAGCTTTTGTTCCATCGGCACACCAAACCCGTTCGTTTGATCTTCGTCTGCATAGCACATCTACACCGCCGAAGCATCGTGCCTGTAGTCGTCGCGATTTAATGGTGGCTTATTCCTGCTCAAAAACGCCTGCCCGACCTTCAGGAATCATTATGCTGTCCCAGTGATGGCGGCTTTCTTGCGCGTGGGGAGTGTCATCGCCGCGACGCCGGCAATAACGCAGATGAGGCCGATCCATGCGGTCGAGGTCAGGCTTTCGCCGAGAAAGAGCACGCCGATCCCAACGCCGATCGGCACGCGCAGGTAAGCCTGCGATGTCGTGCTGACCGAACCCAGCGTATGGATCAACCGGAAATAGATGACGAAGGCGAGGGCAGTCGAAAAGACCGACAGGCCAAGCAGCGCGAGGAGCGAGTGCGCTGAAGGGGTGATTGTCCAAGGATGGTCGACGACCAGGCTCACGGGGATGAGCAACACCGCGCCGCAGATCAGGGAGCCCGCCGCCGGCATCATCGGATCGAGGCCCTTGAACCCGCGTCCGAAAATCGCCGCGCAGGCATAGGAGATTGTTGCGACAACAATCGCGAGTTGTGACACCAGTCCCTTGCCGAGGCCGTTGAAGGCTTCAAGTCCGATGATCAGGCTGATCCCGACGACCCCTGCGACAACACCGAACAGTTTGCGTGCGGTTACCGCCTCATGACGGGTGATCAGCACCGTCATGAGGAAGGTGAAGATCGGTGTCGTCGAGTTGAGGATCGTCGCGAGCCCGGCATTCACCGTCATCTCGGCCCAGGCGATCAGCGTGAACGGGATGACACTGTTGATGCAGGCCTGGATCAGGAACCGTTTCCAGATAGCCGGGTCTCTCGGCAGGGCGAGACCGCGCATCCTGATGATGATCAGAAGCAGCCCGCCGGCGATCAGCGTCCGCGCCGCGATGAAGGTAACGGGAGGGATGGTTTCGACACCGATCTTGATGAAGGTATAGGACGCGCCCCATAGCGTTGCCAGAACGGCGAGGAGGGCGATCTCTTTTGCGAGCGCCGGTGTGTGTGCTGCGGAAGCGGACATGAGTTACTTTCCATCGAGTGGTGATCAATGCGACTATAGTAGCGGCGCGAGTGCCGCCAATGCTTCGATCAGGACCGAACTATAATTTCCGAACAAGCCGTCGGCCAACTCACCGAGAAATTGCGCAAAATTCTGCAATCCCTGCACGGGAAGCATCGATTCTCACACAAGAATGCTCGAAATTGGCATAAGAAAATCAATCTTGGGGTGCAATTTGATTGCGGGCGATTGAAATCGCTATTCAGCGGGCCATGCGACCGCACGGATTTTCTTGTTCTCGAATTTCAGACAGAGCTCACCATTGATGAGCTGTAGCGCCTTCTCGCCGAAGACTTCACGCCGCCAGCCCTGCAGTGCCGGGATGTCTTCCGCATCGCCCTCCGCCGCGATCCTGTCGATCTCGTCGGAGGTCGCGACGACCTTGGCGGCGACGCCATGCTCCTCGGTGACAAGCCGCAACAGCACCTTCAAAAGCTCTGCGGCAGCACCTGCGCCTTCGGGCGACTGTACCGATTTCGGCAGGCGCGGCATGTCCTCCTTGGGCAGGTCAAGCGCCAGATTGACCGCATTAAGCAGGCCGGTCGCCATGCTCGAGCGTTCCCAACCCTTTGGAATCGTTCGTAAACGTGACATTGCCTCCGCATCGCGCGGCTGCTGCTGGGCGACCTCGTAGATCGCATCGTCCTTGATCACACGGCCGCGCGGCACGTTGCGTTCGCGCGCTTCCCGTTCGCGCCAGGCAGCAACGCTGCGCAGCACCGCAAGTTCCACCGGCTTGCGCAGACGCATCTTCAACCGCTTCCACGCATCATCCGGATGCATGTCATAAGTCTCACGCGCGGTAAGAATTTTCATCTCGTCGAGAACCCAGTCCGTGCGGCCTTCTTCTTCGAGGCTCTTCTTCAGGTGCAGATAGATGTCGCGCAAATGGGTCACATCCGCCAGCGCGTAATCCAGCTGTTTCTCGGAGAGGGGGCGGCGGCGCCAGTCGGTGAAACGGGAGGATTTGTCGATCTGCGCACCAACCACCCGCTGCACGAGCTGGTCGTAAGCGATTGCATCACCAAAACCGCAAACCATCGCCGCAACCTGCGTATCGAACACCGGATGCGGGATGAGATTTCCGAGATGGAAGATGATTTCGATGTCCTGCCGCGCGGCGTGGAACACCTTGACGATTTTCTCATTGGCCATCAGCTTGAAAAACGCAGCAAGATCAAGGCCCGGCGCCAGCGCATCGACGATCGCCGTATGATCGGGCGACGCGAGCTGGATGACGCAAAGCTCCGGCCAGAACGTGGTCTCCCGGATGAATTCCGTATCGACGGTCACGAAATCGGATTGCGAAAGGGCGGCAACAGCCTGTTCAAGCTGATCGGTGGTTGTAATCATGGTCATGAAATTTCTATAGCGAACCGATTGACGTTTGTCTCGCTCTCGAAATCCTGATCTTGACAAATCAGCCTCAAAATGCGCTTGTCCGCGCAAATTCTCGGGCTTTGCCGGGGCTTGTCCCACGCTTTCCGGCAACCAGCATACATATCAGAGGCACATATCATGCACCGTTACCGCAGCCATACCTGCGCCGCCTTGCGTAAATCGGACGTTGGTTCGACAGTTCGTCTTTCCGGCTGGGTTCACCGCGTCCGCGACCATGGCGGCATTCTCTTCATTGACATCCGCGATCATTACGGCCTGACGCAGATCGTTGCCAGCCCGGATTCACCGGCATTCAAACTGGCGGAAACCGTGCGCGGTGAATGGGTTATCCGTGTTGACGGTGAGGTGAAGGCTCGCACCGACGATACGGTCAACCCCAACATGCCAACCGGCGAGATCGAGGTTTTTGCCCGCGAGATCGAGGTATTGTCCGCCGCCAAGGAGCTGCCTTTGCCGGTGTTCGGTGAGCTCGATTATCCGGAAGACATCCGTCTGAAGTACCGCTTCCTCGACTTGCGCCGCGAGACATTGCACAAGAACATCATGTCGCGCACGAAGATCATCGCTGCCATGCGCCGCCGTATGACCGAGATCGGTTTCACCGAGTTTTCCACGCCAATCCTGACAGCGTCCTCGCCCGAAGGTGCGCGCGACTTTCTCGTGCCAAGCCGTATTCATCCGGGCAAGTTCTACGCTCTGCCGCAGGCGCCGCAGCAGTACAAGCAACTGATCATGATGTCCGGTTTCGACCGCTACTTCCAGATCGCGCCATGCTTCCGCGATGAAGACCCGCGCGCCGACCGTCTGCCGGGCGAGTTCTACCAGCTCGATATCGAAATGAGCTTCGTCGAGCAAGATGACGTCCTGTCGACCATGGAGCCGGTCCTGCGTGGTGTTTTCGAGGAATTCGCCGCTGGCAAGCCGGTTACGCAGGAATTCCCGCGTATCGCCTATGACGATGCCATGCGCAAATATGGCACGGACAAGCCGGATTTGCGCAACCCGATCGAGATGCAGGCCGTAACCGAGCATTTCGCCGGCTCCGGCTTCAAGGTTTTTGCCAACATGATCGCAAATGATCCGAAGGTGGAAGTGTGGGCGGTTCCGGCAAAGACCGGCGGTTCGCGCGCTTTCTGCGACCGGATGAATTCCTGGGCGCAGGGCGAAGGCCAGCCGGGTCTTGGCTATATCTTCTGGCGCAAGGAAGGTGAAAATCTCGAAGGGGCAGGACCTCTTGCCAAGAATATCGGCCCGGAACGCACCGAAGCACTGCGCATTCAGCTCGGCCTGGATGACGGCGATGCTGCGTTCTTCGTTGCTGGCGATCCGAAGAAGTTCGTGTCATTCGCGGGTGCGGCCCGCACGCGCGCCGGCGAAGAACTGAACCTTGTCGACCGTGATCAGTTCAAGCTGTGCTGGATCGTCGATTTCCCGTTCTTCGAATGGCTCGAAGACGAGAAGAAGATCGATTTCGCGCACAACCCATTCTCCATGCCGCAGGGTGGCATGGATGCACTGGAGAACCAGGATCCGCTGACGATCAGGGCTTTCCAGTACGATATGGTTTGCAACGGTTTCGAGATCGCCTCGGGCGGTATCCGCAACCATCTGCCGGAAACCATGGTCAAGGCGTTCGAGGCTGTCGGCCATTCGCGGGAAACTGTGGAAGAGGACTTCGGTGCCCTCTACCGGGCATTCCAGTATGGCGCGCCGCCGCATGGCGGCATGGCGGCTGGTATCGACCGTATCGTGATGCTGCTGGTCGGCGCCAAGAACCTGCGCGAGATCACCATGTTCCCGATGAACCAGCAGGCCTATGACCTCCTGATGAATGCCCCATCGGAAGTATCGCCAGCTCAGCTGCGCGATCTGCATATACGGCTCAATCCGGTGAAGAAAGAGGTTTAAAGACCTCTCCTAACTGAGACCAAAGAAACAAAAAGCCCGGCATTGCGCGGGCTTTTGGCTGCTATTGCGATTACTGGCTGGCGGTAACGGTTACACCAAGCGTCTTGATCAGCGATTTCGGGTCGGCCATGCCCCCAGCCGCGATAATGGCGAAGGGAACCGGCTTGGCCGGCGCGGCCTTGATCTGGATCGTTTTCGGGTTGTCGAGATAGGTGCTAACCGCGACACCGAGCGACTGCGCAAATTCGGCATTGCCGAGCTGCGCCGCCGCCATGGGGACAATGGCTTTGGCCTGGTTGATCAGATCGCCACGTTTGGCGCCCTGCTGCTTGGCGACATAGTCCAGCGCCTTGTAGGTCACCGAGGCATCGTCGAAGCGGATGGATGCTCCGGTGAAGCTCAGTTGCTGCATAAGGCCGAGCATTGCCATGCTCTGCGCATCGTTGGGCTTACCTTTCATGTCTTTGGTGGCTTCCTGCATGCCCTTGATGAAATCGAGCGTATAGCCCGAAATATCGAACTTCAGTCCCAGTGTGCCGGCATTGTCGACAAGGTAGTCGAACTTGTCGAAAACGAGACGCCCATCCGATACATTCCAGCTGCCTTCAGCCTGGAATTTCCCGGTAAGTGTCTCGTACCCAAGTGCCTTTAAGGCATCCTTGGTCTTGGGGTCTTCAACTCCAGACAGATCGGCTTTGAACTTTGCCAAGTCGAGCACAAAGGTGACCGGCGCGGTTTCGGAGAGGGGGGACATTGTTCCGGTCAGGTCGTCGGCCGAGAAAACATCCTTGTCTTTCACGCTGACACCAACGTGCTTTACTTCAGCTTTTTCATACTGAAGCATCTTCGCGAGCGGCGTGGTCGCACCTTCCGGGGGTAATGTTATGCCTTCGAATTTGATGCCTTGGACGACGATCTTGCTGCCGGGCTCTTCCTTGGAATCGACGTTCACATCAGGAATCGACAGGGAACCGATTTTGAAGCCGCCATCGGAAGTATCGCTGACGTCGTCCAATGTAATATCACCAACGGCGAAGCTTTCCTTGGCGCTTGGCGTGGAGAACTTTGTATCCTTGAGGACAACAGTCGACCCGCTGGTTTCGACGTTGCCGTATTCAATAGTGCCGCTCTGTTCGGCGTAGACCGCCTTCAATCGTGCGGCCACTACATTGCCATCAACCGCGTAGGCTGAACCGGCAAACACGACAACGAGGGCTGACGTTGCAGCGAGCATGCGCAAGCCGGACTTCAGGGGGTGGATTGGAGGCATGATTTTATCCCTATTGCTTTGATTTTCGAACCTATTGCATCGGGCGCGGCAAAACTATGACAGGCGCCGGGAACGGGCAATAATTGCAACTAGGGCGCTAGAAAGTCAGATTTGAGGTCCGAACGCAAGGTTCCAGCATTTCAGTGTGCCAAATGCCGGTAACTGCCTGTGATCTTGGCGAATCATTGCTTGCCCGGGATTCCTCGAATTGATAGTTCATTGACATGGGAAAAAGCCTGATTCCGCCAGACAATGGCGACGATGATAATGTAGAACCGGTTGATCTGAAGGCAGCGCTGGAAGAGCGCTATCTTGCCTATGCGCTTTCAACGATCATGCACCGCGCCTTGCCCGACGTGCGTGACGGTCTGAAGCCGGTCCACCGGCGCATCATGCATGCCATGCGCCTCCTGCGTCTGTCGCCGGATCAAGCCTATGCGAAATGCGCGCGTATTGTCGGCGAGGTGATGGGTAAGTTCCATCCCCATGGCGACCAATCGATCTATGACGCGCTGGTGCGTCTGTCGCAGGATTTCGCTGTTCGTTATCCTGTCGTCGACGGACAGGGCAATTTCGGCAATATCGATGGCGATAACCCGGCGGCAATGCGCTACACCGAAGCGCGGATGACCGATGTCGCCATGCTGCTTCTTGAAGGCATCACCGAGGATGCCGTCGACTTCCGTCCGACCTATAACGAGGAAGACGAAGAACCGATCGTCCTGCCGGGCGCATTTCCGAACCTCCTTGCCAACGGCTCGTCGGGCATTGCCGTCGGCATGGCAACATCGATCCCGCCGCACAATGTTTCCGAGCTTTGCGCCGCGGCGCTGCATCTGATCAAGCATCCTGACGCCGCGGTCGAAGAACTGATGTCGCAGGCAGACGACGAAGATCCGCTGAAGACCAAGGTTCGCGGACCGGATTTCCCGACCGGCGGCATCCTTGTCGAAAGCGCCGACGCCATTCTCGACGCCTACAAGACTGGCCGCGGTGGCTTTCGCCTGCGCGCCCGCTGGCAGGTTGAGGACCAGGGCCGTGGTACCTGGATCATCGTCATCACCGAAATCCCCTATCAGGTGCAGAAATCCCGGCTCATCGAAAAGATTGCCGAGCTGTTGATCGCCAAGAAACTGCCCCTGCTTGACGATGTGCGCGACGAATCCACCGAAGATGTCCGTTTGGTGCTGGAGCCGAAGAGCCGCAGCGTCAATCCTGACATTCTTATGGAATCCCTGTTTAAGCTTACCGAGCTTGAGACACGCTTTCCCTTGAACATGAATGTCCTTTCCAGCGGCAAGGTACCGAACGTTCTTTCTTTGCGGGACGTGCTGAAACAATGGCTGGAGCACCGCAAGGATGTACTCATCCGCCGCTCGCGTCATCGCCTAGGCGAGATCGAGCGCCGCCTCGAAATTCTCGGCGGTATGCTGATCGCCTATCTGAACATCGATGAGGTCATCCGCATCATCCGCGAGGAAGATGAGCCGAAGCAGGAGATGATCCGCCGCTTCGAACTTACCGACAATCAGGCCGAAGCCATCCTCAACATGCGCCTGCGCTCGCTGCGCAAGCTCGAGGAATTTGAGATCCGCAAGGAATTCGACGGCCTTACCGTGGAAAAGCACAAGATCGAGCAGCTTCTCGGATCTGAGCCCAAGCAATGGCAGACGATCGCCTGGCAGATTTCGGAAATGCAGAAGAAATATGCGCCGGACACGCTGCTCGGCAAACGCCGTACGACATTCGCGGAAGCGCCGCAGCATGACCTGACTGACATCCATCATGCCATGATCGAGAAAGAACCGGTCACGGTCGTCGTGTCCGAAAAGGGCTGGTTGCGCGCCATGAAGGGGCATCTGGCGGACTTCTCGGCCCTGACGTTCAAGGAGGGCGACAAGCTCAAGCTTGCCTTCCATGCCGAGACGACGGATCGCATCCTCGTCCTGACGACGGGCGGCAAGTTCTATACGATTGGCGCCAACAGCCTGCCTGGCGGGCGTGGTCATGGCGAGCCGATCCGTATCATTGTCGATATGGAGAATGACCAGGATATCGTCACGGCCTTCGTGCACAATCCCGAGCGCAAGCTGCTTCTATCATCGCATGTTGGCAACGGCTTCATCGTGCCCGAGGCGGACGTCATCGCCAACACCCGCAAAGGCAAGCAGGTGATGAACGTCAAGGCGCCCGACGAGGCACGCCACTGCATTCCCGTTACCGGTGACTCGGTGGCCATCATCGGCGAAAACCGCAAGATGCTGGTGTTCCCGCTCACGGAAGTCCCGGAGCTTGGTCGCGGCAAGGGCGTGCGGCTGCAGCGCTACAAGGATGGCGGCGTCTCCGATATTCGCGTCTTTACCCTGGAGCAGGGGCTGACATGGCAGGACGCATCGGGCCGCAGCTTCACCCGTGGCAAACTGGAATTGCTCGAATGGACCGGTCCAAGAGCAACAGCAGGCCGCATGGTGCCCAAGGGCTTCCCGCGTTCCGGCAAGTTTTCCTGATTGCTCGGTATCGATAGCTCACTTTTAAAACGAGAATGATCACTCGCGTTCTTGACGGTGTTGTACCTTTGCTGTAAATGAGAGAGAACGTTCTCTCTTTTTTAGGTACACTATGGTTGATCAGATCCTGCCGAGACAGGCAGCGAGCATTGCCGAAGATTATTCGGATGATGCGTCGCAGTGTTTCGTTGCAAAACTGTTTGGGAAACGCGCACGCAATCGCGAGGCGCAGGAAGAACGCATCCTCAATGCGGCGATGACCTGCTTCATCCGCTCTGGTTTTCGTGGCGCCTCCATGAACGACATATGCTCCGAGGCAGGCATGAGCCCTGGTGCGCTTTACCGCTATTTTCCTTCGAAAGAGGCGATCATCGAGAAGATATCCGCCGCGCACCGTCAGCAAAGTGCTGAAATCCTCGATCGTATGTTGACCTCCAGCAACATCATCGATGCCGTTACTCAGGTCGGTATCGACCATGTGCGGAAAATGTCGCTGAACACGAGCGGACCTGGCCCGCGCGACTCCAGCGCGCGCCTTTTCGTTGAGGTCCGTGCAGAAGCCATGCGCAATGAGGGGGTCGCGGCTATATGTGAGCTCCATGAAGGCCTGATGCGCGAGAAGCTTCTCGCTGCATTTACGGCTGCCAAGGAGCGCGGCGAGATCGATCCCGTGACGGATATGGAACTCCTCGTTGCAACGCTTGCCGCGATGGGCGAGGGGATCATCATGCGTAATTTCCCGTCGCAAGGTGTGCCGGTCGAAGCGCTGGAACCGGTGTTCCGGGCGCTCGCCGAGGCCATGCTTCGTCCGACAAAAGCCAACAATTGACTATTGCTCTCACCCCGGATTTTGCAATGAGCCACCACAGCACAAAAGTTCTGATTTCCCTGGCTCTCGCCTTGAGCCTGTCATCGTCCATAAGCTCTAGCGGGTTTGCCGAAGAGAAAGCGGTGGCGGCAGTCCAGGAAGCCAAGGCGCCTGTGATCAACGTCATGCCTGCGAGCAAGACTGAAATGGTCGCAACGATCACCGTGACAGGCACGATCGTGCCGCGCCAGGAGGTTGCCGTCGGCACCGACGTTGCAGGCCTGCTCGTTCTCGAGCTCAATGCGGATCAGGGTGACGTAGTCAAGGAAGGCGATATTCTTGCCCGGCTCGACAAGTCGTCGCTGGAAATTCAGCTTGCCCAGATCGACGCGCAGCGCGCGCAGGCCGATGCCTCCATCGCCCAGTCCGAGGCGCAGATCGTTGATGCCGAGATTGCCGTCCGCCAGGCGCTGGAAGCACTCGAGCGCGCTCGTGCCCTCTCAGCGAAGGGCATCAACTCAAAAATGGAGCTGGACAACGCTACCAATGCGCATGACAGCGCCAATGCCCGCCTCAACACGGCCCGCCAGGCGCTGGCAGCAACCAAGTCGCAATTGCAGCTCGTTGCCGCGCAGAAGCGCGACGTCCAGCTCCGGCTTGAGAAGGCCGATGTCAGGGCACCCGCAAGTGGTGTTGTATTAAGCCGCAATGCGCTTCTCGGCGGTATCGTCTCGTTCAATGCGGGTCCGCTGTTCCGCATCGCGCGCGACCAGGATTTCGAACTCGCTGCCAACATTCCTGAAGTCGATCTGCCGCGCCTGAAGGAAAACATGCCGGTTGCCGTTCGGGTTTCCGGCATGGACGAGCCTGTAGCCGGCCGCGTCCGGCTCATATCGCCGGAAATCACCGCGAGCTCACGTTTGGGATCGGTAAAGATCGCGCTCGACCGGAATCCGGCAATCCGGCCCGGCAATTTTGCCCGCGCGGTCGTCGAACTGACGCGCCGCAACGGGATCAGCGTACCGCTTTCCGCCGTCGTCTATCACGGTCGGTCGGCACTAGTGCAGGTGGTCAAGGATGGGGTGATCGAGAGCCGCAAGGTTGAGCTCGGCATCCGCAACGACCGGGCCGTCGAGGTGTTGGCGGGACTGGCAGAAGGCGAAGAAGTCGTCGCCCGCGCCGGAACCTTCGTCGCAAATGGTGACCGCGTCACGCCGGTTCGCGTGACCGACGAGGCGACGGGAGCGGTCCAATGAACTGGAACATTTCTGCCTGGTCGATCCGCAACCCGGTTCCATCGATCCTTCTGTTCGTCGTGCTGGTCGTCCTCGGCCTGATGGCCTTTGCCAAGCTGCCGATCACGCGCTTTCCCAACATCGACGTGCCTTTGATCTCTGTGTCCGTCACCGACCCTGGCGTCGCACCGACCGAACTTGAGACGCAGATCGCCAAGCGCGTCGAGGATTCTGTCGCCAACATCACCGGCGTAAAGAACGTCACCAGCAATCTGACCGAGGGCAATTCGACAACGCTGGTTGAATTCCGTCTGGAAGTTGACACCCAAAAGGCGCTCAACGATGTCAAGGACGCGGTCTCTCGCATTCGCGACGATCTCCCGGCCACCATCAAGGAACCGATCATCAACTCGGTTGATGTGGAAGGCTCGGCGATCCTGACCTATGGCGTTTCGGCGCCGACCATGACATCGGAAGAGCTTTCCTGGTTTGTCGATGACAAGATCCTGCGCGATATCCAGGGCCTGAAGGGCGTTGGTCGCGTCGAACGCTATGGCGGCGTCACGCGTGAAATTCGCGTCTCGCTTGATCCCGACCGCTTGACCGCACTCGGTGTAACGGCTGCGGATGTCAACCGTGCGCTGAAATCCATGAATGCCGACCTGACGGGCGGGAGGGGTGACCTTGGGACGACCCAGCAGACGATCCGCACGCTCGGCGCATCGCGCACGCTTGACGATTTGCGGGCGGTTGAAATTCCCCTGGCCGGTGGCCGATCCGTGCGCCTCGATGCGCTGGGAACGATCAGCGATGCCTATCAAGAGCCCAAATCCTTTGCCCGCGTGAACAACCAGACGGTCGTGTCACTCGGCGTGTTTCGTGCAAAGGGCGCCAGCGATGCGGATGTCTATGCGCTGGTGCAGGCGCGCATGGACCAGCTGCAGCAGAAATATCCCGACGCGAAGTTCCACATCATCGACAATTCTGTGAACTACACCTACGGCAACTACGAATCTGCCATGAGTTCGCTGGTCGAGGGTGCGCTGCTTTCGATTATCGTGGTCTTCCTGTTCTTGCGCAATGTTCGCGCTACGCTCATCGCGGCCATTGCCTTACCGCTCTCGGCTATCCCGACCTTCTGGGCGATCGACATGCTCGGGTTCTCGCTCAACCTGATCAGCCTGCTGGGCATCACGCTCGTGACCGGCATCCTGGTGGATGATGCGATCGTCGAGATAGAAAACATCGTCCGGCATATGCGATCTGGCAAATCACCGTACCGGGCCTCTCTGGAAGCCGCCGACGAGATTGGCCTCGCAGTCATCGCTATCTCTGTAACGATCATCGCAGTCTTCGCGCCGGTCAGTTTCATGAGCGGCATTGCCGGGCAGTATTTCAAGCAATTCGGTCTGACTGTAGCGGTGGCGGTATTTTTCTCGCTGCTCGTTGCCCGGCTGATAACGCCGATGATGACAGCCTATCTCCTTCGCGATCGCAAGAACTTGCATCATGGCGAAGAAGAGACAGGCTGGATTCGTACCTACGCCCGTTTCCTCACCGTTACCTTGCGCTATCGTTGGCTGACGCTGATCAGCGGTTTCGCCATATTCGCAATTGCGATCTGGGCGATGGGCTTCCTGCCTTCCGGCTTCGTGCCGCCGCAAGACGAAGCGCGCGTCGCGGTCAGTCTTGAACTGCCGCCCGGCGCACCGATTGACGAGACCCTCCGTGTAACCGATCGGGCTGCATCACTGGTTCGGGAAATCCCGGAAGTCCGGCAAACCTACGTCACCGGCGGCACGTCCCCGACGGGATCGCTTGATACACGGCGCGCAACGATGATTGTCAAGCTCAGCCACAAGAGCGAGCGTGAGCGGACGCAGAAACAGGTTGAGGTCGATATATTCAACAAATTGTCCGAAGTGCCTGATTTACGGGCGAATTTCGTCAATGATCGCGGAGAGCGCGAATTCGCAGTTGGCGTCATTGGCAGCGACGGCGACAAAGTCAGTGAACAGGCCCGCTTGCTCCAGAGCGCCATGACGGCAACGGGCAGTTTCCAGGCGGTATCCTCAACCGCTGCGCTCGATCGGCCAGAGATCATAGTTTCGCCGCGCATGGACAAGCTCGCCGAGCTGGGCATTTCCACGACCGCACTGTCGGATGCATTGCGCGTTGCAACTCTGGGCGATCTTGATCCTAACCTCGCCAAATACACGGTGGGTGATCGCCAAATTCCCATCCGCGTTCAGCTAACGGAAGAGTCCCGCCGGGACCTCTCCATTCTCCGGACGCTGACCGTTACTGCTCCATCAGGAGTGGTGGTGCCGCTGGAATCCATTGCCGACATTGCGTTCGGGCAAGGCCCTTCGTCGATTGAACGCTTCAACCGCGAAAGGCGCGTTGTTGTCGGCGCCAATATGGCAGGCGGCAAGGAGATCGGCGAGGGACTTTCAATCGTCAAGGACCTTCCTGTGGCGAAGTCGATGCC
Organism: Phyllobacterium sp.; assembly: GCF_037994405.1. Classification (GTDB taxonomy): domain Bacteria; phylum Pseudomonadota; class Alphaproteobacteria; order Rhizobiales; family Rhizobiaceae; genus Phyllobacterium. The sequence goes on from NZ_JBBNAN010000173.1 coordinate 28,871, forward strand.
GGAGGGAGTGCGTATTCAGGAGACCGGCGATGCCGAGGTTATGGGTGAAGTCTTCGCCGGGTTCCGTGATGCAATGATCATGGGACTGATGCTGGTCTTCGTCGTCTTGATCCTGCTGTTCGGCAGTATCTTCCATGCGTTCACGATTTTGATGTCGCTTCCGCTGTCGATTGCCGGTGTGGCGGTCGCATTGCTTTTGACGAACAACTCGGTCTCCATGGCGGTCGTCATTGGTATTCTGATGCTGATGGGTATCGTGACCAAGAACGCCATCATGCTCGTCGATTTCGCTGTTGAAGAGGTCAAGCACGGCATCCCTCGCAACGAAGCGATCATCGATGCCGGCCGCAAGCGTATCCGCCCGATCGTCATGACCACGATCGCCATGTCGGCTGGCATGCTGCCTGCAGCCATGGCGTTCGGCGACGGTGGTGAATTCCGCGCGCCGATGGCGATTGCCGTGATAGGTGGCCTACTGGTCTCGACTGTTCTGTCGCTGGTTTTCGTCCCGTCCTTCTATACGATCATGGACGATGTCAGCCACTGGATGGGCAAGGCTTTCCATTGGTCGTTCCGGCCGAACCGGCCGGACGAAGCCGATGTCACGCCGAGGTCTGGAGCTCGCGCGGTGCCTTTACACCCTACGAGTGGCCCTATCGCAGAAGCTGCTGAATAAAAAGCATCAGACCGGGTGGGGGAGAGCCGTCATCCGGGCCCGCTTTCGTGCGTGATACATTTGCCAGAGCGAGTGGCAGATGAGGGCAGTGATGATAATGAGGCCGCCGGCCAGGGTCGGATCGCTCGGCCGTTCGGAAAACACCAGCCAGATCCAGATCGGCGTCAACACGGTTTCCAGTAGATAGAACATTGCCACTTCGGGCCCTGAAATGAACTTCGGACCCGTTGCCAGACACAAGAAGGCAACTGTTGTTACCACCGCACCATTGAAAATGATCCAGCCGGGCACCGCAACCGCATAGCCGTTCTGCGATACCATGAAGGCCGCGACCACCATCGGCAATGCCGTGCCAATGATCGCGGCAAAACCCATGTCCTTGCCCGATGAACGGCTGACCGTGATAGCCGTCGAGAGGATGAATGTGGAGAGCAGGGCGACGAGATCGCCGAATAGATGGCCGGAAGAAAGGCCCTCGTAGACAATGATGCCGACGCCGGCCAGCATGAAGAACATGGCGACGAAGGTTACGGTCCTTGGCCGCTCCTTCAGGAATATCCACGAAAGCAACGCCGAGAATACCGTGTTGAACGCCAGGATAAACACAAGATTGGCGGTCTTGGTGTTGTAAACCGCAATCATGAAGGTAATCGACGTGAGGCCGTAAAGGGCGGCAACGATGAACCCGATGCGGCCAGGTACAATCGTGCGCATCTTGCCGGTCGCGAGACTCCAGACCGCCCAAATGACCAGAGCCGCGACAAAGGTCGTCACACTGCGCAACAGCAGGGTCGACCAGGTCTCGCCCTGGCCAAGCCGCAGCAGGGGAATATCGGCGGTCAGAATGAGGCCGCCAAGGCCGGTGATGAGCAAACCCTTGCGATGGTCGAGTTCTAGCTTTGACATGTGGCGTTTCCGTATTGTTATGATTTGCCGCATGCCAGGGCAGTTATGGGGCAGGCTAAGTCAGTCCTTAATCTTGGCGCTCCCAACCCTTGGGGCCAAGATGTTCCTGCGGCTTGTAGCGGATCTTGTACTGCATCTTGCGCGAGCCTTCGACCCAATAGCCGAGATAGACGTGTGGCAGGCCAGCGGCGGCGGCGCGCTGGATATGGTCGAGGATCATGAACGTGCCGAGCGAGCGGTGCGAATGCTCCGGATTGAAGAACGAATAGACCATCGACAGCCCGTCGCCCATTACATCGGTCAATGCCACGGCAATGAGTTCACCTTCGCCTTTCTTGGTGATGAAGGAATCCGGGCCGCGCCGCCGGTATTCGATGATCTGGGTCGGCACGTGCGTGTCCTCGATCATCATTGCATAGTCGAGCACCGTCATTTCCGACATGCCGCCTTTGTTATGGCGAGCATCGAGATAGCGCCGGAACAGGGAATATTGTTCAGTCGACGGTTCGGCGTGATGGATATTGCCAATCAGGTCCCGGTTGCGGTTCCAGACGCGGCGCATGGATTTGTCCTGCCGGAATTCGCCCGCGAGAATTCGCACCGACACGCACGCCCGGCAATTTTCGCAGGCCGGACGATAGGCGATGTTCTGCGAACGGCGAAAACCGCCTTGCGTCAGGAGATCATTCAGTTCACTCGCGCGACCGCCCACCAGATGCGTGAATACCTTGCGCTCAAGCTGGCCCTCCAGATAGGGACAGGGCGAAGGTGCTGTCAGGAAAAACTGTGGTGACTGCTGCGGTTGGTGCGTCATTCAAGATCCTGGAACGGTCGGCAATGCCTATAGAATCGTACGACCGCCGAAAACGTCAATTCAATTATATTGTATTCAGCTGTGAATGTCTGCGGTTTGCTCTAATCTGCAATACCGGTGCAGCGGATGCCATTCCAGGAATGGCTTGCGGCATCAAATCTGCCATTCGTCGAGCCACCCCAGCGGCCTTTGAACTCTTTAAAGTCGTCCGAGAATTTGAGATCGAGCAGTCCGGTCCCGTACTTGTCGGTCCACACCAGCGTTCGGGATGTTCCGGCGCCGTCCTTCTCGGTCAACGTCCCTTCGACGCGGCCAGCTGGCTCATCGAGTTCATAGCTTCCGGCCACGTGGCCGTCCCGGTCTACGTTGAAAAATGTCTCTACATCCTGGTAGTCACCACTGGAGATCATCTCACCGCAAAAGCGGCCAGAAGGCGATGCAGCCATGCCGCCAACCGCGCCAAATCCATAGAATACGAGCGCCGCGAGAGCGACCGCGAATGAGCGTAATGTCATCATGTTCAATGCCAAATGAAGAAGGGCTCCAGATCAGGAGCCCTTGAGATTAGTTATAAGCGCGGACCACCACGGTGCCCAGCAGCAGATCATGGACAGTCCGTTTGCGATCGAGAAACAGTGTTGCCAGCAGAATGAGCGGCGTCAGGACCACGTTCAGGCCCCAGAACAGAACTGTATGTACGACTGCGAGCAAGCTGTCGACTTTCTGCCCGTCGAGCCGCTCCAGCTTCAGACCCATCATCTGCATGCCTTTTGTCGCCTGGCGTGGTCCGCCCATTGTCGTCGCGACATAGGCGAGCGCGACCGCCGGAAACATGATGCCATAGAGAGTCCATCCCAGCCCCAGCGTCGCCACGCCAAGAATTGCAATAAGGATCGCGACGGGAATGCACAGGAGAAACACAATCAAATAGTCGATCAGGAACGCGAAGATGCGGCTCGTCCGCACGCCCTGATACATCCGCCAGTCATCCAGGCGGTTGGTGATGATTTCGCCATCAAGGGTCTTCGCGTTCATTTCGGTTCCTGTTTCAAAGAGACGGACACATTGCCGTTGCGCAGAAATTGGGAATTCGAGAACGATAATTCAAGGCGCGGTCAGGCCCCGGCTTTTAACCGCTCGGCAACGATCGGCGCGAAATAGGTCAGGATGCCGTCACAACCGGCGCGCTTGAAGGCGAGGAGTGTCTCCATCATGACTTGTTCTTCGTCGATCCAGCCATTGGCGCCGGCGGCCTTGATCATCGTATATTCGCCTGACACCTGATAGGCAAAGGTCGGCACGGAGAAAGTATCCTTGAGCCGCCGGATGATATCGAGATAGGGCAGGCCGGGCTTGACCATCAGCGAATCCGCGCCCTCGGCCAGATCCTGCTCGGCTTCGCGCACCGCTTCATCGGTGTTCGCCGGATCGATGTAATAAGTCTTCTTGTCGCCCTTCAGGCGCCCGGATGTGCCGATAGCCTCGCGATAGGGACCGTAAAATGCAGAAGCGAATTTCGTTGCGTATGCCATGATCGCGACGTCCTGGAAGCCGTTCAGGTCGAGCGCATCGCGTATGGCGCCGATGCGCCCATCCATCATGTCCGACGGTGCAATGATGTCGGCTCCCGCATCAGCCTGAAGCACGGCCCCCTTGGTGATCTGCTCGACCGTTTCATCATTGACAATGATGCCGTCCCTCAAAATCCCGTCATGTCCGTGGCTGGTGAACGGGTCGAGCGCCACGTCGGTAATCATGCCGATTTCCGGCACTGCATCCTTGATCGCCCGTGTCGCACGATTGATGAGGTTGTCTGCATCGAGAATGCCCGATCCTGCATCATCGCGCAGGTCAGGATCGATATTGGCAAAAGTGGCAAGCGCGGGAATGCCGAGCTTCGCCGCCCGTTCCGCCTCACGCACCGCCATATCGACGGAAAAACGCTGAACGCCCGGCATGGCATTGATGTCCTCACGCCGGTTGGTACCCTCGCACAGGAAAATCGGCCAGATGAGGTCGTTGACCGTCAGCTGGTTTTCCTGAACCAGACGGCGTGACCAGTCCGCCTTGCGCATGCGCCGTAAACGGCGGCTTTGCGTGATTTCATCGACGGTTCTTGGAGCGCGAGCCTGAAATGCCGGGTGTTTGTTCATGATTGCTGCCTTGTCTGTCGAAGCCAGACATTCTTTCTGTTGTTTGGAATGGTTTTAACAGGGATCGTCCTGTTGACCAAGATGCCTGCTTGGAGATGTGATCCATTGACGCGGTGCGCCGGAGTTTCCTAACCTCCAGCAAGAAACCTGGAGGGGCGCATGCAAATCGATTTTGGCGGGGCAGGCGAAATCGTATTCGAAAGGCGGGGCAAGGCCGGCCTGGTTCGGTTGACGCGGCCCAAGGCCTTGAACGCGCTAACCCAAACCATGGTCACTGCGTTTCATCGCGCGCTCATCGCCTGGTCCACGGACCCCGATGTTCATTGCGTTATTGTCGAAGGAGAGGGGCGAGCCTTCTGCGCCGGGGGCGACATTCTTGCTGTCTATCATGCTGGCCGCTCGCGCAAACCACTTTATGAATTCTTTGCCGATGAGTATCGCCTGAACGCCTATATCCGGCATTTCGCCAAGCCCTACGTCTCCCTCATCGATGGTATTTGCATGGGCGGTGGCGTCGGCATTTCAGTCCACGGTTCGCACCGCGTCGTGACGGAGAATGTCGTATTTGCCATGCCGGAGGTAGGCATCGGCTTCTTTCCCGATGTCGGAGGCAGTGCGTTTCTTCCGCATTTGCCAGAGCATTTCGGCACCTATCTCGCGCTGACGGGCAATCGAGCCCGCCAGGGAGATTGTCTGCAGAGCGGAATCGCCACGCACGCAATCAAGGCCGAGGATAAGGAGAGGGTGCGGCGAAGCTTGATAAGAACAGGCAATCCCGACATCGCTTTACGGGGTAAAACCATGAATCCCGACTATGAAACACCCGAGAAAACACGCGATATGATCGGCGTGCTGTTCGATTCGGAAACTCTGGGTGGCTGCCTCATCCGTCTTGGCGCGGCGGGGGTGAATGGAAACGAATGGGCACAGCAGATTCTGAATCTGATTAAGACGCGCTCGCCGACAAGCCTGCATGTGACGTTCAGACAGATCGAAGAAGGGCGAAGTCTCGAGATGGATCAATGCATGCAGATGGAATACCGGATACTTTCACGCATGCTTGAGAATCACGATTTTTATGAAGGGGTACGCGCACTGCTTGTGGACAAGGATAACGCACCCGTGTGGGAGCCAGCGAAAATAGAAGACGTGACGCCCGCAATGGTAGATGCCTATTTCGCTCCCTTGGGCGAGCGCGAACTGCAATTGACATGAATGGCATGACATGAACGAACGGCCTACTCATTTGCCATTCGACCCGACGATGGCCCAATTGGGCTTCGTCTGGTTTCTGCGGCTGGTCTCCATCTATTGCCTTGTGGCAGGTGTCGGCTATTGGGCGCAGCTCAGCGGCTATTACGAGGGGCTGCTCTGGCGCTTTGACCTCATGCCCTGGCAATGGAAAGTCGCTTCAGTCTCATTGGCCATGCTTTACCCTGTAGCTTCAACGGGCCTCTGGATGATGGTATCCTGGGGACCGGTCATCTGGTTTGTCGCTGCACTTGGTGAAACGCTAATGTTTACGGTCTTCTCCAAGTATTTCTTTTACAGGCCACAGATCGCCATCATTCACGGCTGTGTGGCGGTGCTCTATATCTGCTTCCGCACCGTGCTTTTCCTGCAGAAACGGCAGCAGGCCAAGCCTGTGAGATAAGCAAAACCAGGAAAAGTGGACACCGGTTTTCCGTCCGGATTTGCGGCAGACGCGACCGGCGGGTAAGTCTTCATTAAGACTGAAATTGATTCATTCGCGGTAAGGTACTGTTAAGTCTGTGTTTTAAGTCGAATTTTATGCGTATTGGATAGTGTTGCCTCAACGGTGAGAAAAATACACCGAAACAACAGTGAGGCAGGTAATATGAACAACACACAGAGAAAGTCTGGCGCAAGCCCGCATTCAACACCAAGTGATACAGCATTGCGGACACTTTATCTTGAAGCACTTCAGTTAGTCGAACGGTTACATCGTCGTCTACTTGATGTGGTCAAGGATGAATTTGACCGCAACGGCCGCAGCGACATCAATGCGATCCAGGCATTGCTGCTTTTCAACATCGGCAATGCAGAACTGACGGCCGGTGAACTGCGTAGCCGCGGTTACTACCTGGGTTCGAATGTTTCCTACAATCTGAAGAAACTCGTCGAACTCGGCTTCATCTCCCACGAGCGCTCACGCACCGACCGTCGCTCGGTAAGGGTGAGCCTGACGGAAAAGGGATCGGAAGTCGCGGAACTGGTTGCGGGTCTCTATGAACGCCACGTTGCCTCCATCGAACATGTCGGCGGCATCAAGGCGGAAGAATTCCAGTCCATGAACAAGGCTCTCCAGCGTCTTGACCGTTTCTGGAACGACTCCATCGCCTACCGGATGTAGGCGCTGGATTGTTCTTCGAACAAAAGCCCGGCTTCGCAGCTCGCGAAGACGGGCTTTGTAATACCGGGGCACATCATGCGCTGTCTGCTCGTTGTCGCATGTTCACGCCCGATCTCTAAGCCCCAGTCATCAATCCGCCATAATGGCGTGGAATGCGACGACAGCTATTTCATGTTCAGAGAAATGCCCCGGACAGCCGGAGAGGCCTGATCGGTCATCACGAATGCGCGATCAGTGTTAAAGTCGCTGTTTGTTAAGGGTGTTCCTGATAATTTTGGAAACCAAGTCGCCGTTTTGTATCGCAGACGGCAGTCGGCTGCAGAACTTCCAAGGGTTGGACAAATATGAAAAAATTCGGATCATCAGCGCTCGATCGCCGCGCATTTCTGAGAGGCGTGGCTACTGCTGGTTTTGCTGCCGCGGCATCATCTGCCTTCGCGCAGCAGTCTGATATTGGCGATATTCTTGCTGCACCCCGTCGCGGCAATTGGGACGATCAGTTCGATGCCCGCTCGAACAGTCATGCCAAGGTTGCGAGCTTCCAGCCGATCGCCAGCCCGGAGACTGCGTCCTTTATCGAGAGCGCGATTAATACCTACAGCCAGATTGTTGCCAATGGCGGCTGGCCTGCGGTGAATCCAACCGTGAAGTTGCAACTCGGCGTCGTTGATCCTTCCGTAGCTGTCATGCGCAAGCGCCTGATGATCGCAGGTGATCTTTCCGAAAGTGCGGGCATTTCGAATTCGTTCGATACCTATGTCGATGCTGCGGTAAAGCGTTTCCAGGCACGGCACGGCCTTCCGGCCGACGGCGTCATGGGCCAATATTCTATCGCTGCGATGAATGTTTCCCCCGATATTCGCCTCGGTCAGTTGAAGACCAACCTCGATCGTGTCCGCACGCTCGCTGCGGCCGATCAGGGTCCGCGCTACGTCATGGTCAATATTCCAGCGGCGCAGCTTGAAGCGGTTGAAGGCGGCCGCGTTGTTCAGCGCCACACCGCCATCGTCGGCAAGATTGACCGCCAGACCCCAATTCTCGATTCCAAGATCCAGGAAGTCATTCTTAATCCTTACTGGACGGCGCCGAAGTCGATTATCGAAAAAGACATTATTCCGCTGATGCGCAAGGACCCGACCTACCTTACGCGCAACAAGATCCGCCTGTTCGACGAACGGACACGTGAGGAAATCCCGCCGGAAAGCGTTGATTGGAACACTGACGAAGCCGTGAAGCTGATGTTCCGGCAGGATCCGGGCAAGATCAACGCCATGTCGTCGACGAAGATCAACTTCCCCAATTCTTATGCGGTTTACATGCACGATACGCCGCAGCAGGGTGTCTTCAACAAGCTGATGCGTTTCGAATCCTCCGGTTGCGTCCGCGTTCAGAACGTGCGCGATCTCAATGTATGGCTCCTGCGCGACACGCCCGGCTGGGATCGTCAGACGATGGAGGCAACCATCAAGACCGGCGTCAACACGCCCATTCAGGTTACCAATCCCGTTCCGCTGCACTTCGTCTATGTGACTGCGTGGTCAACCGGCGATGGCGTGGTCCATCTGCGCGATGACATTTACGAGCGTGACGGCCAGGCTGCCCTGTCGATCGGCACGAACACTTGATCTTGCAGCAATCAGGAGCTGTTAAAGACCGCCTCAGGGCGGTCTTTTTGTTGGGGAACCATTTGAGAATTCAGCCCGACGAGGCAGATGGGTGGCTTGCGAGGACCGGATCGCAATGGATATTGGTCCATGTGAACAGGCGACTGCAGTAATTCGCAGCGGATGTGCATCAGGCCGGAGAGATCAAAAGGTTCTCATGGCGGTTTCGGGCTAAAGCTTTTCGCCCTCCGGCCATTGGCCTTGCCGGTTTAAGTATGATAATGCGCCGCAATTACCTATGAATTACCCACCGGCAAATGAGGGTCCAGACACCATGTCGAATGCAGATACCTTTTTCAACGCAGCGCTCGAAGAGATCGATCCGGAAATCTTCGGTGCAATCCGCAAGGAGCTGGGCCGTCAGCGTCACGAGATCGAGCTGATCGCTTCGGAAAACATTGTTTCGCGCGCCGTGCTCGAAGCTCAGGGCTCGATCATGACAAACAAATATGCCGAAGGCTATCCGGGTAAGCGCTATTATGGCGGCTGTCAGTTCGTCGATATTGCCGAAGAATTGGCAATCGAGCGCGCCAAGCAGTTGTTTGGCTGCGAATTTGCCAATGTTCAGCCGAATTCCGGCAGCCAGATGAACCAGGCCGTATTCCTGGCGCTACTGCAGCCAGGTGATACATTCATGGGCCTCGACCTTAATTCAGGCGGTCACCTGACCCACGGTTCACCCGTCAACATGTCCGGCAAGTGGTTCAAGGTCGTATCTTATGGCGTGCGTCAGGATGATCATCTGCTTGATATGGATGCTATCGAAAAGCAGGCGCACGAGAGCAAGCCAAAATTGATCTTGGCAGGCGGCACTGCCTATTCGCGTGTGTGGGACTGGAAGCGCTTCCGCGAGATCGCCGATGCTGTCGGCGCTTATCTTATGGTCGACATGGCGCATATTGCCGGTCTCGTTGCCGCCGGCGTTCATCCGTCGCCGCTTCCATATGCACACGTCGTCACGACGACGACACACAAATCATTGCGTGGTCCACGCGGTGGCATGATTCTCACCAATGACGCCGAGATCGCCAAGAAGATGAACTCGGCGGTATTCCCGGGTCTGCAGGGCGGACCCTTGATGCATGTCATCGCCGCGAAGGCGGTTGCATTCGGTGAAGCGCTCAAGCCGGAATTCAAGACCTACGGCAAGAACGTCGTCACCAACGCGCAGACCCTGGCCGAGACTTTGAAGAAGAATGGCCTTGATATCGTTTCCGGTGGCACTGACAACCATCTGATGCTCGTTGATTTGCGTCCGAAGAATGCAACCGGCAAGCGGGCCGAAGCTGCGCTCGGCCGTGCGAATATTACCTGCAACAAGAACGGCATTCCCTTCGACCCAGAGAAGCCTTTCGTTACCTCCGGTGTTCGCCTCGGCACGCCGGCTGGAACGACGCGCGGCTTTGGCCCGGCAGAATTCACGGAAATTGGCAATCTGATCTCCGAGGTTCTCGATGGTCTGAAAGTGGCCAACTCCGACGAGGGCAATGCTGCTGTCGAAAAGGCTGTTCAGCAGAAGGTTGTCGACTTGACAGAACGCTTCCCGCTTTATCCTTACCTGGGATAAGTAGAGTAGATCGCTTGATTTTATTCGGGCGGAGGCGATTGTGATGGATCGAACGGTCCGTTCACAATCGCCTCCGCCTGAACACTTTTATCTCGTCGATAAACACACTATCTTCAGCCAAAATTGATTGCGTTCAGAAAGTCATTCGATGCGTTGTCCCTACTGCCAATCCGAAGACACTCAGGTCAAAGATTCTCGTCCGGCCGAGGACGGTGCGGTGATCCGCAGGCGGCGTGTCTGTTCCGTTTGCGCAGGACGCTTTACCACGTTTGAACGTGTCCAGCTGCGCGACCTCACTGTGATCAAGAAGAGCGGCCGCAAGGTTGCCTTTGACCGAGACAAGCTGATGCGCTCTGTCGAAGTGGCGTTGCGCAAGCGCCAGGTTGACCCCGAGCGGGTCGAGCGCGCTGTGTCGGGTATTGTTCGCCAGCTGGAAAGCTCCGGAGAGCCGGAGGTTTCGTCCGACGAGATCGGCCGGTTGGTCATGGACGCGTTGAAGGGCATCGACGACATTGCCTATATCCGTTTCGCCTCAGTCTATCGCAATTTCCGCGAGGCCAAGGACTTTCATGACGTTATTGACGAGATTACCTCGGCTGATGTCGCAGCTGATCCGGTCTCGGACCAATGAGCCAAGTGACCGGGCCGGAGCAAAGGGCGCTTGATCGCCGCTTTATGGACGCGGCCATTCGTTTGTCGCGCAGCCATCAAGGACTTACGGGGACGAATCCATCCGTTGCCACCCTGATTGTCAAGGATGGCGTGATCGTCGGGCGCGGGGTCACGGCCATTGGCGGACGCCCCCACGCCGAAACGCAGGCCCTGGCCGAAGCTGGTGAAAAGGCGAGGGGCGCAATTGCCTACGTTACGCTTGAACCGTGTGCCCATCATGGCAGGACCCCGCCGTGTGCGGATGCGCTGGTGACGGCAGGAATTGTTCGCGTCGTTTCTGCAACCAATGATCCCGATGATCGTGTTGCTGGCAAAGGCTACGCGATCCTGCGCGCTGGCGGAATCGAAGTTGAGGAAGATGTGCTCGGCGCAGAAGCAGCGGACTATCTCGCAGGTTACTTGATTCGCTCTTCGAAGAAACGCCCGGAAGTGACTCTAAAGCTTGCGCTTTCAACTGATGGTTTCATCGGCAGGAGCGGCGACGGGCAGATAGCCATCACGGGCACCGTCTCCCGGTCGCAGGTTCATCTGCTGCGCTCCGAATCCGATGCGATACTTGTCGGCATCGGCACAGTACTTGCTGACGATCCGCAGCTGACGTGCCGCCTGCCGGGCCTGGAAGCGCGTTCACCGATCCGCATCATCCTCGACAGCCGGCTCCGCCTGCCGCTTGACAGCGCATTGGTCAGGAGCGCGCGCACGGTTCCGGTCTGGGTGGCGGCCCGGGCCGATGCTGACCCGGAAAAACGGCAGGCGCTCGTCTCGGCGGGCTGCCGAATCCTCGCTACGGAAACCGATTGCGGCGCCACCGCGCTTCCGGAATTGCTCGATGACATTGCCGCACAGGGCATATCGACATTGATGGTGGAAGGCGGTGCGACGGTCGCGACCTCGTTTTTGCAGGAAGCCCTGGTTGATCGCCTGGCGCTTTTCCAGGGCCCAGTCGCAATTGGCAGCAACACCGGGGTTGCAGTCCCTGAGCTCCACTCCCATATCGCTCGGGGTTTCAAATTGTCGCATGAATATCGCTTTGGTGATGACCGATACAGCGAATATGTCAGACCTGTCTAAGGAAGCACGAATGTTTACTGGAATTGTAACGGATATTGGCAGAATTGGTCAGGTGAAGCCGCTCAATGAAGGCGTTTTGCTGCGCGTCGAGACCAATTATGACCCTGAAACGATCGACATCGGCGCATCCATATCCTGCTCCGGCGTTTGCCTGACCGTTACGACGCTTCCTGAAAAGGGATCGAATGCACGCTGGTTCGAAGCTGAGGCCTGGGAGGAGGCCTTGCGCTTAACCAGCATCGCCGGCTGGAAGGCTGGAACACGGATCAACCTCGAGCGCTCGTTGAAGCTCGGTGATGAAATGGGCGGTCATCTGGTCTCTGGCCATGTTGATGCGATGGCGGAAATCATTCGGCGGGAGGACGAGGGCGATGCCGTGCGCTTCACGCTGCGGGTAGCGGAGCATCTGGCACGTTTTATAGCCCCCAAGGGATCGGTTGCGCTCGATGGCACATCGCTGACCGTGAATAGCGTCAACGACAGCAAATTCGATGTCCTGCTCATCCGCCATTCGCTCGAAGTGACAACGTGGGGCGACCGCAAGGTTGGTGACAATGTCAATATCGAGATCGATCAGATGGCGAGATACGCTGCGCGGCTTGCAGAATATCCGAAATCAGCCTAGGACCTCAGCCAACGGCGGCGACGCCACCCCATTTCCCTTGGAGTTATCATGTCCAAAAAGAAGGCGCAGGCGCCACATCTGTTGATCGTGGAAGCACGGTTCTATGACGATCTGTCTGACGCACTGCTGAATGGCGCCAAACTGGCGCTCGACGAAGCCAATGCCACTTATGATGTAGTCACTGTCCCGGGGGCCCTGGAGGTCCCGGCAGTCATTTCTTTCGCCCTGGATGCTGCAGTGGAAGGCGGAAAGGAATATGATGGTTACGTTGCGCTCGGTACCGTCATTCGCGGCGAGACCTATCACTTCGACATCGTCGCCAACGAGTCCTGCCGCGCGCTGATGGATCTTACTGTCAATGAAAGCATTGCGATCGGCAATGGCATTCTGACCGTCGAGAACGAAGAGCAGGCGTGGGTACGTGCGCGCCGCGAAGACAAGGACAAGGGTGGGTTTGCAGCACGTGCTGCATTGACCATGATTGCCATCAAGGAAAAGCTTGGAGCCTGAGGATGCCTTCTACGAAAGACGGGCAAAGCCCAGCCGCTAAGACAGCCAACAAGCGTGGTGTTGCCCGTCTGGCCGCTGTTCAGGCACTCTATCAAATGGACGTCGCGGGCACTGGTGTTCTCGAGGTTGTGGCGGAATACGAAGCGCACCGCCTTGGTAAGGAAGTGGACGGTACCCAATATCTCGACGCCGATCCCCAATGGTTTCGCGCGATTGTTTCCGGTGTCGTTGCGGAGCAAACCTTGCTCGATCCAATGATCCGCCAGGCGCTGACCGAAGACTGGCCGCTTTCGCGTCTCGATTCGACCTTGCGTGCCATCCTGCGCGCCGGAATCTGGGAACTGAAGGATCGGGTTGACGTTCCGACCGCAGTCATCGTTTCGGAATATGTCGATATCGCCAAGGCTTTTTATACGGAAGAAGAACCAAAGCTCGTCAATGCTGTCCTCGACAGGCTCGCCTATGACATTCGGGGCGAGAGCAAGGGTGTTAAAGGCCCGCGACGTTAATCAAACGCTCAGATTATTATCTGTGGCGCGGACATTGATGTTTGGCTGGATACTTCCAATCGTAGAGAAGAACGACCCCAGCGATGACCAGGCCAGACAACGGCATTAGAAAAATAAAAGCATTTGCGACGTTGTCATTGCTTCATCCTCATTTGAGCAACGTGAGGCCATCCGGTCCATATAGGGCAGATATGGTGGGCGCTAGCCCTCCGACGGCAAAAATTGCGATACCAATCCCATTCAGAAATATTGAAAACAGTTTGATCCGCTCATTGTAGATTACTCGCACTCGCAAACCTTCCATTGCCTGCCTCTAGACAATATTGACGCACGCCTTCTCAATCAGCCAGCCTGCTTTGGTCGCGCATTTCACTAAGATGCGAAAGACCTTGACGTTTTCGCATTTGCTTCGTTACTCCTTACACATACGGTCGCGTTTCTGCCGGCCTGGCGGATTTTGGTGTGCCGTACCGAACCTGACCCGGGGAGGGGTTTTTCCGGTCAAAACCTGAGGGAGTGGCATGACAATACTGTTTCTGGTCATTGCCTGCGGTCTGCTGTCTGTCGTCTATGCTATCTGGGCCACCAAATCGGTGCTCGCGGCGGACCAGGGCAATGCGCGCATGCAAGAAATCGCCGGTGCAATCCGCGAAGGCGCACAGGCTTATCTCACACGTCAGTACACGACGATTGCCATGGTCGGCGTCGTCGTATTCATCGCCGTCTGGTTTCTCCTGACAAGCACGGCAGCGATCGGCTTCATGATCGGTGCAGTTCTTTCGGGGCTTGCCGGATTTATCGGCATGCACGTTTCTGTCCGTGCCAATGTGCGCACGGCACAGGCTGCATCCCGCAGTCTAGCAGCTGGTCTCGAAATTGCTTTCAAATCGGGCGCCATCACCGGCATGTTGGTCGCGGGCCTCGCGTTGCTTGGCGTGTCGGTCTACTACTGGGTTCTGACCGGCCCGATGGGCTATGCGCCCGCTGACCGTACGGTGATGGACGCTCTGGTCTCCCTTGGTTTCGGTGCTTCCCTCATTTCCATCTTCGCACGCCTTGGCGGCGGCATCTTCACCAAGGGCGCCGACGTTGGCGGCGATCTTGTCGGCAAGGTCGAGGCGGGAATCCCCGAGGACGATCCACGCAACCCGGCAACGATTGCAGACAATGTCGGTGACAATGTTGGTGATTGCGCGGGTATGGCTGCCGACCTGTTCGAAACCTATGCTGTGACGATCGTCGCTACAATGGTTCTGGCTGCCATCTTCTTTGCAGCAACACCGGTGCTTGGTGCGGTTATGCTCTATCCACTGGCGATCTGCGGCGCCTGCATCATCACTTCGATCGCCGGCACGTTCTTCGTCAAGCTTGGTGCCAATAACTCCATTATGGGCGCGCTTTACAAAGGTCTGATCGTGACGGGACTTCTGTCGATTGTCGGTCTCGGCGCGGCGACGTCCATGACCGTTGGCTGGGCGGAGATAGGGACAGTTGCCGGCAAGGTTGTCACCGGCGCCAACCTGTTCATTTGCGGCCTTATCGGGCTTGTGGTGACGGGTTTGATCGTGGTGATTACCGAGTATTACACCGGCACCAACAAACGTCCTGTTAACTCGATCGCTCAGGCTTCGATTACCGGTCACGGGACCAACGTGATCCAGGGTCTCGCGGTTTCGCTCGAATCGACGGCATTGCCGGCACTTGTTATCGTTGGAGGCATCATCTCAACCTACCAGCTCGCCGGTCTTTTCGGCACAGGTATTGCCGTTACAGCGATGCTGGGCATTGCCGGCATGATCGTGGCGCTCGATGCTTTCGGCCCGGTCACCGACAATGCCGGTGGTATCGCTGAAATGGCTGGACTTGACCCGGAAGTACGCAAGTCCACTGACGCGCTCGATGCGGTCGGTAACACTACCAAGGCGGTCACCAAGGGCTACGCGATCGGTTCTGCCGGCCTTGGCGCTCTGGTCCTGTTTGCAGCTTACGCCAATGATCTGCAGTTCTTCATCAGCGAAGCCAACAAGGATGGTGCCACCGCATTCTCCTATTTCAAGGGAATCGGTGCCGTCTCCTTCGAATTGTCCAACCCCTATGTGGTTGCGGGCCTCATCTTCGGTGGTCTCATCCCTTACCTCTTCGGTGGCATTGCGATGACAGCTGTTGGCCGTGCAGCGGGCTCGGTGGTTGAGGAGGTTCGTCGGCAGTTCCGGGAAAAGCCAGGTATCATGCTGAGCACCGAACGGCCTGACTATGCGCGCGCTGTGGACATCCTGACGCGTGCGGCGATCAAGGAGATGGTTATTCCGTCGCTTTTGCCGGTTCTCGCCCCGATCGTCGTGTACTTTGGCGTGCTGCTGATTTCGGGCTCAAAGGCCTCCGCGTTTGCTGCGCTTGGAGCGTCACTCCTTGGCGTGATCATTAATGGCATCTTCGTCGCCATTTCGATGACGTCAGGTGGCGGTGCGTGGGATAACGCCAAGAAATCCTTCGAGGACGGCTTTGTTGGCAAGGACGGAACCCGCCACATGAAGGGTTCTGAAGCTCATAAGGCTTCGGTTACGGGTGATACCGTAGGTGATCCGTACAAGGATACGGCGGGCCCGGCGGTCAATCCGGCGATCAAGATTACCAACATCGTTGCGCTGCTGTTGCTGGCGGTGCTCGCGCACTAGCCTCAAGTAGCATCAACAAAAAAACCCGCGAAACCATGTTTCGCGGGTTTTGTTTCTGAGATGCGCGTTAGTCGGGCGCCCCGCCGGTGGGCGTGCGACCGGTACCGGGAACGGCAGGTGATTTGCTGACACCCGCCAGCATCTGACCGAGGAACGAAAGGTCCTTGCCGCCTGTCGGCGTGGTGCGGGAAATGAAGTCGAACACCTTGCCGTCTTGCAAACCATAGTTCGAAATGTTCTGGACCTTGCCGTCCTTGTCGAAATAGACAGCCAGAATGCGGCGATCCGTTACTTTCGGCATCATGAAAGCGACGGTGCGTTTACGCTTCTGCGAAATATAGTAGAAAACCTCATTGTCGAAGGTGGCGGTGGTAGACGGACTGCCAAGCGACAGGATAACCTGTTCACGGCTCGACCCCACAGGAACAAAGTCCAGCGCTTTTTGGTCGAGTACATATCCTTCGGTCAGTGTCTCGGTTGGATTGAGGCTGGCCGTATTACAGCCAGCAAGTCCTGCGGCTAAAAGAAGGGTCCCGGCGAGAAGGTATTCCCGTGGACGATCGGTCTTGAAAATCCGCTGCAGCAACGACATCTCCATTTCAAACTGGGCGCAAGTCTTTCGCTGCCCGCAGAACTTCGGTAAACCACCTTGAAGTCCGATGCAACACGCGACTCGTGCTGCGTGGAGGACTCAAGTTAAGGCACAACTCTATGATTCTCAGTCTATTTAGCCGCAAGGCCAAAGCAAATGAGGCGATTACCATTGCGCTCTACGATGCGATCGTGGCAGCGGCGCGGCAGCCCACCCTTTATTCTGACTTCGAAGTACCGGATTCGCCATTGGGCCGCTACGAAATGCTCTCGCTGCATGTCTTCTTGTTCGTACGGCGTATCAAGGGAAGAACCGAGGCGCTTAGATCGATTGGTCAGGAGGTGACGGACGAGTTCTTCAAAGACGTCGATCATTCCCTGCGCGAGCTCGGCATCGGCGACACGGGGGTGCCCAAGCGCATGAAGAAACTCGCGCGCATGTTCTACGGCCGCATCGAATCTTACGACAAAGCACTCGAAAACAATGATTATCCCGCACTTGTCGCGGCGCTCGCCCGCAATGTCCGCCCGGACACCCCGAACTGGGCAGGCGCAACCCCGCTTGCAAATTATGTCGGCCAGGTAGTGCGGCAGCTTGAGGACCAATCCGATGATATGATCGCGACCGGCAAGGTGACATTTCCCGACGCCGCTGCAGATATTGCATCATCGTAGGAGGACGCACGATGACGAGGAATACAGATGGGGCATTAAGCTTTCCCGTTTCGGTTCAACGGCTGCAGCAAAAGGGACTTGCCGTGAAAATTGAGGCAAATACTCACGAGCGTGAGGCATTGCGTGACATTCATGAGCTCGAAGATGTCAAATCCTTTGTGGCCGACCTTCAGATCATACCGTGGAAGAAGGATGGTGTTCGAGTTCGCGGTGTTGTCAAAGCCGAAATCGTTCAGTCATGCATTGTGACCCTTGAGCCGATTGACGCGAAGATAGACACCGAAATTGATTCGATTTTTGTTCCGGAAAATTCCCGACTTGCCCGTCTGCCGCTCGACGAGAATGGTGAACTGATCATTAGTGCGGAGGGTCCAGACATACCGGAGACATTTTCCGGCGATACGCTTGACGCGGGTGCGATTGCCGAGGAGTTTTTCGAACTTGCGATCGACCCCTATCCGCGCAAGCAAGGACTAAAGGCCGCTCCACCCATCGTAGTGACCTATGGAGAGGACGATGGCGAGGCTGAAAAGCCAGAGAATCCCTTTGCGGCACTGAAGGATTGGAAACAGAAGACTTGATCGGATAGCCATCCTGCGGGTAGATGCATGAAACATGGTCTGCAGATCGCATTTATCACCATTCTAGGGACAGGATTTTCACGATAACGCAGCTCGGTGAGTTGGTAGATGCGCAGAAACCAGTTGTGCGCCAATGCAAAATGACTATTTTCGCCGAGTCTTTTCAAAGAACATCCTTTGCTTACCCACAAGCACTGAACAGGACAGGACAATCGAGAGTGATCAGAATTTCCATTGATGCCATGGGCGGTGATTTCGGTCCTGAAATCGTTATTCCCGGCATGGCAACGGCGCTGGAGCGCCATCCTGACATCAGGTTTGTGATCTTCGGGCGCGAGGAAGAAGTCAAACCGGTGCTTGCCCGCCATCAGGCATTGTCCAATGCTTCTACCTTCCACCATTGCGACGTTGCTGTGCGCATGGACGAGAAGCCCAGCCAGGCTCTGCGCAGCGGTCGTTGGAAATCGTCCATGTGGCGCGCAATCGAAGCGGTCAAGACTGGCGAGGCTGATGTCTGCGTTTCGGCTGGCAATACCGGCGCGTTGATGGCCATGTCCAAATTTTGCCTCCGCACCATGGCCAATGTTGAGCGGCCAGCGATTGCCGGCGTCTGGCCGACACTGCGCGGCGAAAGCATTGTGCTGGACATTGGCGCGACGATTGGTGCAGACGCGCAGCAGCTCGTTGATTATGCGGTAATGGGTGCGGCTATGGCGCGCTCGCTCTTCGAGATCGAGCGGCCAACAATTGGCTTGCTCAACGTCGGCGTCGAGGAGATCAAGGGCCAGGACGACGTCAAGGATGCAGCTCGAATCCTGCGTGAAATTCCGCTACCAAGCCTCGAATATTACGGTTTCGTCGAAGGAAATGACATCGGCAAAGGCACTGTCGATGTTGTTGTGACAGAAGGTTTTGCCGGAAATATCGCGCTCAAGGCGGCCGAAGGCACGGCCAAACAATACACTCAGTATTTGCGCGACGCCATGAACCGTACCTTGATGTCGAGGATCGGCTATCTTTTTGCCAAGGGTGCGTTCGACCGCATGCGTGAAAAGATGGATCCCCGCAAAACCAATGGCGGGGTATTTCTCGGATTGAACGGCGTCGTCATCAAGAGTCATGGCGGCACCGATGCTTTGGGCTTTGCTTCAGCCATCGATGTGGGCTACGACATGGCCCACAACAAGCTTTTGGACAAGATCGCGGCGGATTTGACCCACTTCCACAAGAGCCCGGTCGGCGTGGCCTTCCAGGGCGAGAGCGACGCAGAAGCTGAGATAGAACAACAGGAAAAATAGATGATCCGGTCAGTTGTCAGAGGTATAGGCGCAGCCAAGCCGGCGCGTGTGGTAAAGAATGCTGACCTAGAAGGCATTGTTGAAACATCAGACGAATGGATCGTTCAGCGGACCGGCATCCGGCAGCGCTATATCGCTGGTGAGGGTGAAACGACAGCTTCCCTCGGCGAAGCAGCTGCGCGGGCAGCGCTGGACAATGCCGGCCTGACACCGGATGACATTGATCTGATTATCCTTGCGACCTCGACGCCGGATAATACGTTTCCTGCCTCGGCAGTCGATATTCAGGCACGCCTCGGGATGACGCATGGCTTCGCATTCGACATGCAGGCGGTTTGCTCGGGTTTCGTCTATGCCGTCACCACGGCTGATCTCTATATTCGTGGCGGCATGGCCAGGCGCGTTCTGGTGATAGGATCGGAGACCTTTTCCCGCATCCTCGACTGGAATGACCGCACGACCTGTGTGCTCTTTGGTGATGGTGCCGGCGCGCTTGTGCTGGAAGCAAGCGAAGGGCGCGGTTTGACCTCGGATCGCGGCGTTTTGACCGCCAATCTTCGCTCTGACGGCTCGCACAAGCAGAAACTATATGTTGATGGCGGCCCCTCCACGACACAGACTGTCGGGCACCTGAGAATGGAGGGCAGGGAGGTCTTCAAGCACGCCGTCGGCATGATTACCGACGTCATCGAGGCGTCGTTTTCCGAGGCCGGAATCACCGCTGAGGACATCGATTGGTTCGTCCCGCATCAGGCCAACAAGCGCATCATCGATGCCTCCGCGAAGAAGCTCAATCTGGCGGAAGAAAAGGTGGTCATCACGGTCGACCAGCACGGAAATACTTCAGCCGCTTCAGTACCCTTAGCTCTTGCGACCGCGGTCGCAGACGGTCGCATCAAGCAAGGCGATTTGGTGCTTCTTGAAGCCATGGGTGGGGGCTTTACGTGGGGTGCAGTTCTGCTACGGTGGTAGCGGGTCTAGCGGGTCTGCAGATTAGTTCACGAACTTTTCCAACCTGCTTGCCCGATCGGTTTTCATCCTATAACTTCCGCTGTCACCTGGTAGTTTTGCAACAAACGAGAGCTTTGAGATCGTATGGGGGGTAAGACCATTACGCGCGCTGATCTGGCTGAGGCAGTCTATCGCAAGGTAGGGCTTTCGCGCACAGAGTCAGCTTCACTGGTCGAGACAATTCTCGATGAAGTGTGTGACGCAATTGTTCGTGGCGAGACAGTAAAATTGTCATCTTTCGCCACGTTCCAGGTAAGAGACAAGAACGAACGCGTTGGCCGCAATCCAAAGACGGGTGAGGAAGTTCCGATTTTGCCGCGCCGGGTCATGACGTTCAAGGCGTCCAACGTTTTGAAGCAGCGCATTTTGCGGTCGCACCAGACCCGCAAGAAGAAATCTGCCTGACACAAGGCAGATTCGCAGATTCGAGACGCTGTCGAGCGAGATTGCTGTGCGGTAGTCTCGTGTCGCGCTTGAAAAATGGAGCATAAACCGCTGAAATGGACGTCGAATCAGATTTTCTCCTGAAAGGGTGAAAACATGGACAAGAGCCCCGACGCATTCAGAACCATCAGCGAAGTCGCAGAAGACCTTGATCTGCCCCAGCATGTCCTGCGATTCTGGGAAACCCGGTTCACGCACATCAAGCCCATGAAACGTGGCGGCGGTCGGCGGTATTATCGTCCGCTCGATGTCGACCTGCTGAAGGGTATCCGCCATCTTCTCTATGATCAAGGCTATACGATCAAGGGAGTGCAACGGCTCCTGCGGGAAAACGGCACCCAGTTCATCATCGCACTTGGCAGTGGCGACACCGCCGCGGCGGAAGCGATCAGCCAGCAGAAGCAGGCGACTGCCCGCCAGGAAGAAGCGATAGCGGCCGAACAGAGCAGGGCAGACGATGCCGAAGAAGCTGCCGTCATGGGCACGCCGAAGGCTGCCCCGCATGGCCGTCGCCTCTTTGGATTGATCAAGGGCGACGACGAAGGGCCGGTCGCTGCCGACGGCAAACGGCTTTCCAAGGACAATCGAACGCTTCTGCAGGAAACACTCTTTGACCTTCTCGAGTGTAAGCGTCTCCTCGATCAGGTCCGTTAACAAGAAAAAGCCCAGCTTTCACGTAAAGCGAAAGCTGGGACTCGGGGGTTGGCCGTGGGGTGCGGCCTGACTGGTTGGGGGACCAGTTTTCTAAAAATGCACATCGACGCCGATTGTTCCAAAAAATTTGGATTTATTTTATCCCCGTGCAAGCATGCCTATGATGACACCAAGTCCGGCAATGATCATCAACGTCGAAACCGAGTTTTGAGTCGGTGTATCCGCAATCCTTCTTGCCCGATAACCTAGTCCTATTGCCGCTCGCCGGCCTTGTTCCTTTATCTCATCATAGGTCGAGCGGTCATCGTCGGCAAAGTCGTCCAGTATTTCGATTCCCTTCTCGGAAAGTGTTTTGGCAATCGCCGCCAGATCGCGTTTCAGATCGGCAATCTGACTTTTCAAGAGCGCCTTGTCTGCGTCGCCCTGCATCGCTTCGGTCATATCATCCATTGTGTTCATCCTTGCATGGGCCAATGATTAGCGCCGTGAGAACAAGCCAATAAGCAAGGCTGCACCTGCTACGATCGCCAGGGTTGCGACAGGGTTTTCCTTCGCCGTGTCCGCGGCGTACCGGGCCTGCCTGCCAGCCACGCGCTTCATCTCGTCAAACCTCTCACCGCGCAAATCTGAGAGGCTGGCGGAGATTTTCGAGATTTCCTTCCGCAAGGCCGCAATCTGTGCCTCAACGTCAGCCTGAATATCGTCCGCATTTTTCGAGAATATAGCCATGTCATAAGCTCCTGTTCATCACGAGGGAATAACGGCTGCGCACGGCATATGTTCCGCTGTAGAATGAAGCGCCGGAGGTCAAACGTGAACCGCGCCGTGTTCCTTCTCGTCAGGGTCGTCAGTCAGCAGCGCCGCATAGGCAAGCCAGCAATAGAACATAACCACCGCGACCAATATGGCCCAACCGGGTATTGGCCCGAATGCAGCATTCCCGACAATCTCGTGCAGGGACCGTGCGACGTCGAGCGTTCCGCCCTCGTCCTGCAATTTGGGTGTCGAGATTTTCAGCACCCATGCCAGAAGCAGAATTAAAAACATCCACATATAGTTGCGCCGCAGGCGTCGCGCCATCGCCGTCCGAATGGAGATCATGAATTGCGGTCTGCGCAAATCTTGACCCAGCAGGCGCGACCACTCGCTGTCTGGCTCGGGCAGGGGGGCCAGGATCTGGGCGAAGTAGTGTTTCTCCAATCGGCGCACCCGGCCGCGATAGACGTCGAAGAACCGATAGCGCCGGGCTTCGATCAGAAGGAGAAGTTGTACCAGCACCATCGCAAACAGGAGCACGCCATGGTGTGACGTCGGCGTGGATAAGGATAGCGACAGCATTGCCGCAACACCAGTGATGGCCCAGTTGGTTGTCCGGTCGATCCGGTCGCGCCAACCTGCCATGCGCCCCATCTCGGCGCGATGATAATGCGCCAATACCGTGATGTATTCGGCTGATGTGGCTGGCAGCGGTGGTGCTGACCATTTCGGCGCGATATTTTCTTCTTGAAGTTGTTTCTGAGCTTCGTCCATGTCGGCCTCCCAACGGACCCTCCGCCCTCGTCCAATTTACACCAAACCGCTATCAATAGCTCGCGTTAGAGCTTCGTGCGACGTTTGGTGCTGCTCGGTCCAACCAGTGCATTTGTGTGCGGTTGGGCATATTTTCCTTTTTTACTCCATGCAGCGGCTGCGGAGTGGAATGCTCCTTGGCAACGATAGTTGGTACCGGTGCTAACGACACCCTGTTCGGGACGAATGAAAACGACCGGATCTGGGGACTTGCCGGCCAGGACGATCTGGACGGCGGAGAAGGCGATGATCTCCTCGATGGCGGCGACGGCGACGGCGACGGCATCCTCATCGAAGGCGCTACGCTCGCCGATCTCTCGGCCGACGACGTTGTCTTTACCTGGGGCTTGCTCAGAAACTGGAGCGGGAGGTTTGGTATGACTTCGGTTGAATTTCAACCGAAGTCGATCTCAATCGAGGAATGCTTCCACAGACTTCCGCTTGCCGAGCAGGAAGGCATCGGCCACGTGGCGAAGTGGAGCCACGTCGACATCCGACCTGCCAGATTTTATGATTTCGGCAAAGCGACTATAGAGCGTAGAGTATTCGTGCTCCGGCTCCGAGAATTTGAGCTCATCATTGATCGACAGCTTCGCGCCGCCTTCTGCGAGGACCATGGTTCCGGCTTCGGTCTCAGCGACGATATCCCAGGTCTGCTTTCCAGTTTGCCGCCAGTCGAACACCGCGTGGATTGGCAGATTGTCGGCGTCCTTGAAATGCAGCTCGGCGGCAATGGGTGCGTCGCAATTCTCCGGGAATTCAAGCGTCGCGGCTGTGATGAAGGCGGCCTTGGGCAAAATGTGTGTGACAATCGAAAGCGCGTTGATACCTGGATCAAAAACGCCAAGACCGCCGGCCTGCCAGATCCAGGCTTGGTTCGGGTGCCAATGCCGCACGTCTTCCTTCCAAATGACTTTCACACTTTTGATACGTGTGGAAGCGAGGAAAGCTTTGGCGGGCTCGACGGCCGGGGCATAGCGCGAGTGCCAGCTTGCGAAGAGCGATACCCCCTTAACCGCGGCCGTCGTTTCCAGATCTGCAACTTCGGAAAGCGTGGCTCCCGGAGGCTTTTCAAGGAAAACATGTTTGCCGGCCGAAAGCGCCTTATGCGCGGCCTCGTAACGAAATTGTGGTGGCATGCACAGAGACACTGCGTTGATCGAAGGGACTGCGTCCAGCATTGCGTCTATGGTTTGGTAGGCCGGAACGCCGTCGATCGTGCCGTGGCGGCTTGCTGTCGCAACCAGATTGAAATCCGCGCTCTTGTTGACCGAGGGCAGATGCTGGTCGCGAACGATTTTGCCGACGCCGACGATGGCGAGATTGATAGGTTGCATGTTGTGAACTCGCTTTGATGTGTTACTTCAAAGTATGACTTATCACGGCCGGCTTTTGAAGCACGATAAAGGTGCCGTACTGGCGGTGTTGGAGAGACACCCCGTATGGACTGGGAGACGGAACCACATCCCTTGAAACAATCAAGGTCGCAACCTGTGGTTTTGGGAAGGGCAGAGCAAAATTGTGTTGATAACGGCCAATTGCGGGAAATGAAACGCAATAGCAGCACATGAGGGGTGTTCAACCATCAAGCTGCAGATCGATCATCTCAGCCGGTTACGGCCATCCGGATACGGGATATCAAAATCTTTGGCGACTTCAATGAAAGCGATTCGCACAGTGCAGGACTGGTGCTCGTCCGTCCCATGAGGTGCAGTTCTGTGCATCTTTGTTTGCCAAAATCTCATTCAGTAGCAGCCCACGCAGGACAGACTTGATAGACAAGGACAAGCACTGGTACGTGGTGCGGACCAATGTGAAGGCGGAAGACAAAGCTTCAGCCAACATCCGAAAGGCTGGATACGACGTCTATTATCCGCGCCGCCGCGTTGAGGTGAAGAACAAGCGGACGCACACCTATACGACCCGAGAAACCCCGCTGATGCCGCGAGATGTGTTCGTGGGCTACCTCAATCCGATCGAAACTTCTTCAAGGTTCGTGGCTGCGCCGGCGTTGAATGCATCTTGGGCGTAGATGGCCGTCCGGCTCGCATTTCAGCCGATCATGTTGAAGCGATCTATCTCGCCGAGGTTGACATGCAGTTCGACGACACCCGCGCTGCGCGCATCTTCTGACATCTTCAAACTATTCGGGATAGCAGGGGATCAGGTGAGCGCTTACTCCCAATCGCCGTTTCGATTATCTGAAGATTGGCGTGTTCCTTCAGAACCTCAACCACCACAAAGGGACACTCAACTAGGCAATCCGACTTAGAGATTCACCCCCGCAGATGCGGTCTCAAGGCGCCACCATGCGCAAACTCCACGCGTGGCTGCTTTGGAACGCCTGTGAACTAACGGCGCGCCTAATGCTCCTGCGCTATGTGCGCTTGGTGAAACCTAGGGGGTGGCTTGGTACCACTGGCGGTGAAGGAACAAGACCTGCCGATTAAGCAATACAGAGGCAGGCCGGGCCAGTGGATGTTGGCCACCAGCGGTACGAGCGTGCACTTGTATGGTTAAGAAAACGTGAGGCCTTGCTATCGCGCCTCGGGCGGCCGGTCAGGGAGTGCACGCTTCTGGCAGCTAATTGTTTCCAGCCCAGGACGCGCGGCGTGGTATACCATCACTATCCGGGGAAACATTGGATACGCAGCCGCTCAGCGCCATCAAAATCAACACCAAAAATAGTCGCATCTTTCCCTCCGAATTGGGAGCACTTAGCACGGATGTCATCCTGGTGCCTGGCCGCCGACCGAAAGCGAGGCCCGTTCAGAAACTTATGGAGAGAAATGGGCGGGCCTCGTTGTTGCGGATCTCCAGAACGGCAACCGGAACGGATGGCGCAGCCGTTTCGTAGATAAAGGCGTCGGCCATACAGGAAACTTCCTGCATCCTGCCCAAGTAGCAAGTACGAACACCGCGCAAATGACGAATGTAGACATCTAAACTATCCGAGCCGCCTTGCCGAAATAATGCATGGGCGTTCGGCGGTTATCAAATCACAATGATGTTGAGATCGCGATCGCGTGAACAAGAAGAGGCGCGTGTGGAGGCCGGTGCTGGAGTGAACATCCCACCGAGACGGAACCGGAAGAAGCGCTCTGCTTCAGCCCTTTATCTTTACAGCGCTCGCAACTTAGTCGAACGGCTTTTCAATGTCGCAACGCGTTACGACAAGCTTGCGGCCAACTATCTGGCATTCATCCAACTCGCGTCGATCAGGTTATGGCTGCGCATTAACGAGTCCACGCCCTAATCT
>NZ_JBBNAN010000174.1:0-4166 GCF_037994405.1 Phyllobacterium sp.
CCTCGTTGCGGGATTCTTCGCGTTCAATGATAATCTGTTCGCCGCCCGCTACGTTCGCGTAGACGTAGCTGGTGTTGCCGAGATGTTCGGCGACGTCGACTTTGATTGTGAGGTCGGCATCACCATCACCGGCCTTGGAGAAATGTTCCGGCCGCACGCCGAGCGTCACTCGTTCACCGACGCCGGGTACGGGAGCCTTAATCGGCACAGTGAGGCGGACGTTGCCCTGATTGAGAAGCGTAATCGTAACGCTTTGCGCGTCTGCACCGGTAATTTCAGCGTTCATGAAATTCATCTTGGGTGAACCGACGAAACCTGCGACGAACTGATTGGCAGGGTTGTCATATAGGTCGAGCGGTGCGCCGATCTGTTCGATATTGCCGCCACGCAGCACGACGATCTTGTCGGCAAGGGTCATGGCTTCGGTTTGGTCATGCGTCACATAGATCATGGTCGTCCCTAGCTCCTTGTGCAGGCGAGAAATCTCGACACGCATCTGCACCCGCAGTTCCGCATCGAGATTTGAAAGCGGCTCATCGAACAGGAACACTTGTGGCTCACGCACGATGGCGCGACCAATGGCGACACGCTGGCGCTGGCCACCGGAAAGCTGCTTGGGGCGGCGTTTCATCAGCTCCTTGATCTGCAGAATGTCGGCGACACGTTGGACACGGCGCTGCGTATCGGCTTTGGGATTACCGGTCATACGCAGGCCGAAGGAAAGGTTTTCTTCGACGCTCATGTGCGGATAGAGCGCATAGGACTGGAACACCATGGCGATGCCGCGGTCTGCCGGCTCGACATCATTGACGACCGTGTTGCCAATGCGGATTTCCCCGTCCGTTATGTGCTCGAGGCCTGCAATCATGCGCAGCAAGGTGGACTTGCCGCAGCCAGAGGGGCCGACGAAAACCACGAACTCGCCGTCGGCCACATCAAGGCTGGCATTGCGGATAATTTCATAGGAGCCGAAACGTTTGACGACATTCTTGAGTGAAAGCTCTGCCATGCGGCGTTCTCCAGTTACTTGACGGCGCCGGCAGCGATGCCGGCGATGAAGTGGCGCTGCAAGAGGATAAAGACGACAAGGATCGGCGCGGTGAGCACAACCGCTCCCGCCATAATGCCGCCCCAGGACACCTTGGTAAGGCCGATCAGAGTTCCGAGCGCAACTGGTGCAGTCATCATGCCCGGCCGTGAATTGATCAGCAGCGGCCAGAGATAATTGTTCCAGGATGCAAGGAACAGGATGATCGCCAGTGCCGCCATGGTCGGTCGCGCCAACGGCAGTGCAATGCGCAGGAATATCTGCCATTCCTTGACGCCTTCAACGCGCGCGGCGTCAAACAGCTCTGCCGGCATCATCGAAAAGGACTGCCGCATGAACAGCACGCCAAGTGAATTGAACAGTGGCGGCACGATGAGCGCGACCCAGGTATTGGCCAGTTTGAATTCGCGCGCCACCATGATGAATTGCGGGATAACCACAACGAAATAGGGCAGGGTGATGGTGCCGAGGATGATGGCGACCACCAAAGACTTGCCGAAGAACCGGTAGCGGGCGAGGGCCCAGCCCGCCATCGCGGTGAGCAGGACAGACAGGAACGTGTAGATCATCGCGACGCCAACGGAGATCATCAATGCCCCGATGAAATCGGTATCCGCCTGCAGGTTGCCAAGGTTTTCCACAAAATGCGTCGAGGGCAAAAGCTCGATCTGCGGGCTGAAGATGCCATAGTCGGGCATTGTCGCGAATACGAACATCATCCAAAGTGGA
This sequence comes from Phyllobacterium sp., assembly GCF_037994405.1. Taxonomy (GTDB): domain Bacteria; phylum Pseudomonadota; class Alphaproteobacteria; order Rhizobiales; family Rhizobiaceae; genus Phyllobacterium. Next base: position 1,778 of record NZ_JBBNAN010000174.1, read on the forward strand.
AACAGCCAGATAATCGCCAGCGGAATGAGAACGGCATGCAATGACAGCGAGCGGATGAGTGTTGATCGGGACTTTGATTTCATTTCGGTTCGCGCCCCACCCAGAGATTGAGGAGTGAAATCAGTATCGCCAGCGCGGCCATCGTATAGGCGATAGCCGAGGCGTAACCGAAGTTGAGCGAGGTAAAACCTTGCCGGTAAAGGAAGAGGCCAAGCGTTTCTGTCCCGCCGCCAGGACCACCGCGATTGGTAATCAGGAATGGTTCGGTAAAGAGCTGCATTGAACCGATGATCGACAGAACCACGCAAAAGAGAATGATGGGTCTGAGCAGCGGCAATGTGATGTAGATGAATTGCCTGAGCTTGCTGACACGATCGAGCGTCGCCGCCTCATAGACGTCATCGGGGATGGATTGGAGCCCGGCCAATATAATAATGGCGTTATAGCCGGCCCAGCGCCAGGTCACGGCGATGATCAGAAGTGCCAGGGCTGCAGGGGCCTCAGCAAACCAGGATATAGAGGCAATGCCGACAGTGTTCAGCAGCTTGTTGATGATCCCAAAATCAAGATTGAACATTAGCCGGAACACCGCAGCGTAGGCGACTTCGCCAACGACGACCGGCGCAAAGAAGGCAAAGCGGAAGAGACCCTTGGCTTTTAACAAAGAAGAATTGAGCAGAACCGCCATGACTGTTGCAAGCGTGATCATCACCGGTACCTGAATGACCAGAATGATCATTGTGTTCTTCAGCGCGTTGTAAAAAGCCGGATCCAAGAACAGCCGGCCCCAGTTCGCGCCGGGGCTGAAGGTCCAGGGATTGATGCGCGTATTCTGAAACGACATCGTAAACGAACGGATGATCGGCCATATCCAGAAGATGGCAAAGATCAACAGATAGGGGGCAAGGAACCCGTAGGCGGCCCGGTTGCGCGATTGCATCGCTTTTCCTCCTCGATAGAAAGGCCAGTCAAACCGGACACGCTGTTGCGTGTCCGGTTTGCGGTTCATTCGGCAATCAGGAGGCCGGTTGCCGACGCGATCTGGTGTGCTGCGTCATCCAAGGCAGTTTTGGCGTCTGGGTAACCACCGGCAAAATATTTCGTTTGTGTCGCCTTGTAGATTTCGTCGGCATCACTCTGAAATGCCGTACCGCGGCTCGGCACAATCTTTGGCAAGGTCCCGAGGATTTCGGACCAGACTGGTTGACCACTCCAATAGGGCTGAGCCTCCGCTACAAACGGGTCTTTTATTGCACTCAACAGCGAAGGGACCAGGCCGAAGCTCTTGAGCATGGCAATTTGTCCCTCATTTGAGCCAAGCGCGTAATTCAGATAGGCCCATGCGGCTTCCTTGTTCTGTGAGCCGTTGCTGATGGCAAGCGAGGACCCGCCGAGATTGGCCGCATGCGGTCCGTCGGCGGTCAGGCTTGGCATGAGGTAGACGCCCCACTTACCTTCGAGCTTGGGCGAATTTGAACGGATGGAGCCTTCATACCAGCCGCCATAAAGCTGACTTGCAACGGTGCCGGCCGTATTGGACTGGATTTTTTCATCCCAGTTGGCAGCCGTCAGCGTGCCGGCATCCTTCATCTGCTTGACCTTCTCCAGTGTGGCAACGCATGCGGGCTGGTTAATGGTGATGGACTGGCCATCGGTAGAGAAGTATCCGCATCCCTGCTCGTTGGAAATCATGCGGAACCATTCGCTATCGCCGTTGAAATCGGCCTGCGCCATGACGACGCCGGGATTTGCTGCCGAGATTTTCTTGCCTGCGGCGATGAAGTCGTCCCAGTTCTTGATTGCCACAGGATCCACGCCAGCCTTTTGGTAGAAGTCTCGGCGATAAAACACAGCGACGGGGCCGGAATCCCACGGCATGGCATAGGCGACATCACCGACTTCCAGCTCGGTGCGCTTGAACTCGGGGAATTTGGCCTGAATTTCAGGCGTATAACCAAGATCCTTGAGATTGGCGAAGCATTCGGGAAAACGGTTCCAGAAAATTTCAGCTTCGAAGTTTTCGATGGTGACGATATCCGGAAGGCCATCACCCCCTGCAGCGCAGGCAGCCAGCGTCTTGTCGAACACCTGATGATTGCCGAGATCCTGGACCGTGACCTTAATGTCGGGATACTGTTTGTTAAAGCCCTCTAACGTCGCCTTCAATGACGAAGCGGCTACATCCCAGCTCCAGATCGTCAACTCGCCCGATTGGGCCAAGGCCGGCACAGAGCTCAAGCTCAGTATTGCAGCAAGCGCTGACGCGCCAAGAGTTTTGAAGCGCATTGAAAATCCTCCCTTTTCAATTGCTCGTTCTTTGCGAACGTGGCTACACTAACGACAAGGGAGCGGCTGTCTCCTAAAACGGACAGATGAACTGGGTGGAAAG
>NZ_JBBNAN010000175.1:0-2992 GCF_037994405.1 Phyllobacterium sp.
GCCGCCGTCGACAGACAGCTCGACTCCATTCACGAAGCTCGAATCGTCTGAAGCGAGAAACAGCGCGGCCGCCGCAATTTCCTCAGGACGCCCCATCTTTCCCCGCGGGATCAGGGATTCGAACATCTGCTTCGCCTCCTCGGTGAGAACCTGGTCCTGCATCGGCGTGGCGATCGGCCCTGGATGCAGCACGTTCACCCGGATATTCCTGCCCTTGAGCTCGTTGAGCCACCCGCGTGCGAATGCGTGCAGCGCGGCCTTGCTCGCGGCATACACGCTGTAGCCAGGAAAACCTTTGATCGAAGCAACCGACCCGGTCATGAAGATCGATCCGCCATCGTTGAACAGCGGCAACGCCTTCTGCACCGTAAACAGCGTGCCGCGCGTATTCAGGTTGAAGGTCGCATCGAAGTGCTGCTCGGTGATCTCGCCCAATGGGACAGCTTCCCCCGTGCCAGCGCTCGCGTATAGGACGTCAATTCTGCCCTTTTCCCGCTTGACTGTATCGAACAGGCGGTGGAGGTCGTCGAGATTGGCCGCATCGCCGCGCACGCCGGTCACGTTCCGGCCGATCAGCTTGACGGCCTCGTCCAGCGCCTCCTGTCTCCGGCCCGTGATGAAAACATAGGCGCCTTCTTCAACGAACCGCTTGGCGCTCGCCAGCGCCATGCCGCTCGATCCACCCGTGATGACCGCAACCTTACCCTCAAGCTTTCCCATATACTTCTCCTTTCGTCGTGTCGGACAGCGTCTGCCTCCGAGAACCTCGAAATGGGACCGCCGGCCTCAGTTGTTGAGTGCGGAAGCGCGCACATCGGTGGTGCAAAATCGATCCGGCTGGTCGACTGGCGCCAGCCGCGACAATCGGTGTCTGTCGTTCGGAACTGGGCCGCACTCGTCGACATACTTATGATGACTGCCCGTACTGCTGTTCGATGTGTTAGATACGGGCTTTGGAAGGCGCATCGCGAGGTGCGGGATTGCACCATGATCGACTGGGACGACGTTCGCTACTTTCTCGCCGTCGCGCGTGGGGGCTCGGTTCGAGCCGCCGCCGAGCGCGTTGGGGTGAACCACACCACGGTGCTGCGGCGCATTGCGCAACTGGAGGAGCGGCTGGGGGCGAAGATGTTCGAGAAGCTGCCGTCGGGCTACCGCCTGACGGCTGCGGGCGAGGAGGTCCTCGAGTTCGCGGAGCAGATGGACGCGTCGTCGAACCGTCTGGAGACGCGAATCTTCGGGCGCGACCAGGGCGTACGCGGACTCTTGCGGGTCACACTGGCGCCGACACTCGCGACGCACTTGCTCATGCCCGACTTCGCTGAGTTTGCGCGTCTGCATCCGGACATCGAGATGGAAATCTTGTCGTCCGGCGAGTTGGCAAATCTGACCAACCGAGAGGCCGATGTCGCGATCCGCGTCGTCTACGACCGCAAAACCCTGCCGCTCAATCTTCACGGCCTGAAGGGACCGGAATTGTTCGGCGGCGTCTACATGTCTCGCGATCGACTAGCCGCGTGGCGTGCGGGTGCGCCTGATCCCATCCGGTGGATCGTCATAAGCATTCATGGCATCCCGGACTGGGCCCGCGAGGGTAAGATTCGTACCACGGGTGTTCCGTTCAGGACCACGGACGGCGAGGCACAGATCGTTGCAGTACGGCAAGGGCTCGGGATGACGACACTGCCGTGCTTCGTCGGAGATGCCGACCCCCTACTGGTGAGGGTGCCGGGCACCGACCTGCACATGTATGGAACGCTCTGGCTTCTCACGCAGGGGGAGACACGCAAGACGAAGCGCGTGCGGCTCTTCACTGAGTTCGTATCCCGCAGGCTCGCCGCGTACGCGCCGCTTCTCGTGGGGCTGTCTGTATCGCGCGACTGATGGGCAGCAGGTCGCCGGCGACGCTTGCAGTGGACAAGTGCCTGGAAGCGGACATCCCCAGCGTACGACTTGGGTCGATAGCGCGGCCGCCTTCCGCGATCCGGACCTTCACGAGGTTCGGAGACATCCACCCCGCCGAAGGGGCCTCTACACTGGCGGCTTATCCCAAGTCGCTCCCGAAAGCCGTCGTTCCGGTACCGTGAAGAGTTTCGGGCGTCGGCAGGCGTACGAAAGTCCCCGAGGAAGGAACCCGCGGGCCACAGGCGATGGCGATGGCTATGGGGATTTCGGATTTCCGCCGGTTTCGTCGATAGCGCGACCGCCGTCAGGAAGCGCCGGGATGGATGCGGACAGAGCACTTTGTTGTGCCTCCGCGCGGTGTTGTTGGTTCGTCGCGCGGCCGGACGCGCGCCCTTCATTTTCGATCACCGGCATGGACGCGTGTGGGTCCCTTGCCGGAGGCTGAGTGCCTGCGGCTGAAGGCCGGATCATGCCATGCCGGGTCATGGGGCAGTCTCCCGGTTCGGTGTGGTTTTGTCCGGCGGTCCGCGCGGCTGCCTCCACCGTTCGAACATCTCGATGATAATCATGCGTCCGCCGCAGCATGGGCATGGCGGGCGGAAGTCGTCCGGTTCGTCCGGGGTATCGTCATCAGGTGGCGCGGCGACGTTCAGCAGTTCGCGAGCGAGCGCGAGGCTGGCCTTGCGGGCGGAGCCGGCGAGCAGGCCGTAGTGCCGAATGCGGTGGAAGCCGCGCGGCAGGACATGGATGAGGAAGCGGCGCATGAACTCGTCGGTTGCGAGCGTCATCACCTGCTGACGGTCGGCGCTGTCGCGGCGATAGTCCTTGTAGCGGAAGGTGATGTTGTTCTTGTCGAAGTGGATGAGGCGGCTGTTCGAGATCGCGACCCTGTGGGTGTAGCGCGACAGATAGGCAAGCACGGCTTGAGGCCCGGCGAAGGGCGCCTTGGCATAAACCACCCAGCGCTTCTTCCGGACGGGTGCCAGGTGCCGCTGGAATGCCCGCCGCTCGGTGAAGTGCGCCATCGATCCGAAGAAGGTGAGCCGGCCGGCATCGTGCAGCGCGAGCAGCCGGGTGAGGAACAGCC
>NZ_JBBNAN010000176.1:0-5684 GCF_037994405.1 Phyllobacterium sp.
GCTCGATCATCGGAAACATTCGCCCATTCGACAGATTCCCATTATGGGCGATCGCAAGCACGCTGCCGCCGGTTTTGTCCTCATAGCCGGCCATCCACTTCCACAGATCGCGTGGATTGTCGCTTCCAGGCGGCAGAGTAGTGTACGGAACGACCTGACTCGCCCTGTCGCCATTGTCGCGGAAAATGATGTTGCGGTGCAGATTGTTGCCCCCTGTATTCGAGGTCCACTCGTAGCCGATGAAGGCCGTGAACCGGCCGGGCTCATTGGCCTCCTCGGCCGCCTTGATCGTTTCCTGCCAGGCCCCGCGATAGGCCGCTGAATCAGGCGAGTAGAGGATTGGTCCTTTGAATTTGCCAGCACCGAATGCGGTAATGATATCGACGGCCGCCGCCGCGCCCTGGCCAGACTGCATCATGTCGTACCATTTGCGGCCCAGCGGATCAGCCAGAATCTCGGGCTTTCCGGCCAACAGATCAGGGAAGAAACCCATATTGTCGGAATGGTCGGCGACGACGAGGAAGTCGAGTGGCCGGGACAGCTTCGCAAGTTGGCCGGATGAAGCCATGATCTCCTTGCCCTTGGCGAAGCGATAGGCGTCGGCAGGGCCCAGCCGAGCGCCAAACGCGCCGGCATCCATGGAAAAGGATGTATGCAGATGCGTGTCGCCGAAGAAGGGACGCGAAGGGAAGTTGCGGCCGGCCCAAGGCGAGTATGGCCGCTTGACGGGATAAAGCTTCGCGGCCGTGTCGGCGTCGAACGTTCCGACGTCAGTCGCGACGCTGTCCTGTGCCCAGGCCGGGTAAGAGAGGCAGACCGCCAATAGTCCCGCAAATGCGGCTCCACAAAGAAGACCTACTCTGGCTTCGGCCGTTTTCATCGACTCTCTCCTTTAGGTTCAAAATTGTATGAACATCGCGTCCAGTCGCTGGACGCTCCAGAATGCCGCGACCATCCCGATCGCGTAAGCCGAGCCGATGATGGCCCGTCGCGGAATCATGACGATACGCCTCACAGAATGGACCGCAGTCAGTATCACCGCGATGAAGGCGAGTTGTCCGAGCTCCACGCCGACGTTGAAGGCAAGCAGCGCCAAGGGAATATCGTTTTGCGGTAGACCAAGCTCAACCAATGCGCCCGCAAAGCCAAATCCGTGCAGAAGACCAAACGCGAAGGCCACTATCCACGGACTGGTGATGGCCAAGCTGAGCTGCCCGCGTTCCATGCGCACGACCTCAGCAGCGATCAGGACAATACTCAGGGCGATCATTGCTTCGACGGGTGGTGATGGCAGGGTTACCCATCCGAGTGTAGCGCAGGTCAGGGTGATCGAATGTGCGGCTGTGAAGGCGGTGACCGCTTTCACCAGCTTGCGCCAGTCGCGCACGATCAGCATCAGCGCCGCAACGAAGAGCAGATGGTCGAAGCCGAAGGCGATGTGCTCGATGCCATGGCGCACATAAACGGCGAAAACCGTCCAACTGCTTTGCGCGGCAGGGATGACGGCGGAGGGTTCGCTGGGCGTCAGCCGCGCTGTCCATGTATTGCCATTGGTAAGCACGACATGCACCACCGCATCGGTCATGCTGTTTTGTAGCCCGTCGATTACGACGTTCTGGCCAGAAAGCGGCTGGGCGGTACGCATGTGCCATGTTTGGACCATCGCGTCGCCGGTTCGGCGCGAAACGATGGGTGTCAAATGCTCGACCTTGCCGGAAAACAGGGCCGATAGCGCCAGTCGCGCATCGCCTTGCATCGGTGTCTTGAAAAGCACACTGAATTCGCCCGGCGTCTTCTCCTCAACGCTCAAGTAGGCGGGCCGCACTTCGTGGGCGTAAGCCGAAGCAACGGTCAAAAGTACGATAAGCAAGGCAGACAAACACCGCCAAATCTGGATTGATGGACCTTTGACCAGCCGCTTCATTTCGCGGCCACGCTGGGCACGCTTTGCGGTTCCAGCAAAGCTTTCGTACTCTCATCGTACTGCACACCGTATTTCTTGCGCAAATCCGCGAGGTAGGCACGGCTCAGGTCTTCCTGCTTGCTGGTCCGCCACTGCGCGATAACGGCGTCCCTGACAGTGTCGAAGGGTCTGGGCTCGGTAGGTGTGCGTTCCATGACCATGACGAGGTGCAGGCCGTATCCTGATTTGATCGGCCCTTTCCAGCTTCCCGGCTCCAGCGCGAACACCTCATTGGCAAAATCCGCCCCGAACATTCCGGAAAGGGCGGAATTCTCCAACCGATGAAAGTCGTCTCCGAGCAACAATCTGTCCCCCGCAGCAGAGTCACCGTCTCCCTTGGATCGTATCTCGGCGAGTAAGGCAGCGGCATCAGCAACGGGGTCTTTGTGCTGTTCGGGATTGAAATAGACTTGCTTGAAGGAGACCGTGCCTGGCGTGACGAAGCTTACCAATTGGCTGGCGTAATACTGCCGCAGCTCATAGTCCGTGGGTTCAGTCAATTGGGCGGTGTCTTCGATCACGAACTTGAGCTTCTGCGCCAGGCGACGGCGGATGATCGTGTCGTTCTCGCCGAGGCCAATCGCCTCCGCCTCCCGCGCCAGCAGTTGTTCACCGACGAGATCGTTCACCAGACCGTTCAATTCCTCGGCCGTCGGATCGCGCAGCCACTGGCTCGACCACGTCTGTTTCAGCCACCGCACATCGCCTTCGCCGATGTGTATGGGTTCTTTATCAGATTTGGGTGGACCGCCGTTCAGCCCATGGTATGCGCCAAACACCACGGCGCCGATAAGGGCGAAATGCACCAGCGGCTCCTTCCAGAGTGCGCGATGAATGTCGGAACCTCTTTGAGCCATCTCGATAATCCCCTCCTTGGGCCATCAGAATCCGGTCGTGCCACAGTCCTGGTGGATGCCTTTTGTAGTACTCTTTCGCTACTACGACCGCCGACGGCTTCCACAAGCCTTCAGTTGCACCTCGTCGTTGGTGAAGGTCCGGCATCGCAGCCCTTCGCGGCAGGCTTTTTGGCTCCACTCTTTGCACCTCCCATGCACCGACCTGGTCTGCGTAGTTGATTTCGGGATGTCGATCCGGACTGGGTCGTTTTGACCAGCAACCAGATAATAGCGCTCGAGCGTGCGCCGCAATCGTCCGGCCTCGATCCAAACAACGGGATCATCCTGATTAAAGCCCTCGTCGCGGTTGAATACCTCGACCGCAATGGAATAGCCCTTTATGCGCTCGGCACGCCCCGCGACGGCCTCCCCGACAACATAGCGCAGGAAAGCGTGCCCGGCGTTCGGAAATTCCGGGCTGCCAATTATTCGCTCCAGTTGGGCTCGGATATCCTCGTTAGCGGGCGGCGGTCGCGAGGCGCTGGCAAGCTGATCGACCCGAGCATCTAATGGGCCCTGCATCCCTCGTTTCCCCCATGGACAGAAGCGTCCGGCATTTTCTAGGGTATGCTACTGTATGGTGCGCTTGATGGCCATGTTGAATGCAGCACCTTCCTGGTTGTCTTCCATGGGGCTGACGTTCACGATCTCGACTTCCAAGACGTGTCCACGCTCAAAATAAATTCCGTTGCGGCCGACATATTGAACTAGGTCCGTGAAATTCATATAAAGCTCCCTCGCTAGGACTATCCGCTAAAACGTATATTGCGGCGCATTATCCGCTATACCGGACTTCTGTTGACGACTAAAGTTGTGTACGGTATAACAGACTTTCCAACAAAATCTACGGTATAACGGATATGAGCGAAACCAGAACGTTACTTGGCCGCCAATTGTCGCAAGCCCGTGTTAAGCGAGGCTGGATCGCCGAAGATGTGGCGAAAAGGACGGCAAGGCAGAAATCCAGAATCTACGAAATGGAAAGCGGCAGGGTCAACAGCACGGTCGACTCCCTGAGCGAGGTCGGAGCCGCCTTGGGTCTGTCCCTGGTTTTTGTCCCGACCGCAAAACTGGATGCCGCGCTTGCGTTGATCGACGACGGCAAGTCACGCGATCCGGTGCCGCCTGAATGGAGGAGCGCGCACGACGATCTGTTCATCGACGACCGGGAAATCGACGACGAAGACGGCGGCGGTGCAGATGCGGATCGTTGAACGGGCTGCGGTCATCGGCATCTACCTTGTGCCTGCGCCCGACCGGGAACTTAGGGTCGGCACGTTGATCCGGGACAAGGCCGGCACCGTCACCTTCGTCGTGGACGACGGCTACATCGCCATGGGGCCGCGGCGGCCCCTGGTCAGTCTGGCGTGGCAGGGGCGCAGCGAAGAGGAAACAGTCGCTCGGCTGACAAATCGCGGTGACAAGATCATGCACGGTGGCCTCCTGCCGCCCTTCTTCGAAAACTTGTTGCCCGAAGGTGCCTTGCGCGAGCTTGTCGCGAAGGAGTTTGGAGCGGGCGCGTTCGACAACTTCGACGTCCTGGCGCGCCTCGGGCAAGACTTGCCTGGGGCCGTCGTCGCGCGTTGGGAGGCGGGCACTCTCGCCCCCACGACGACAGGAGCCATACGCGAAGACGTGGAAGCCATCTTCGCCAAGCGCATCCACTTTTCGCTGGCCGGTGTGCAGCTGAAGTTCTCAATGACCATGAAACAAGGATCGCTGACCCTCCTCCCGGCAAAGGACAGCGAAGGCGAAATCATCCTGAAGACACCGGCTCGTCACTATGACCGCGTGCCGGAGGCTGAATATACAGCGCTGAAGCTTGCAGAGGCGGTGGGCGTTCGTGTCGTTGATGCCTGGTTGGTCGGAGCAGATCAGATCGACGGCGTCCCTAAGGAATTCCTGCCATCAGGCGCAATGTCACTCGCCGTCCGCAGGTTCGACCGCCATGCTAACAATCGGCGCACGCAGATCGAAGACTTCGCACAAATACTTGGCGCGGTCGGCAATCAGAAATACACAAAGGGCAACGAGGCCACAGTGATGAACATCGTGCACCGTTTTTCCGCGGACCCGCGGGGTGAGTTGCTCGAGGCCGTCAGGCGCATCGTGGTGAACATCCTTCTCGGAAATGGTGACGCTCATCTCAAGAACTGGTCGTTTCTCTATCCCGATGCCGGCGACATCGCACTCAGCCCCGCATACGACCTGGTGCCGACGTTCCTCTACGGCGACGACGAAATGGCGCTTCCCTTGGGAAACAACAAGAATCCATATACTGTGGGCTTGCGCCGATTTGAGCGCGCAGCCGGGCTTCTGAAAGTGGAGCCGAAGGTTCTGGTGAAGGAAGTAAAGTCCACTGTTGAAAATGCGATGGATACCTGGCCCGGACTCTTGGAGGATTTGCCGCTGACAGACGAAGCAAATCGGGCGATAATCGATCGTCTCTACAAATTGCAGCTGGCGGGGGAAATCCGCGACAAAACTTGAGCGGAATCGCCATGCTTTGAAGCTCCTGACAATTGTCTACCTATGGTGGACATTTTGCTTCGTGACAAGCAGATTGTCTGGCTTGTCGGCAATCGCAACGGTGGCATCATCCATCCTGACATGAATGGGCCGACAGTCGTGATACTGTGAGAGCGCGCCGCCTCGTGTTGACGGCACCAATTTGGCAGCCCGCGATGAAGTGAAGAGAAGAGCAGGGGAGAGTTCGCCATGTCCAGGATCAACCGCCGCGCCTTGCTTCTTAACTCCGGCAGCGCCGTGATCGCCTCGACGGTTGGAGCAGCGGCTCTCGCCACAGAGCCGCTAGGCCGGGACCG
>NZ_JBBNAN010000177.1:0-3472 GCF_037994405.1 Phyllobacterium sp.
AGCAAATTCAGGCAAGCATTCCAGTCACGGCGTTCCATTCCGCCATCGCTCTGATGCGGTGAATGCGGATGGCGATTGCTGAGTGTTTGGTGCTCGGCGGGACGAAAAGATTTCTGAGAGCGGAAAAGATGGCGATGAAACGCTGCAGGTTTGATGCACTTTGGAGAATACTGGGTTTCCCGATCCCGTCTCATCAACTGTTGCGCAACCACCCCATCTTGTAGGTCGGCAAGATCTTGCTCATCCCATTCCAACTGCACGTTACTACGGTAGCCGTTCCGCATTTGGATCCCAGACAGCATGGTCGCGCACTGCCTGTTGAAAGTATGTCTCTCAGCAACACATTTCGTGCGCGCGCGCTCAGGCCGGCCGCGCGTCGAGGATGCTAACGGGAGCAGCGGTTGTGATGACGCGCGCCGGACCGAAGCCCGCGGTCCTCAGGATGGCCTGAAACTCGGCCTCAGTGCGCTCCCGTCCGCCCGGCGTGTTCACCAACATCTCGAGATCGAGCAGATAAGCATCTTCCGCGCGCCCCTGCTCCGCTTTTTCGGGCATCACGCGTTCGGCGATCACCAAAGTCCCCGCAGATGTCATCGCCCTCCGGCAATTTGAGAGAATTGCGGCAGCGCGCGCGTCATCCCAGTCGTGGATTACGGCTCTAAGCACGTAGGCGTCTGCGCCGTCCGGCACGTCGTCGAAAAAACTGCCCGCAACGACCTCGCAGCGCTCCGCAACGCCGCTCGCCGCCAGGAGCGGCGGCGCAGCCGCGACGACATTGGGGAGATCGAACAGGACGCCCCGCGCTATCGGGTTAGCCACCAGAATGTCGGCAAGCAGGCGGCCCGTCCCGCCACCGATGTCAGCGACGCATCCAAACGATCCAAAGTCGTAAGCGGCCACGATCGGCGCCGACAAGGCGGCGCTGTACGAAGCCATGGCCTGATTGAACAGCTCGGATTCTTCAGTATTTTGCGCATTGCGCTCGAAAAGCGTCTTGCCGAAGGCGCGTTCAACTGCAGCCTGTCCGGTGCGCACGCATTCGAGAAGGTCGAGCCACAGCTGCCAGCGCATGTCCCCCGCTGTGAACAACACCCCGGCCCGCTGCGAACCAGCGATGTCCCGCCGCAGCAATTCGCCCGCCGGGTTGAGTCGGAAGCGATCAGGCGCCTCCTCTTCGAAGACCCCGAACGCTACGAGCGCCCTTAGGAGACGGCGCAAAGTCGCACCGTCGACGCCCGCCGCCGCCGCGATTTCGCCGCTGGCGAGGATATCGGCAACGCCGAGCTGAGCGGCAACGCTGAGTGCGCGCGACGCGCGCATTACCAACGAAAGGCGCCGCAACAACTGCGCCGGTGTCTGAGACTGGGCGCTCATATCCGCTCCGATTTTGCGCATGCGAACCTCCTAATAACCTACCAGCCATGATCTACCTGGACGAGTATTATCGGGGCGAGCCAGAGTGGAGAATGCGTGCCTGCCCCGGCGTTATTCCGAAGAATTCACGGAATGCTGCGCCGAATGCTGGTGTGCTGTCGAATCCGGCGATCATTGCGGCCTTCGCTGGGGACGTGCCCATGGTCAATGCACTCAATGCTTCTGTCAGACGCGACAGCTGCCGCCATTGACGGAAGCTAAGTCCTGTCTCGGTTCGAAACAATCGAGCCAATGTCCGGCTTGAAGCGTTAGCCACCTCGCTCCACTCCTCCAGACTTCGCCCATCGCGTGGACTATTCCGAAGGGCCGATACAACGCGCAGAAGGCGCGGATCTTGAGGCAAAGGCAGACCGAGCCGTAGCGGTGTCGATCTTGCAATCTCGTCGAGCGCCAGCTCCGCTAAATGGTATCCTCTCCCTGTCGGTTCCCAATTTACCGGTTCAGCGCAGGCAGCGATAATCACTTCGCGAAGCAAACCTGAGACCGCGATGACTTTTGATGTTTGGTTTACCCGTGTGGCCGCGTCCTCCCGGAGAAAGAGCTCGCGCATCGCCACAGGTCCATCCATCCGTACCGCGTGCTCCGCATCCGCGGGCAAAAATAGTGCTGTCGTGGGTGGAACCACATAACTTGAATCTGGTGTTTCCACTCGCATAACGCCCGAGATCGCATAGAGCAATTGCGCTCGTGGATGAGAGTGAAAGCCCGTTGAGAGGCCGGCTGGATAATCCTTAGCGAACCCAACGATCGGCCTCTGTGCTGTTTCGAACGGCAGAATTTCAGCTTGTCTTGTTGGCGACAGAAATTGGCAAGTTGTTCCCATTTTACAAGTATACAGTAGGGTGAGCATCTATCAAAGATGCTGTCCTCTAGAAGAAGTGGGGAAGTAACTATGAGCACAGGCCTTTTTCAGAAAATAGGATACGTAAAGTCTGATCAGTTGGTTGATGGACCGATTACGCCAGGCCAAAACCGGCGCAAAGCTTTGGAAGCAGGCAACTTGTGGGTCGGGGAATGCCATGTGACCGCGCTCAACGCTCCGAGCCAGTGGCATCATCATCAGGAATTCGACAGCGTGATGTACATGTTGTCAGGTCGCATCCGCGTGGACTTTGGGGAGTATGGCGAAGAATCCTTCGAAATCGGCAAGGGTGATTACGCCTTCTTTCCGCGTAGAGCCATCCATCGCTGCCAAATCCTTGAAGGTGGCAACGACGTCTACTATGTTTTCGTTCGCGTCGGCGAAGGCGAAACCGTCGTGAATGTCGATGGTCCGGGAACATTCGCCCCTGAGAAAAAACACTCCGATAGCGTATAGCGTTCGGAAGAACTCCTCTCTGGGCATTGTAAGGTTGACAGAAGCTCGGCGTAACAGGCGAGGGTCCCGGTTACGGTTTTCCATTCCACCATAGCGTGAAGCCGATGAATGTGGGTGCCGAAGGCGCTTGTGGCGGGACTGAACGAAAAGGATGCGTAGGGCAGAAAAGTTCGAGACAAACCGCTGCAGCCCCCAACTAAGGCCCTGCATCGACCGCTCCCGTTTTCGCAACCGTACATGCGAATTCTCTGCCCGGTTGTCGAGCCCTTTATACGAGCGGTGCTCGACGTTCGGCATGACCTGCGGGCGGGTTGCTCCATAGGATCGCAGATCCTTTGAGAAGGTGGAGAGCGACCTGCGCTAAAGGTGAGCTTGCTTGATTAACACCTCACTTGGTGAGGCCGAGCATGTCCGTTGCTCCTGAACGATCCAAAACGCCGACCGCTTCTCAATCCATACTGATCTTGGCGCAATTTTCGTCTCATTGGAATTGAGTCGCTCGAAATGGCTGATCACCTCGCTGTCGCCGGGTGGTGGCGAGATGATGTCGAAACATTCAGTGGTGGCAGGCGGTGTTGCGGGCATGCTGGAGCGGTTTGCCGAGCTCAACAGGAAAGCGCAGGCTCGGACCGGGAAATCTTTCCGATCATCATGATCCAGGGCGCCGGCCTCGACGGCTTCTGGATCCGTCGCGTGCTGCGGGCTGAGGGGGTCAAAATC
>NZ_JBBNAN010000178.1:0-6626 GCF_037994405.1 Phyllobacterium sp.
GTATCGCGCTGCAGATCTTCGGCTCGAAGGGCTCGATCCTGTTCGATCAGGAGCGCGCCAACGAGTTCCAGCTCTATGTCACCGCCGACCGTGCGACGGAACAGGGTTACCGCACCATCCTGACCGCACCACATCATGAGCCCTATGGCCAGTTCATCCCGGCGCCCGGCCATGGTCTTGGCTTCAACGATCTCAAGATCATCGAGTGCCATGAACTGATCAAGCGCATCAACGGCCAGCCCGCTCATCTGATCGAATTTGCCGACGGACTGGAAATCGAGCGTACCGTGCATGCCATGGCGCGCTCATTCAACGAACAGCGCTGGGTGGACGTGCGATAGATTTCTTGATGCAACTGAGGGCAACGTCTATAACGCATTGCGTTATAGACGTATGATCTTAATCTCTTTTCATGATCCAGAACTTTGCTGATCGCGAAACACAGTTGATCTGGTCGGGCGTCAGGAGTCGTAAGCTGCCATCGGACATTCAGCCTGTCGCATTGCGAAAACTGCGCCTTTTAGATCAGGCACGCGTGATGGAGGATCTTCGGGTTCCGCCCGGCAATCGTCTTGAGGCTCTCAAAGGCAAACTGGCGGCGCAGCATTCAATCAGGATCAACGATCAATGGCGTATCTGTTTTGTCTGGAAGGAAGGAGGCCCAAGAGATGTCAAAATCATCGACTACTACGACTGAGAACGATTGGTTGCCGAACCCGCATCCTGGCGAAATCCTGCTACATGAGTTCCTCGAACCAATGGGCATCAGCCAGAATGCACTCGCCCGTGCTGTGCATGTTCCACCGCGACGTATCAACGAAATCGTCTTGGGCAAGCGTGTTGTCACAGCCGATACTGACCTTCGTCTTGCTCGTTATTTTGGCATGTCGGAGGGTTATTTTCTCGGTCTTCAAGCTGATTATGATCTTTTGCAGCGGCGTCGCGAGATCGGGAGCGATCTTGCCACGATCGAACCGAGAGCAACCTGAGTTGAATCTCACAGGCTGTGCCATCTCTCGCCGCAAACGAAGGGGAGAGATGGCGGACGCTCCCAACTACACCCTGATCGTCTTGCCTTCCTTGACCGACCGCACCGCCGCATCGGCGAGCGCCAGCGCGATCAGGCCATCCTCGCCGCTCGGCGCAGCCTTGGCCCCGGTCGCGATCGCATTGATGAAAGCAGCGATTTCGTTGGCATAGGCTTCCGTATAGCGTGTCATGAAGAAATCATGCAGCGGTGGGCGGGTATAGCCGCTGCCATTGGCAATCTCGATCGAGACCGGCCGCTGGTTCTCGGCTGCGGCCATGCCCTTCGATCCATGCACCTCGATGCGCTGGTCATAGCCATAGGTCGCGCGGCGTGAGTTGGAGATCACGCACTGCTTGCCGGAAGCGGTTGAGAGGATGACACTGACACTGTCATAGTCGCCAAGCTCGCCGATCTTCTTGTCCACCAGCACGGAAGCATGCGCAGTCACGGCAACCGGTTCCTCACCGAGCAGGAAGCGCGCCATGTCGAAATCATGGATGGTCATATCACGGAAGATACCGCCCGAACGGCTGATATATTCGGCCGGCGGTGCACCCGGATCGCGTGAGGTGATCGTGACCATCTCGACATTGCCGATGGCGCCATCGTCGATCGCCTTGCGCACGGCGGCGAAATGCGGATCAAAGCGGCGGTTGAAGCCAACCATCAGCGTAGCGCCGGTCTCCCTGACAACCGCGAGGCATTCTTCCACGCGCTTCACGTCGAGATCGATCGGCTTCTCGCAGAAGATCGCCTTGCCGGCGCGAGCAAAACGCTCGATGAGGTCAGCATGCGTATCGGTCGGCGTGCAGATGATGACCGCATCGATATCCGAAGCCTTCTCGATGTCCTCGATGCTGCGGATTTCGCAGCCATGTGCGGCGGACAGATCCTTGGCGGCCTGTTCGAAAGCATCGGCGACGGCGACGAGTTTCGCCTGCGGATTTGATGTCACTGCTTTCGCATGAACCTTGCCGATACGGCCCGCGCCGAGCAGACCAAAACGTACAGTCATTTGATACCCTCTTAAAAGAAGCCCGGAAGGATCCCGGGCGTTACAGATTGATTTTTTGCCGTCAGTGCCGCGTTCATCTCCCCCCTTTAAGGGGGAGAGATAACCGGCGTTTAACTAGACCTTGCGCTTCTTCTGGCGATACACGTCCACAATCACTGCTGCAACGATGATCACGCCCTTGATGATCTCCTGGTAATAGGCATCGACCCGCAGGAAGGTAAAGCCGGAGATCATGACACCAAGGATGATGGCGCCGATGACCGTGCCGGTGATGCGGCCAATACCACCGGTCAATGATGTACCGCCGATAACGGCAGCGGCGATGGCATCAAGTTCGTAGGTGACGCCCATGCCCGCCTGCGCCGTCTGCGCACGGGCAGCGCTGACGATACCGGCTAGCCCGGCCAGAAGACCGGCAATGGCATAGACCTTGATCAGATGCCGCTCGATATCAATACCGGAAACACGTGCTGCCTGCGCATTGGCGCCGATGGCATAGGTGAACTTGCCGTAGCGGGTATAGCGTAGCGCCACGTGGAAGATCAGCGCCACGACCAGGAAGACCACCACAGGCCAGATGCTGGTGCCGATGAAGTTGAACTGGTCGGTGAGCCCCGAAACCGGCGAACCCTTGGTGTACCACTTCGCCACGCCGCGGGCAGAGACCATCATGCCGAGCGTGGCGATGAAGGGCGGTATTTTGGTATAGGCGATCAGCCAGCCATTGACGATGCCGGCAAGAAGCCCGATGCCAAGACCGATGCCGATGGGGATAAAAAACGGCAGGTCCGTCAATGCGGGATAGACCGGCCGTGCCCAGGTGGAGGACTGGGCGAAACTTGCGGCAATCATCGCGGTCATGCCAACGACGGAGCCGGAGGAAAGATCGATACCGCCGGTGATGATCACCTGCGTGACGCCCACAGCGATGATGCCGATCACGGAAACCTGCAGAATAATGATCCGCAGCCGCTGCACATTCATTAGGAAGCTTTGCCCGGCAAAAATCCAGCCGAGAATTTCGAAGATCAAGGCAATGCCGACCAGCACCAGGAGAATGTTGACCTCCGGCGGCAACCGGCGGCGGCTCCTTGGCGTAAGCGTTGGTGTTGTTGCCTTTGCGGTTACTGGTTCGCTTGTCATTGTTGGTTCCTCCCCGGGGCGCTCACTTTGAAGCGAGCTCCATCACTTTTACCTGGGTTGCTTCTTCTCGATCGAGAAAGCCGGTAACCCGGCCCTCATGCATCACCATGATCCGGTCGCTCATACCGAGCACTTCCGGCATTTCCGACGAGATCATGATCACCGCGACCCCTGTTTTGGCGAGTTGCGATACAAGGCGGTGAATTTCCGCCTTGGCGCCGACATCGATACCGCGCGTCGGTTCGTCGAGAATGAGGATTTTTGGCTTGGTCAAAAGCCACCGGCCGATCAGCACCTTCTGCTGGTTGCCACCGGAAAGGTTTTCGACCCTCTCCTCCATGTTCGGTGTCTTGACCCGTAGCGTATCGCTCATGGTCTTGCACGCCTTGGTGATTTCCTTCTCCGTGACAAAGCCATACTTGACGAACCGGTCTTGCAACACGGCGATCTGCATGTTCTCAAGCACGTCGAGAATGAGCAGGCAGCCGGTCTCCTTGCGGTCCTCGGTGATGAAAGCCATGCCGTGACTGATCGCCTGGTTGGGCGAATTCATCTTGACGGGTTGACCATTGATGGAAATGGTACCCGCCGTTGCGGGCGTCACGCCAAAGATCGTCTCGGCCACATTCGACCTGCCCGATCCAACCAGACCGGCGACACCGAGAATCTCCCCGGCCCGCACGTCGAACGATACATCGTGGAAGACATTCTTCAGCGAAAGATCCTTGACCGAGAGGACGACATCGCCGATCGGCACGGTCTCCTTCGGGAACATCTGGGTGATCTCGCGACCGACCATCATCTTGATGATATCGTCGCGGGTCACATCGGTTGAAGCATGCGTCCCGATATAGCGGCCATCGCGGAACACCGAGAATTCGTCGGCAATCTCGAACAGCTCGTTCATCTTGTGGGTGATATAGACAATGCCGATGCCCTGCGCACGCAGATCGCGGATGATCGCGAACAGATGTTCCACTTCGCGCTCGGTCAGCGCCGAAGTCGGCTCATCCATGATCAGCACATCGGATTCATAGGAAACGGCCTTGGCGATCTCCACCATCTGCCGGTTGGCAACGCTCAGGTCCCGCACCTGGCTTTCGGGATCGAGCGTGATGTTCAGCCGCTTGAACAGCTCGGCCGTCATGTCATACATCTTGCCATGGTCGACGAAGCCGAAACCGTTCTTCGGCTCGCGCCGGATCCAGATATTCTCGGCCACCGTCATGAACGGCATCAGGTTGAGCTCCTGATGGATCATCGCGATGCCATTCTCCAGAGCATCCAATGGCGATTTGAGACGGATCGGCAGACCTTTCAGATAAACCTCGCCCTGATCTGGAATATATATTCCAGCAAGAATCTTCATCAGAGTGGATTTACCGGCGCCGTTCTCGCCCATCAACGCGTGCACCGTGCCGCGTTTCAGCCGGAACTGCACATCGTCCAGCGCGAGCACGCCGGGAAATTCCTTGCGGACATTCTCCGCGTTAAGAAGATATTCCGCCTGCGGCACAGCACCACTGGCACGCACAGCGGCCATGGTCGAGGGACTGACTGACATGATCATCTCCTCCCAGAGAGGGTCTATTATAGCATCGTCAAAAACGTCGATGCCGATTATCTCTCCCCTTGCGGGGCCTAAGATGGGCGAAACCGTGGCTCGCCAAACTTCCGTTCAATATTATGTCAAACGTTGCCACCTGCCCTTCCCCTTGTGGGGAGGGTCGGGCCGCAGGTCCGGGGCTGGGTCTTTCTTGCAACGAAAAAGGAGCGATGCCATTGCAAGAATTGCGGTTTAAGAGAACCCCTCCCCGTCACTTCGCTCCGTCCCTCCCCACAACGGGCAGGGTAAAGCTCGACGCGGTTTGAACGAAACCCTTAATTGGACTTCTGGTACTTCTGCAGGTTCTCCGGCGTTACGAGCTCGAAGGGAACATAGACCTTCGTCTCGACCTTCTCGCCCTTCGCAAGCTTCAGCGCCGCATCAACCGCACCGCGACCCTGTCCGGCGGCATTCTGGAACACCGTTACGTCGAGGTCGCCGGCAGCCATGGCGGCAAGCGCGTCCTGTGTGGCATCGACACCGCCGATAACAACTGAGTCCATCGAGCGCCCGGCAGCCTTGAGTGCCTGGATTGCACCGATTGCCATTTCGTCATTGTTGGAGACGACCGCATCGAATTTGAGACCGGCAGAGAGCCAGTTCGTCATCAGGTCGGCGCCCTGTGTACGCGACCAGTTGGCCGTCTGTTCTTCAACGATTTTAAGACCTTTGCACTCGTCCGTGGCAATCACGTCATGAACGTCCTTGGTACGCTGGCGCGCTGCCTGGTTGGACAATTCGCCCATCATGACCACGATGTCGCCCTTGCCCTTCAATAGCTTGCAGACTTCCTTGGTCTCGAGCGTTCCGGACTCGGCTTCGTTTGATGCAACAAAGGCCTGCTTTGCGGGAAGTTCGTTGACATTCACCGGCTCGCGATTGACATAGACCAGCGGAATTCCTGCCTCCGCGGCAATCTTCGACATAGCCGCAGTCGCGTCCGTATCAACCGGATTGACGATAATCGCATCGACCTTGGAAGCGATAAAATTCTGGATCTGGCTCTGCTGCTTGGCAACGTCGTTCTGCGCATCCTCAACCTGCAGCGTCACGCCATCCAGCGTCTTAGCATAGTCCTGCATACCATTGCGCAATACGGTCAGGAAGTTGTCGTCGAACAGCGCCATGGAAACGCCGATATTGGCGGCCGATGCCGACCCGATCATCAAGGCTGAAGCAGCCACGCCCAACAAAAGCTTTTTCATTTCTTCTCCTCCACAATTGGTGCCCGGCCACACCTGTTTAATCCGGAACCTCCACACACCTTATCTACGCGGCCAACCTACCCCTGGCTTGCGAATATCCGGACGTGTAGAGCGCGCGAAGTTTCGCGCAAACTCGATCCTGAACATCAAATTACGGAATATACGGACCGCGCGCTCAGTTTCTGAAATATTTATTCCATTTTCTGCACCCAGCGTCAAGCGGGATTCAGAGCTATAGACCAATTAATGAGGGATTTATCATTGCACAGCTGTGCGTAGCACCGATTTCTCCGCCAAGCGAACGGATGAAGCAACGCTTCAAATGCAACCAGAAAGGGGGCCGAAGCCTGCTCTTTGTGCTCATAGTCGGTCCGCGGAACTATTTGCGCCCCGGTTTGTTGAATCTGGAGCGGACGTCGGTGAGAACCGCCATTGTTTTCTCGACTTGCTCGCCGAACGTCGTATAAGAATTTGGTCGGAGGATATGCGATGTCTATCAAATATTTGGTTGTGGTCGCGATGACTGGGCTGTCAGGGCTGTCTCTATCCGGCTGCGTCGCTGTCGACGGCCCATATTATGGCGGATACAGCGGATATGGCGGCTACTACGGCACCACGATATACGAC
>NZ_JBBNAN010000179.1:0-2028 GCF_037994405.1 Phyllobacterium sp.
GTGCTGCAGGACAGACCGATAGGTTGGCTTGCCATCATAGGCTCCGTCGGCTGTGAACTGGTCAATCTCGCCGTCGATCTGGCTGAGCAATGGCGACACCTGGGAAGGATCATCCGTGTCCTGGTCGGTCAGCTTATGGGCAATGATCGCGCCACTATTGGCATCCACTGCCAGATGGAGCTTGCGCCAGTTGCGTCGTGATCTGCGCCATGTTTCTGCTCCAGCCATTGCCCGGCGCCGTAGACTTTTAATCCCGTGCTGTCGACAAGCACGTGCAACGGGCCGTCCGCCAGGGGCGGGTTTCGTCGGGCGGGTGGCATCCATTTCTGTGCCCGACGGCTCAGGGTCGTATGATCGGGGACGGGTATATCAAGTCCCATCAGATCGAACACCGAGTTCATGAGCCCTTCGGTCTGGCGCAGCCGCATTCCGAACACACAGCCCAGCGTCAGGGCCGTTTCGATGGCAAGATCGGAATACCGGGGTTGACCACCTCGCGTTTTTCGCCGTGGTGCGCGCCATCCGGCCAATGCTTCCGGCGTCATCCACAGTGTAAGACTGCCACGCCGACGCAGACCTCCTTCGTATTCCCGCCAATTCGTCACCCTGAATTTCATCTTTGCGATGTGATGACGACGATCGGCGTTGTGTTTGTACGGCATGGCACTCGGATCAAGCTGATTGCGATCCTGTTTGCCTATCGCCGAACCGTTCAGAAATTATTCATGCACCAAGGCCGGTTGAGACGACAAACGGCTGCTCTCGCGTAGGTTAACCGACCTTCATCCATCCTGATTCAAGTCGTAATATTCGCGGCAATGAGCTATTGTTTCCTCGGATTAAAATGACTTTGCCTCAGGTTGAGCGGCGTTTGGCCGCCATACTAATTGCCGATGTGGTCGGCTACTCGCGCCTTGTCGAAGCCGACGAAGCCGGGACGCTGGCCGCGATGAAACATCTGCGGCATTCCCTCCTGGAGCCATTGATGGCTGAGCACCGCGGCCGGATCGTCAAGCTGATGGGCGACGGCCTCATCGGGGAGGCGCAACGTGCGTACCAGCGTTTTTCCTGTAGAGACCGGCAGAAAGCCGCGGCGGCCGCTCTATACCAGCAAGCCGAGGTCCATCGCCTTCGCGGAGAATTCGGCTTGGCCGAGGAAGCCTACCGTAACGCGGGACAGTGGGGATGGGACCCGCAACCAGGCCTTGCACTCCTTCGGATGGCCCAGGGCCGCATCGACGACGCCGTGGCCGGGATCCGCCGTAAGGTCGCCGGCACCACCGACCAACTGGATCGTGCGCGGGTTCTGCCCGCTCATGTCGAGATCACACTGGCCGCAGGTGACATTCAGGAAGCCCGTGGCGCTTGCAGTGAACTCAGCGAGACAGCGGAATGGTTCGGCACAAGCGTGCTGTCTGCAATGGCAGCAGAAACGCGAGGAGCCCTCGAATTGGCGGAAGGCGATATGGGAGCCGCCCTTCTTTCACTGCGTCCCGCATGCACGGTATGGCAAGACCTCGGGGCACCTTATGCCGCCGCGCGCGTGCGGGTTCTGATCGGCATGGCTTGCAGGGCCGTGGGAGATAGTGACGGAGCCGAGATTGAGCTCAGCGCCGCCAGGGCGGTGTTCCTGCAGTTGGGAGCCAAACCCGATCTTGCGCATGTCGACAAGCTCGCGCGCCTTGCGCCATCGGATCGCCAAAGTGGATTGACGGCGCGCGAGATGCAGGTGCTGCGTCTGATTGCTGCCGGCAAGAGCAACAAAATCATCGCGCGGGAGCTGTCTTTGAGCGAGAAGACGATCAACAGACATGCGAGCAATATCTTCAACAAGCTGGACGTACCGACGCGGGCGGCGGCCACGGCCTATGCATACGAACATGGTCTGATCTGACACTTCGATATTCTTTGGTGAGAATTGCCCATTGTGCCGCTGACACTGCCTGGGCAATTCGCCCGAAGCGGCGACGCATCCTCCATCGTATCATTGCTCACTGAACAGTAGAGCGCTGAGGAGGTAGCCATGAC
>NZ_JBBNAN010000180.1:0-4401 GCF_037994405.1 Phyllobacterium sp.
GAGCCGGTTCTTGCCTCGATCAGGTCAAGGCGGCGCGCTTCGTTCAGCGCACGTGTCACGGTGGTGAGGTCCACCCCAAGTTGCCGCGCGATGTCGCGCTGGGGCGGCAGGGCGTCGCCGGACTTGATCAGGCCAGCGGCGATATCAGCCCGCAGAGCTTCGACAATGCCTTGATGCTTGTAGCGGGCAGAGGCGGCGAAACGGGGTTTCCAAATTGTCATATGTGACTCATTGTATGGCTATCTATCCATACAATTACAGAAGATCGTCAAACGGATCAAGCTTTTTTGTCGCGATTTCGGAATATATCTTTATTTTTTGCCATACAAGACGTATATACCAGCCAAGAATTTGGATAAGTGTATGGATTTTCCACTGGTAGACCATACAACTGGATCCGTCTTGAAAGGCAAGGCCATGGCACACATTCATTATCACGCAACCGAAAATCCGATGAAGACGGGAATTCTGGGGCGGTGTCCCCAATGCCAGCAGGGGCATCTGTTCAACGGCTTTCTCAAATTGGCGCCGTCGTGCGAGGTTTGCGGGCTCGATTATTCTTTCGCCGATCCCGCCGATGGTCCGGCCTTCTTCGCCATGACCATTGTCGCCGTGCCGGCTCTGGTCTTCGCATTGTGGCTGCAGACCACATATGAAGTGCCGATCTGGGTGCATCTGTTCACGACGGTGCCATTGACGCTACTTGGCAGCCTCGCACTGCTGCGGCCGCTGAAGGGCTGGCTGGTCTGCTCGCAATATTTCCACAAGGCCGAGGAAGGCAAGTTGGTACGCAAGGGCGACCTCTGAGGTTCCGCCCTTACGCGGTCAGCATGGGGTCAGATATTGGTGCCGCCGTCGATGGTGAGGGCCGAGCCAGTGATGAAGCGGCCTTCTTCGCCTGCCAGAAAGGCCACAATACCCGCAATATCTTTCGCCTGACCGAAGCGCGGGATCGCCATCAAGGCGCGCTGCGCGTCGGCATGATCGCCGTTGGCGGGATTCATGTCCGTATCGGTCGAGCCAGGCTGAACGATATTAACGGTGATTTCCTTCGGGCCAAGGTCACGCGCCAGCGCCTTGGTCAGACCGACAAGCGCGGCCTTGCTGGTTGCATAGATGCTGAGGCCCGGGAACGGCACGCGCTCGCCAAGGTTGCTGCCGACGGAGACAATGCGTCCTCCGGCTCCCATGAGGGCGGAAGCGGCCTTTGAGGCAACGAAACTTGCCCGGACGTGGATGGACATGACGCGATCAAACTCATCGAGTGTGGCCGTCTCGATCTGATCGACCGAGAAGACGCCCGCGCTGTTGACCAGAATATCCAACCTGCCAAGCCTGGCATGAGCCTCGTTGACTGCCGCTTCGACAGCGGTGGCATCGAGATTGTCAGCCTTGATGGCAATGGCACGGCGCCCCAGCTTTTCGATATCCTTGACGACGGTATCCGCCTTGGCGGCAGCACTGGTATAGGTGATGGCGATATCGGCGCCGTCTTCAGCCAGTTTGAGCGCTATTGCGGCGCCAATGCCGCGGCTTCCACCCGTGACAATAGCTACCTTGTTGTTGAGACGAGTCATGTGGATTCCTTTTATGTAATGATTGATACAAAAAGGCATAGGGCACTTGCGGAAGGGCGTCAAGCGTTTTATGTATTGATCATTACATAAAGGAGACGCCGTGACGCAAAGAGGCCGCCCGCGCGCATTCGACCGCGATACCGCCCTTTTACGCGCCATGGAGGTTTTCTGGGCGAAAGGCTATGAGGGCGCCTCCATGGCTGACCTCACCGGGGCGATGGAGATCAACGCGCCCAGCCTTTACGCAGCTTTCGGCAGCAAGGCGGGGCTGTTCAGGGAAGCCGTCGAAGTCTATCGAACCAGGGTCGGTGTGCAGATCTGGGATGCCCTGTCGGCAGCCGCAACGGCGCGCGAAGGCTTTGCCAATTTCCTCAAGGAGACGGCGCTCGCCTATACACATGCCGATGAGCCGCATGGCTGCCTGATCGTGCTTGGGGCCCTGCATGGCGAGCGGGGTTCGGAATCGGTCTGCACACTGCTACGCGACCGGCGTCTGGAGAATGTGAGCCAGCTGGGTGACAGATTGGAGCGCGGGATACGCGAAGGCGAATTACCGGCGACGATCGATTGCCAGCAGGTGGCGGAGTTCTACGCCACCGTGCAGCATGGCATGTCGATCACCGCACGTGACGGGGCATCGCTGGACCAGTTGATGAAGACTGCCGATGCCGCCATGGCAGCCTGGGATGCGCTGACATTGCAGGCGGCCTGAAACGAAAACGGGCGGCAATGGCGTCCGTTTCGCCGTCAGACAGATTTCGTGCCCGCACTTCAGATCGAGCGGACGGGATCGAGTGTCACCTTGTAAAGTTCGACGTTCTCGCGGTCCATCAGGCGAACGGTCATCTGTTCGCTTGCCCCATCAATGTCC
Source organism: Phyllobacterium sp. (assembly GCF_037994405.1). Taxonomy (GTDB): domain Bacteria; phylum Pseudomonadota; class Alphaproteobacteria; order Rhizobiales; family Rhizobiaceae; genus Phyllobacterium. The sequence continues at coordinate 2,449 of NZ_JBBNAN010000180.1, forward strand.
ACAAGTCCGAAGAACTGCAGCCCGGCTGAGGGCGGCAGGTTCTGTCCCTGTTCTGGGGTTGGCGCCTTGATGAACTTGAGCTCCGGACCGAAGGTCTGATCCAGATCGTTGGGTCCGAAGGTCCCGGCGTGGATCGGGCCGGAAACGAATTCCCAGAACGGTTCGAAGTCCTGGAATTGCGCCTTGTCCGGGTTGTAGTAATGCGCTGCAGTGTAATGCACGTCGGCGGTGAACCAGGCGGTGTTCTTGATGCCTGCAGACTTGATGAAACGGAGCAGATCGGCAATCTCGAGCTCGCGGCCTTTGGCCGGGCCGTTGTCGCCATTGGCGACAGCTTCCGAGCCCTTCTTTTCCTTGGCATTATCCCAGACGACGAGGCCGAGTGGCATATCTGCGGCGATCACTTTCCATGTAGCCCTGGAGTTCAGGAGTTCGCGCTTCAGCCAGCGAACCTGCCGTTCGCCGAGAATGGAGGATTCCGGTGTGATGGTGTCTTCCATGTCGGGACCATTCGGTCCGCGATAGGAGCGCAGGTCAAGAAAGAAAACATCGAGCAGCGGACCATAGGCGATCTTGCGGTAGACCCGGCCCGGTTCGGCCGGGGTATAGCGGATCGGCGTCATTTCGTGGAACGCACGGCCAGCGCGGGCAGACAGCAGCGCAATGGATTTTTCCGTATAGCGATCATCGCCCGCAAGATTCTTCGAGGACGACCAGTTGTTGGTGACCTCATGGTCGTCCCATTGGAAGAATGTCGGGCAGATGGAGTTCAGCGAACGGACGTGATCGTCGAGAAGATTGTATTTCCACTGGCCGCGATATTCGTCCAGCGTCTCTGCCACCTTGCGCTTTTCATCGGTGATGATGCGGTTTTTCCACTTGGTGCCGTCCTTGAGATTAACTTCCTCGACCAGCGGCCCATCGGCATAGATCGTATCGCCCGAATGCAGGAAGAAATCCGGTGTGTGGCGGGCGATCGTCGCATAGGTTTTCAGGCCCGTCTCGTCGATGCCCCAGCCCTGACCCACGGTATCGCCGGACCAGGCGAAGCGGATATTGCGTTTTGACATCGGGGCGGTCTTGAAACGCCCGGTGACCGGCTCGGAAACGGCATTGAGATCGCTGAGATCGACCGCAGTCAGGCGGTAGAAGATATCCTGATCCGAAGCGAGATCCGTCAGTAGCTGCTTTACGGCAAGATCGCTATCGGGAAAGGCATTGAGCGGGGGCAGTTTGACCGCATCCGCAAAGCTTTCCGTGGTGGAAACTTCGATGTTGACGCGAGCGGGCCTGTCGGTCCTTGTCCAGATCATGCCTGTCGTCGCATCCACATCGCCGGATTGGACGCCATGGGTGAATACGGGACGGGTATTGGCGCGCGAATAGGAGGGGAGGGCAAGGCCAGATGCGGCGGTCAGTGCAACCGCTCCGGTTGAAACGAGGAAGTTGCGGCGGGTCACGGGTGCCGATCTGGTCATGAACATTCTCTCCGGGGCTGGCTGGCGCATAACCCAAAACCGGAAGCGGTCTCAGGAGAGATTATGCGCCAATTCAAAGTGGCTGGCTGCCTCTTCTTTGCGCGGGGAACGTTTCAGTTTTTTTGCAGTTCTATGAAGTTTGCACAAATAAAATCAGCCCTCAGGTCAGGACCTGTTAATCTGGTTGAAATGGTATGGGGCTTTTCGTTCGGATACGAGGAGCAGAGGGACAAGAAATGTTTATCCATTTTCGAGCCTTTGCGACAATGTAGCCGGGCGAAAAGACCATATCCTGCGGACGCCGAAATGGCTGCAAGCGAACCGTTCGGCCGGAGGAAAGATCCCGCTGCATCTTCTTGCCGTTTCAGGCGCCATTTCGATCATATTAATGGGCCCAGACCCTAACTAGTGCCCGTCCATAAACAGCAAGCTGCTGAAATTGTTGAATGAATCTTGATTTTCGGCGGGCAAGGCC
>NZ_JBBNAN010000181.1:0-2847 GCF_037994405.1 Phyllobacterium sp.
GAGCGACGCAATCCCGATGTCAACATCGGGATTATGGTCAAAGAGGCTCAGAAGAATTCGGCCTTTGCGGCAGCGACTTCCCTTGATGCGGCTGTCGAAATATTTGTGCGGCAGATCGAAAGGCCGAAAAACGTGGCTAGCGAAGGCAACAAATCGCGCGACAAATTTGCGGAGCTAAGTGCCGACCAAAATGATCACCGGGATTGCCGCTGCCCACCACCTATCCGCGCGATTCGCACTACCTCTTCTAGCGGTTTTCCGAATTTGTGCGGGCGAACAAGCGTGGATACGCGCAGCGTCCGGGGCCCATGCTTCCCAACAAAAAGTCGGAGCAAGAAATGGTACTGAACACCACTACAATCAGTGTCTCGGCTGATATATCAGACGGGACTCGGTTTGGTTCCACAACGATCTCGCAGTTTTTTTACCGAAAGGCTGTGGAACTCGAATACCCCGACGCGCAAAATAACTTGGGAGCGATGTCTCTGAATGGTGGTCTTGGCTGCCGAAGGACGATCGGGTCGCCGCCGAATTTCTTCGAAAAGCGGCAGATAAGGTCCTCGCGATGTCACAAAATACAACTAGGAGCATTGTATTCTGAGGGGCGAGGATTGCCCCGGGGACGATAAGCTCGCGGTTGAATGGTTTACAAAGGCCGCAGTGCAAGGAACGTCGATGCCCAGCTCAATTTGGCCATTCCCTACTACGAGGGAACTGGAGTTGAGCAGAGCAAGCCAAAACTGCTGAGTGGCTCGAGAAGGCTGCTGATCAGGGTGATGCAAAGGCGCGCCGGCTGCTCGATGAGATGGCGGTAAGCGGCCTTATGTCAGCGATCTGATTTCGGAAACATTCGCGCAAAAGTTCAAGAAACTTGGCAAAGTCTTTGAGTTCGGACCGACCTACGATCGTGTCCCGTTAGGTGTAGGTGCTGAGGTTAGGTGGCCATCAGTGTTTTTCCGGTGGGGTCGGGTTGTTCAGACCAACCTGATGGAATGATCACAGACGACCGACGATATGATGAACGTGCGTTCGCTTGTTGAGAAGAGTGGCGACGCCGATTTGTTACGGGATATGACTTTACCGCTGCCAGTTGATCTATCGGATCCGGCGAAGAATCGGTTGAACGGGATGGTCGGAGCGCGCGATCTGATCAGTGCCTGGCCGTGTTGGTTTGTAAGCAAATGTATCCGGACGCCTGAGAGCTACATCAGTATTCGAAATTCGACGGATCGGGATACATTACGGATACAAGAGGAGTGTCTTCTCGGGATTGCGCCAAATCAGTTGGAGAGAATGTGATGTCCGAAGAAATCAACCATCATCGCCGCGGTTTTCTGGGTATTGCCGTCATGAGCATTGCTGCTGCCGAGCTCGGTATGATCGGGACCGCAGACGCACAAGCCAAGACAGAGCGTGTGGTTTTACCCGATATCAAACCTGGGACGAACACGTCGTTCGGGCCACTCAAACAGATCGATGCTGGCGTTCTCAGCATCGGATATGCGGACGTCGGCCCTGCCGACGGTCCTGTGGTCATTCTTCTGCACGGTTGGCCCTATGACATTTACAGCTTCGTCGACGTCGCTCCACTGCTGGCGTCGGCAGGCTACAGGCTGATTGTCCCATATCTGCGCGGCTACGGCACCACACGGTTCTTCTCAAGTGAAACTGTGCGGAACGGTCAACAATCGGTGGTCGCTGCCGATATCATTGCGTTGATGGATGCGCTGAAGATACCCAAGGCAATCGTCGCTGGCTACGACTGGGGCGCGCGTACGGCGAACATCGTGGCCGCGCTCTGGCCTGAGCGCTGCAAGGCCATGGTCTCGGTGAGCGGCTACCTGATCGGCAGTCAGGAAGCCAACAAGAAGCCACTGCCGCCCAGGGCGGAGCTCGCCTGGTGGTACCAGTTCTACTTTGCCACGGAACGTGGGCGGCAAGGCTATGAGAGCAACCGGCATGATTTTGCGAAGCTCATTTGGCAAATCGCATCGCCGAAATGGAACTTTGACGATGCCACGTTTGACCGATCCGCAGAAGCCTTCAACAACCCGGATCACGTCGCGGTAGTGATCCATAATTACCGTTGGCGGTTGAGCCTGGCTGCTGGTGAGCCGCAATACGATGATCTGGAAAGGCGCCTCGCAGAAGGTCCGGTGATCACAGTGCCCACGATCACCCTTGAAGGCGATGCCAATGGTGCCCCGCACCCGGATCCCGCATCCTATCGCCAGAAATTCTCGGGCAAATACAGTCACCGGACAATTAAAGGCGGCATCGGCCACAATCTACCGCAGGAGGCCCCGCAGGCGTTTGCCCAAGCTGTCGTTGAAGTCGACGGATATTGATTGAACCATCTGCCATCGCAGTCAAAGGTTCCTCCATATTAATTTGCACAATAATAATTATCGTGATAAGTAGATGATTGACAGCGCATTGGAAATTGCGGTGACGCCGTGGCTGACAGAAATCGAGGACACTTTGCGATGGATCACATTGATCACATCCTGATCGTTGATGACGATCGGGAGATCCGTGAGCTGGTTTCGGGCTATCTCAAGAAGAGCGGCCTGCGCGTTAGCGTTGCAGCAGACGGGCGGCATATGCGGGCATTTCTCGAGGCAAATTCGGTCGATCTCGTCATCCTCGACGTTATGATGCCTGGCGATGACGGCCTGGTCTTATGCCGCGAATTGCGGGCGGGCAAACACAAGGCGACTCCTGTCCTTATGCTGACGGCGCGCAATGACGAAACCGATCGCATTGTAGGTCTCGAGATGGGCGCGGATGACTATCTTGCAAAGCCCTTTGCCGCACGGGAGCTACTGGCTCGGATCAAGGCAGTCT
>NZ_JBBNAN010000182.1:0-8317 GCF_037994405.1 Phyllobacterium sp.
CGACGGCTATTTTATCGAGATGGGGATAGATAAAACTCTCGTGGCGCGCATGCTGGCAATTCCCGCGAGCGATATTGTGATTCTCTCGGCAGACGAGCTCCAGCAATACGGACTGGCGACGGAGCGCGGCGATCTCGCGGCAATCGGTAACTGCGAATTGCCTTCCCGTTTTGAAAACTGTGTTCAAACTCAGCTTAAGAAGGTGCAATAGCGCTGAAAGCAAGCATTTGCAGCGCTGAAAGCAAGCATTTGCCGGGGCCAAGCGATTGCAAATATTCTAATTCCTGCAAAGCGATGCCGATAGGGCTTGAAATAGCAACGGGTTTGTGGAATGTACGCCCCGAACGTAGGGGAGTAGCTCAGTTGGTAGAGCGGCGGTCTCCAAAACCGTAGGTCGCAGGTTCGAATCCTGTCTCCCCTGCCAACTTATAGTCTGCCGGTACACGATTGGATGGTGTAACCGACAGATGTTTGGAAAGAAACGAATCCGGGGGCCTTGTGTTTTTCCGGAATCGGTTCTATGTAACATCAACAGACACGCGGTGCGTGGAGCTGAACGGTCAGCTTTACGGGCCGCAATGGTGTGGACAGATGGTGTTGTTTCGATAGCAGCACAGCATGTTTACAGCAACATGACACGCACGAGCGGTAAATGGCATCCAAAACGAATCCAATAACTTTTTTTCAGCAAGTGCGCGCTGAAACCGCAAAGGTCACGTGGCCTTCGCGCCGCGAAACGCTCATTTCCACCGCGATGGTGATGGTAATGGCGTTTTTTGCTGCGATCTTTTTCTTCGCAGCGGATCAGTTGATGGCGTACGGGATCGATCTCGTTCTCGGTCTTGGTCGTTAACGCAGGCTGACAAGAAAATCGGGATTGGGAATCAATAATGACCGCGCGCTGGTATATCGTTCACGCCTATTCGAATTTTGAGAAGAAGGTCGCAGAGTCGATCGAAGAAAAGGCAAGGCAGAAGGGTCTGTCGCATCTTTTCGAGAAGATCCTCGTGCCGACCGAAAAAGTGGTCGAGGTGCGCCGTGGCCGCAAGGTCGATGCCGAGCGCAAGTTCTTCCCGGGTTATGTCCTGGTTCGTGCTGATCTGACGGATGATGCCTATCATCTGATCAAGAACACGCCGAAGGTTACGGGGTTCCTCGGTTCGGACAACAAGCCGATTGCGATTTCTGACAAGGAGGCCGAGCGCATCCTGACCCAGGTTCAGGAAGGCGTCGAGCGTCCGAAGGCTTCGATCTCGTTTGAGATTGGCGAGAGTGTTCGCGTCGCCGATGGTCCGTTCGCTTCGTTCAATGGCACCGTTCAGGAAGTCGACGAAGAGCGTTCGCGCCTCAAGGTGGAAGTTTCGATTTTCGGCCGCGCAACGCCGGTCGATCTGGAATTTGGTCAGGTCGAAAAGGTCTGATCAATTCATGGTGGGAGGTGAGGCGGCCTTTAGCCGGGCCTTTGAACCGCACCACCAAACTGCAACCGCCGGTTTCTCCGGCACAATGAAAAGCCGCCGGTTATCCGGCATGGTGTAAAAAGGCAGAAGTTATGGCTAAGAAAGTAGCAGGCCAGCTCAAGCTGCAGGTTTCGGCAGGATCGGCAACGCCATCCCCGCCGATCGGACCGGCACTTGGTCAGCGCGGCATCAACATCATGGAATTCTGCAAGGCCTTCAATGCGGCTACGCAGGAACTGGAAAAGGGTTCGCCAATTCCAGTCGTGATTACATATTATCAGGACAAGTCCTTCACCTTTGCGATGAAGACGCCGCCGGTGTCTTATTTCCTCAAGAAGGCTGCAAACCTGAAGTCCGGTTCCAAAGAGCCAGGCAAGGTAGTCGCCGGCAAGATTTCGCGTGACAAGGTCCGCGAAATCGCTGAGGCAAAGATGAAAGACCTGAATGCAGCGGACGTTGAAGCCGCCATGCGCATGGTCGAAGGTTCTGCCCGTTCGATGGGCCTGGAAGTGGTGGGCTAAGACGATGGCAAAGCTTTCAAAGCGTGTAGCGAAGGTTCGTGAAGGCGTTGACCGCAACAAGCTCTATGACCTGACTTCGGCTATTGCCATGGTCAAGGAGCGTGCGGTTGCCAAGTTCGATGAGACCATCGAAGTTGCAATGAATCTCGGCGTTGATCCCCGTCATGCGGACCAGATGGTTCGCGGCGTCGTCAATCTGCCGAACGGTACGGGCCGTACGGTTCGCGTGGCTGTATTTGCTCGCGGCGACAAGGCTGAAGAAGCCAAGAAGGCCGGTGCCGATATCGTCGGTGCGGAAGATCTGTTCGAGATCGTCAATGGCGGCAAGATCGATTTCGATCGCTGCATTGCCACTCCGGACATGATGCCGCTGGTTGGCCGTCTCGGTAAGGTACTCGGCCCGCGCGGCATGATGCCGAACCCGAAGGTTGGTACGGTTACGGCTGACGTTGCCGCTGCCGTCAAGGCTTCCAAGGGCGGTGCAGTCGAGTTCCGCGTCGAGAAGGCCGGTATTGTTCACGCTGGCGTTGGCAAGGCATCGTTCGATGCCAAGGCGCTGGAAGAGAACATCAAGGCGTTCGCCGACGCAGTCACCAAGGCAAAGCCAGCTGGTGCCAAGGGCGAATATGTCAAGCGCGTCGCGATTTCCTCGACGATGGGCGCTGGCGTCAAAATCGATCCATCAACTGTACGCCCAGCGTAACTGTTGATGGAAGTCTCAAGCCTAACTGTTTGAGACCAAAAGAATTCCAGGCCCTTCGGGGCCTGGATAACCGGATGAAAGTCCGGTTATCCTGTCCGAGATTGCGGGTGGTTCGCCTTAATTCGCCAAGAACCCGCATGAGACGTGGAACAGCCAGGTTTTGAGGGCATAGCCCGATGAACAAGGTTCGAACCGTAGTTGCCTTTCGCGTTAGCCGGTTTCGGCGAAGCAAGGGGGACAGGATCCTCAAGTGCTGTGTGGTTCCAGTTTTCGAATTGGCCCTTGCAGCAAAAGGCAACCCGACAGGGGCGCAATCGTGTGTTTCTGTCAAATGGAGAGAGACAGTGGAAAAAGCGGAAAAGCGCGAATTCGTCGCGTGGCTGAATGGGGTCTTCAAAGACTCTGGTTCAGTTGTCGTGGCCCACTATACCGGTCTCACCGTTGCGCAGCTGAGCGACCTTCGCTCCAAGATGCGTGATGCTGGTGGCACCGTTAAAGTCGCGAAGAACCGCCTTGCCAAGATCGCTCTTCAGGGCACGGATTCGGAAGGCATCGCTGACCTGTTCACAGGTCAGACACTCGTTGCCTATTCCAACGATCCGATTACGGCACCAAAGATCGCCATCGAATTTGCCAAGGGTAACGAAAAGCTCGTCATCCTCGGTGGCTCGATGGGAGCAACAACTCTCGACCCGGAAGGTGTAAAGGCCCTGGCCGCACTTCCATCACTCGACGAGTTGCGCGCAAAGCTGGTTGGTATGATCCAGACACCAGCTACCCGCATCGCTCAGATCGTCAACGCACCGGCAGGTCAGCTTGCCCGCGTTTTCGGCGCCTATGCCCGGAAGGACGAAGCGGCATAAGGCCGTTCTCGCTGTCACAATATATCGAACCTTGTAAAGGAATATCAAAATGACTGATCTCGCAAAGATCGTAGACGACCTGTCCAACCTGACCGTTCTCGAAGCAGCTGAACTTTCGAAGCTTCTTGAAGAGAAGTGGGGCGTTTCTGCTGCTGCTCCGGTTGCTGTTGCTGCTGCCGCTGGCGGTGGTGCAGCTGCTGCTGCAGTTGAAGAAAAGACTGAATTCGACGTCGTTCTGACCGAAGCCGGCGCTAACAAGATCAACGTGATCAAGGAAGTTCGCGCAATCACCGGTCTCGGCCTCAAGGAAGCCAAGGACCTCGTTGAAGCAGCTCCTAAGGCTGTCAAGGAAGGCGCTGCCAAGGACGAAGCTGACAAGATCAAGGCACAGCTCGAAGCTGCTGGCGCCAAGGTCGAACTCAAGTAAGTCTTGCGTTATTGGCGGGCAGGGCAACCTGTCCGCCGACTTTCCCCTTCGGGGGTTCCGGTACTGAACCCTTTTCCTGACGGCAATTTCGATGCTTTCAGGAAACGGGTTTTGTCCCGTTCACGGGGCCGCAGATGCGGTTTTAAGAAACAGGCCAGATTCTGGCATAAAGACGAGGAGCGACGATGGCTCAGACCCATTCTTTCAATGGTCGTAGGCGCGTACGCAAGTTTTTCGGTAAGATTCCGGAAGTCGCAGAGATGCCGAACCTCATCGAGGTTCAGAAAGCTTCCTACGATCAGTTTCTGATGGTGGAAGAGCCCAAAGGCGGGCGTATGGATGAAGGTTTGCAGGCTGTCTTCAAGTCTGTGTTCCCGATTTCGGATTTCTCGGGTGCTTCTATGCTCGAATTCGTCAAGTACGAGTTCGAAGCTCCAAAATTCGACGTTGACGAATGCCGTCAGCGCGATCTGACCTATGCTGCGCCACTCAAGGTGACGCTGCGCCTCATCGTATTCGATATCGATGAGGATACAGGCGCAAAGTCGATCAAGGACATCAAGGAACAGGACGTTTACATGGGCGACATGCCGCTCATGACCGATAACGGCACGTTCATTGTCAACGGTACCGAGCGCGTGATCGTATCGCAGATGCACCGTTCGCCGGGCGTATTCTTCGATCACGACAAGGGCAAGACGCATTCCTCGGGCAAGCTTCTATTCGCCGCACGCGTCATTCCTTACCGCGGTTCCTGGCTCGACATCGAGTTCGACGCCAAGGATGTTGTCTATGCACGTATCGACCGGCGCCGCAAGATCCCTGCGACGTCGCTGCTGATGGCACTTGGCATGGACTCCGAAGAAATTCTGTCAACCTTCTATAACTCCATCACTTTCAGCCGTGATGGGGATAGCTGGCGGATTCCTTTCTCCGTTGATCGTTTCAAGGGCTTCAAAGCCACCACGGATGTTATCGACGCTGATTCCGGCGAAGTTGTTCTTGAATCCGGCAAGAAGCTGACCGCACGCAGTGCCAAGCAGCTGGCGGAAAAGGGCCTCAAGTTCATCAGGGCAACTGAAGATGATCTATTTGGCTCCTATCTTGCCGAGGACATTGTCAACTTCGAGACCGGTGAAGTTTATCTCGAAGCCGGCGACGAACTCGACGAGAAGACGCTCAAGGTTCTGCTCGACACGGGTGTTTCGGAGATCAACGTTCTCGATATCGATCACGTCAATATCGGACCGTACATCCGCAACACGCTTGCCGTAGACAAGAATGAAAGCCGTCAGGACGCACTGTTCGACATCTACCGCGTCATGCGTCCGGGTGAACCGCCAACGATTGACTCGGCCGAGGCCATGTTCAAGTCGCTGTTCTTCGATTCGGAGCGTTATGATCTCTCGGCGGTCGGCCGCGTGAAGATGAACATGCGCCTCGACCTCGATGCGGAAGACACTGTTCGCATCCTTCGCAAGGAAGACATCCTGGCCGTAGTCAAGATGCTGGTTGATCTGCGCGATGGCCGTGGTGAAATCGACGACATCGACAATCTCGGTAACCGCCGTGTGCGTTCGGTCGGTGAATTGATGGAAAACCAGTACCGTGTTGGTCTGCTCCGCATGGAGCGCGCCATCAAGGAACGCATGTCGTCCATCGAGATCGACACCGTCATGCCGCAGGACCTGATCAATGCGAAGCCGGCAGCCGCTGCCGTTCGCGAGTTCTTCGGTTCCTCGCAGCTGTCGCAGTTCATGGATCAGACCAATCCGCTGTCCGAGATCACGCACAAGCGTCGTCTTTCGGCACTTGGACCTGGTGGTTTGACCCGCGAGCGCGCTGGTTTCGAAGTCCGCGACGTTCATCCGACGCATTATGGCCGTATCTGCCCGATTGAAACGCCGGAAGGCCCGAATATCGGTCTGATCAACTCGCTCGCAACCTTCGCCCGCGTCAACAAATACGGCTTCATCGAAAGCCCGTACCGTAAGATCGTCGACGGCAAGGTGACGGACGAAGTCGTCTATCTGTCGGCAATGGAAGAAGCCAAGTATCACGTGGCGCAGGCCAATGTGGAACTCGACGCTTCCGGTGCATTCACGGATGAATTCGTTGTCTGCCGGCATGCCGGTGAAGTTCTGATGGCGCCGCGTGAAAACGTGGACCTTATGGACGTTTCGCCCAAACAGCTCGTGTCGGTTGCCGCAGCGCTCATTCCGTTCCTGGAAAACGACGACGCCAACCGCGCTCTCATGGGCTCGAACATGCAGCGTCAGGCCGTGCCTCTGGTTCGTGCCGAAGCGCCGTTCGTCGGAACAGGCATGGAACCGGTCGTTGCTCGCGACTCCGGTGCCGCTATCGGTGCACGCCGTACGGGTGTCGTCGATCAGGTTGATGCGACCCGCATCGTTATCCGTGCAACGGAAGATCTCGTACCGGGCAAGTCGGGCGTCGATATTTATCGCCTGATGAAGTTCCAGCGTTCGAACCAGAACACCTGCATCAATCAGCGTCCGCTGGTTCGTGTTGGCGACCGGATCGAAAAGGGTGACATCATCGCCGACGGTCCTTCGACGGATCTGGGCGATCTGGCGCTCGGCCGCAACGTACTCGTCGCGTTCATGCCGTGGAACGGCTACAACTACGAAGACTCCATCCTTCTTTCCGAGAAGATCGTTTCGGATGACGTCTTCACCTCGATCCATATCGAGGAGTTCGAAGTCATGGCCCGCGATACCAAGCTTGGACCGGAAGAAATCACGCGCGACATTCCGAACGTTTCGGAAGAAGCGCTGAAGAACCTGGACGAAGCCGGTATCGTCTACATCGGTGCCGAAGTTCAGCCTGGCGATATTCTCGTCGGCAAGATCACACCGAAGGGCGAAAGCCCGATGACGCCGGAAGAGAAGCTTCTGCGCGCCATCTTTGGTGAAAAGGCTTCGGACGTTCGTGACACCTCGATGCGCATGCCGCCCGGGACCTATGGTACGGTTGTGGAAGTTCGGGTTTTCAATCGCCACGGCGTTGAAAAGGACGAACGTGCCATGGCAATCGAGCGCGAGGAAATCGAGCGTTTGGCCAAGGACCGCGACGACGAGCAGGCTATCCTTGACCGCAACGTCTATGGCCGTCTGGCTGACGTTCTCAATGGCAAGGCTGCCGTTGCCGGGCCGAAGGCGTTCAAGAAGGGTACTGTCGTAACACAGGACGTCATGGGTGAATTTCCGCGTTCGCAGTGGTGGCAGTTTGCTGTCGAGGACGAGAAGATCCAGGGCGAAATCGAAGCTCTGCGCAACCAGTACGACGACTCCAAGAAGCTGCTCGAGCAACGCTTCATGGACAAGGTCGAGAAGGTCCAGCGTGGCGACGAGATGCCTCCAGGTGTCATGAAGATGGTCAAGGTCTTTGTCGCTGTGAAGCGCAAGATCCAGCCAGGCGACAAGATGGCTGGCCGTCACGGCAACAAGGGCGTTGTTTCGCGTATCGCCGCTGTTGAGGATATGCCGTTCCTTGAAGACGGAACGCATGTCGACATCGTGCTCAATCCGCTTGGCGTGCCAAGCCGCATGAATGTCGGGCAGATCCTCGAGACGCATCTGGGCTGGGCCTGCGCTGGAATGGGCAAGAAGATCGGCGAGCTGATCGAGGCCTACAAGGCACAGGGTGACATTGCGCCGCTGAGAATGACGATTGAATCGATCATTCCGGACAACGACCGCAATGAGCCGGTTCGCAACTATGACGACGAGAGCATCGTGCGTCTGGGCGAACAGATGAAGCGCGGTGTGTCGATTGCAACGCCGGTCTTTGACGGTGCGCATGAGCCGGACATCAACGTGATGCTGGAACAGGCGGGCCTGAAGTCTTCCGGTCAGTCGACGCTCTACGACGGACGTACGGGTGAACCTTTCGATCGTCAGGTGACTGTCGGCTACATCTACATGCTGAAGCTGCACCATCTGGTTGACGACAAGATCCATGCCCGTTCGATCGGACCATACTCACTCGTTACGCAGCAGCCTCTGGGTGGTAAGGCCCAGTTTGGTGGCCAGCGCTTCGGTGAAATGGAAGTGTGGGCTCTTGAAGCATACGGTGCGGCCTACACGCTGCAGGAAATGCTCACGGTCAAGTCCGACGACGTTGCCGGTCGTACCAAGGTCTACGAAGCGATCGTGCGTGGCGACGACACTTTCGAGGCCGGCATTCCGGAGAGCTTCAACGTTCTCGTCAAGGAAATGCGTTCGCTCGGTCTCAATGTGGAGCTGGACGATACGCGTCAGCTCGAACCGCAGCAGCAGGCCCTGCCGGACGCTGCAGAGTAAAAAGGGAAGGGTGCGCAG
>NZ_JBBNAN010000183.1:0-4952 GCF_037994405.1 Phyllobacterium sp.
GTTCCGGACGCCCCCGCTCTACATGTTCGAAGGCGACCGGATCGAAGTTGGGATCACGGGCATCGGTACCCTGTCGAACCCCATCGCAAACGCGAATTGACGGTTTGCGGGGCGCGGTCGACACGCCGCGCTCCGCAGCAGGGAGGCAGACTGCGTCAGGAGGATAACGTGGCAATCAACGCTTTGGGATATATCGGCATTCGCTCGGACAAGCTGTCCGACTGGAGTGATTTCGCCGGCGGGCTGCTGGGCATGCAGCGCATCGACCGCTCGTCGCGGGAGCTGGCCTTCCGCATGGACGACCGGATGCAGCGGCTCTTCATCATGAACGAGCCGGGCGAGACGCTTTCCTGCATGGGCTGGGAGGTGGAGTTCGAGAGCGACCTCGACCATTACGCCGCGCGTCTCGAGAAGGCCGGAACGCGAGTCCGCCATGCGACCCGCGCTGAATGCGACCGGCGTTTCTGCGCCACCGTGGTCATGTTCGACGATCCGATGGGCAACCGGATGGAACTCATCTGGAAACCGATGGTCGCTTCCGATCCGTTCGTGCCGGGACGGCCGATTTCCGGCTTCAAGACCGGCCCCTATGGCATGGGCCATGCTGTACTTCATGTCAGGGACATCGAAATCATGATGCCCTTCTATCGGGACAATCTCGATTTCCACGTCAGCGATTTTGGCCTCCAGCCCTACGGCCTTTACTTCTTCCACGTCAATAATCGCCATCACAGCTTTGCCATGGTCGGTTCGGGCGGGCAGGGTTTCCACCATTTCATGATCGAGTTCGGCAATCTCGATGATGTCGGACAGGGGTATGACATCGCCACGCAAAGCGAAGATTGCGTTGCCTATACGTTGGGCCGGCACACCAACGACTACATGACATCGTTCTACGCGAACTCTCCCTCGGGCTTTTTCGTGGAGAACGGCTGGGGTGGCCGGATCATCGATCCCGCGACGTGGGAACCGCGCCAGACCTCCGACGGACCGTCCTTCTGGGGACATGAACGCCTCTACCTAACCGAGGAGGGCGGCAGGAAACGCCTGCGCGACATGCGCATGGACGCGGCGGCCCGGGGCATCCAGGCGCCGCCGGTCGCGGATTGTCCGTGGCTGTTCAGCGAACTCACGCGCTCCGGCCACTGATGCGTCCGCATTCACATATGGAGGGACCAGACATGACAAACGAGATCAAGCACTACGACGTCGTCATCGTCGGCTGCGGCCCGGTCGGAGCGACTCTTGCGCACATCCTGGCGCAAGCCAATGTCCGCGTGCTGCTGCTCGATCGGGAAAACGCCGCCTATCATCTTCCACGCGCCGTCCATTTCGATGACGAGGTAATGCGGACGTTTCAGCAGATCGGGATCGCCGAGGAACTGGAGGCCGTGTGCCGCCTCAACGTCGGTATGCGCTTCGTCGATCCCGATGGCGCCGTCCTTCTGGATTGGCCGCGCCCGGCCGAGGTGACGGCCCTGGGTTGGCATTCCAGCTATCGCGTCCACCAGCCGGATCTCGAGCGCATCCTGCGCGATCGCTTGCAAGGCTCTGCCTGCGTGACGATGCAATCGCGATGCGAAGCCTTCTTCATCGAGCAGGACGAGGAAGGGGTCGACCTGCGCTACGAGGACATGAGCTGCGGTCGCATAAGGCGCGTGCGCGCCCGCTATGTCGTGGGCTGCGACGGCGCGCGTTCGTTCGTTCGCCGTTTCATCGAAACCGGCATGGAAGATCTCGGATTCCACGAACGGTGGCTTGTCGTGGACGTCCTGCTGAAGCGGGAGAAGCCAGAGCTCGGCGATTGGTCTCTCCAGCATTGCGATCCCGCCCGCCCCTCGACCTATGTTCGCGGACCGAACAACCGGCGTCGGTGGGAACTGACCGTGCTGCCGGATGAGGACAGCACCGTGATCGCCCGCCCGGAAAACGTCTGGCCGCTTCTCTCGAAATGGGTGACGCCCGAAGAGGCAGACATCGAACGCACGGCCGTCTACTGGTTCCATTCCCTGGTTGCCGACGAGTGGCAGCGCGGGCGTTTGTTGGTCGCAGGTGACGCGGCCCACCAGACGCCGCCCTTCATGGGGCAAGGCATGTGCGCCGGCATCCGTGACATCGCCAACCTCGGCTGGAAGCTGATCTGCTGTCTGCATGCCGGACACGATCCCGCACTTCTTGACACATACGCCACTGAGCGTCGGGAAAACGCCCGCACATTCATCGCAACGGCAGTCAGGCTTGGCGGCCTGATCAACACGCAGGACCCGCGTTCCGCCCTCACTTCTGCCTTCCCCAGAGCGGAAGGCGGCGCGAAAATGGAGTCGCTTTATCCGCCAATCGGCGCCGGTCTTCTGGACCGCCCCGCTCCGCTTTTCGGACAGCCGGTCATGCGGGACGGGACGCTGGCCGACGATGTCGCCGGCTATGGCTTCTCCTTTCTGTTCGCGGATTCCTTCCTGGCTGGTCTCGATAGGCAGCTCATGGAGCAGGCCCAGCGCAAGGGAACCATCTTGCGCGTCTCGCAAACAAGGGATGGTGCCGTCCATCTCGCCGGAGCGGCCGCCGCTGTCATTCGGCCGGACCGCTACCTTCTGGCGAAGGTCAACTCCCCGGAGGAGCTGGCATCGGCGCTCAAACTCATCCCAGACAGGGTCGGCGCCGAAACGACAAGGCTGCGCAACATCGCCTGAGAGGCGTGAAGGTAACACTTTCGATCTTGGTCTCCCCATATGATATGGTCGTCTGCCGGCGGGGGTAGGACCCGGCGGGTCGGGATCGCGTATTGGTGCCGCTTCCTTGCGACTGTCGGCGAGCGGAGGAGAACATCGGAACATGCTGAAGACGAAGGGCAATGAAGCCCAAGGCGGTGTGCGCGCTCTGGTGCGCGGGCTTGCTGTGTTACGCGAAGTAAACCTTCTCGGAGCGGCGCGTCCGGGTGAAATCGCGACCAGGCTCGGTCTCCCGCGCCCGACCGTATACCGCCTGCTCCAGACCCTTGAGGAGGAAGGGTTGGTCGTGTTTTCCTCCACCAACAATCGGGTCCGTGTCACGCGCCTTGCGGCCAGCCTCGGCGACGGCTCGGCCGCGATGTCCGCCCTCTGTCAGGCCGCGGGCCCGCTATTTTCCGAATACTTAGCGAAAATCGTCTGGCCGCTCGACCTGAGTATCTACGAAAGCGCGGCGATGGTGATTCAGGAAACCACGCACGGGCGCAGCCCGCTGTCTGTCGACAGGGGCATGATCGGTTACCGTATGCCCGTCCTCAGGACGTCGGCGGGGCGGGCTTACCTCGCGTTCATATCCGATGAGGAGCGCAGGCTTATCGTCGAGCATATCCGGCGGCTCGCTGTGCCTGAGGATCTTTCATTTCTGGAAGCCATCGATCTGAGCGATCTGCTGGCCGATATCCGGGCGAAGGGCTATGCCACACGCGAGGCAGGCGAATTCCGACCCAATACGTCGTCTATTGCAGTACCGGTGAAGCTGGACGGTGCAACGACAGCATGCGTCTCGATCATATGGATCCGGTCCGCTCTCTCGATCAAAGAGGCGACGAGCAGATACGTGGAACCGTTGATGGAGATTGCCGATAGGCTGTCGCGGCCGTAGGAGCGAGCAGCCCGGTTCCACCGAGGGCATCTCGCACACTCATGCTCGGCTGGTGAACACGGCAATTTCGGTGCTTCGCGCTGAGGAGTGGTTGCAACTCCTCCTGGACGGCATTGGAAGAGGGGTAATTGCTGGTGGTTCATCGCAGTTTGCGGCCGTCGCCGTTTGTCCTGGCGGCAGTCGCTCACGAATACGAAGTTCGCCGTACCGGATGCGCCGTTCGCGCATCGCTGCTACGGCCACAAATGGTTCGGAGCGGACGGCAACGAGCTGAGGCGTTCGACGAACTGATTCAAGAGGTCTTTCAGGCATGGGTCGCGTGCTTCGACGTATGCGGGTTCTAGTAAAGGCGGTTTGGGCTTGAACAACGAGCACACGTGAGCTTCCGGCTCCCGAACTCTTGTGCGAAACCGTATTACCCCAGAGAAATTGCCGGTCTCATCCAGCTGGCCTGGCGCTTTCTCCGCTTCCAGCAGTATAGCGCCCTGGCGCAATGGTTCCAGAAGCGGACCGAGGATGATCGGGGCGGCACGCGCAAGACCATGATCGTGGGATCCTGGCGCTGGCGCGCCGTCTGCTCATCGCGCTCTGGCGCATGGCCACCAAGGGCGAGATCCCGCAAAGCGTCGCATTGCGGGCGGCTACGTAGCAAATAAGAGAGGAACAACTATCGGAGCCAGGGCGCCAATCGCGCCGGGTTCCCAACGATCCGAGGCGGTGGCGAACCGGCTTGGCACATGGGCTTGGTTAGCACCGTGTTTAAGAATGGTCCCGCCGCCCCGGAGCCTGCTCGCGATGCGCATTACTGCATCATGGCTGTGTCCGAGCACCCGCCGCATACAAGTACGCGAGAGCATGTCTCGCACCTGGCAGGCTCCCCTCTGCATCGACGTCCGCGATAGCGCTGTCATGAATGGAACAGCGGCCCCAAACGCAAATGAGGCCATGAATGGATGCAAAAAGACCGTTGACAAAAACATTCCCATACAAGTGCAGTGCGACCCCGGGGTGTTTGGCGAGACTATCGGTCGAAACACATCGCCAGCCGAGTTTCTCTGCCATCACGAGCGCCACCGTTGATTTCCCGACACTGGACGAGCCGCCGATCAGAAAACCCTAAGATTGGGGTCAATCCGTTTATTCAATGGCCTATCCTTGTTTAAGCTCCAAAAGGTTGGCAATTCTGGTTGCATCCGATCATTCGCCGTGAATAAGCACCGGTGGTGGCCCTGCTCAGACTTGGAAACGGCCACGAACTCAGAGACGTAGAAGCAGTACTCGCAGGGTCAAGCACTTATGCTTATTCACAGCAAATCACGGCGAACCAATGCGATGATTTCGAC
>NZ_JBBNAN010000184.1:0-6367 GCF_037994405.1 Phyllobacterium sp.
CGAAGGCGAATCGTGGCGTTCATATAAGTCGGGCCAACCAAGGTCGTGTCGTATGTCTTCAGGCAGGCCCTCGAGCGCAGTCTCCGTTGCCCTCAGGTTGCGTGCTCGCAGATATCTGTCACGTGCAACCTCGGCAGCCTTAATCACAAGGTTCGCTCCGTTGAGGACCACCTCGGCAAGACCGTTCAAATGGTGATCATGGTTTTTATGGTGCGTGTTCATGGAAAAGTCTCCTAAATCTCGCGGTCCAATCTAAGTTGCCGCATTGACTTGGCGAGCAGTTTCGTCCTAATTCATCATTCAATCAAACGAAATTGATGCATATATAGAATCAATTAAATTGAAGTTACTCGCATTTCTCGCGATCAGGTTTCTCGGTATCCGGAATGTAGAGGCACGCCTTGACGACCCAATATAATATCGGTAAATCCCGATATATGGAAAAAGATAAAGTCATCGAAGCCTTTTCGGCTATTGCGCAACCAACGCGTATGGACGCGTTCAAGCTCATCGTCATGCACGAGCCAGACGGTATCGCGGCGGGTGAGGTGTCACGCATCCTCGACGTTCCGCAGAACACCATGTCGACCCATCTGGCGATCCTATCGCGGGCAGGTCTGATCTCGTCCGAGCGGCAGAGCCGTTCGATCATTTACCGGGCCAACTTCGAGAACCTGCGCGAAGCCATCAATTTCCTTTTGAAGGATTGCTGCGCGGGCCATCCCGACATTTGCGCCCCATTGCTTGCCGACATCGTTCCATGCTGCCCGCCCAAGGAGAACTTCAATGCATGATCGCATCTATAACGTCCTGTTTCTCTGCACTGGAAACTCTGCACGATCGATCCTGGCAGAATCGATCTTGAACACCGAGGGCAAAGGCCGCTTCCGTGCGTTCTCGGCCGGCAGCCAGCCGAAGGGAGAGGTCAACCCATTCGCGCTGAAGGTTCTCGATGCTCTCGGTTATCCAACGGACGGCTTCCGTTCGAAAAGCTGGGACGAATTTGCCGAACCGGGCGCTCCGGAGATGGACTTCATTTTCACGGTCTGCGACAGCGCAGCGGGAGAGGCGTGCCCGATTTGGCCCGGTCATCCCTTAACCGCTCATTGGGGTATCGAAGACCCTGCGGCCGTCGAAGGCATCGACATCGAAAAGGAACGAGCCTTTTCGCTGGCCGCCCGCTACATGAAGAACAGGATCATGGCATTCCTCAATCTGCGGCACGATTCCATCGATCGGATGTGGCTGACAACGAAGCTGCAAGCCATCGGCCGCCGTGAGGGGCTGGAAGCGGAAGAAATCAGTCCGGTCGACGAAGAATTTGACGCGACTTTGCGTTCGGCATCGCTTCCGACTGACGATCTGGGCGAGTCCAAAGGCAAGTTCTTTCGCTTTGCCGATCGTCAGGGCAATCCTGTCGGATACGGCGGCATCGAATTCTACGGCAAGGATGCGCTCCTTCGCTCAATTGCAGTGCCGCCCGAAGCGCAAAAGCACGGACACGGCAGTGCTATCACACGTCTGTTGCTCCGCTATGCCGACATCCAGGGAGCGGAAACGGGCTATCTACTGACGACCGATGCCGCACCGTTTTTCGGTAAGCTCGGCTTCCACCCGGTCGACCGAAACGCTGTGCCCCCCGCGATCCTGGCCACGCCGCAGGCCACCAGCCTATGCCCTGCGCCGGCGTCTGTCCTGTCGCGATCCGTTTCCATCTAAGGAAAGCCCATGTCCATCTTTGAGCGTTGTCTCACCCTCTGGGCGGCTTTGTGTACCGTCGTCGGCATCGCCGCCGGCCATGTGATGCGGGGCGTGGTCCAGGCCATCGGTTCGGCCGAAATTGGCAGCAATCTGCCGAAGGTGCGTTCATGGCTGTGATACCGGACCTGTCCCGCCGCCTTGCAGCAGAAGCGCTCGGCACGGCGATGCTCGTTGCCACTGTCGTCGGTTCGGGAATCATGGCTGACCGGCTGACCAACGATGTGGCGCTTTCCCTGCTCGGTAATACGATCCCCACTGGCGCGATCCTGGTGGTTCTGATCACCATTCTGGGACCAATCTCGGGCGCACACTTCAATCCGGTGGTGACGACGGTCTTCGCACTCCAGCGGGAGATAGATGCGAATGCAGCGCTCTTCTACATCGTTGCGCAGTTCGCGGGCGGTATAGGTGGATCACTCATAGCGCACGCGATGTTCGAGCTTCCAATCATCGAGATTTCAGCGACAGTTCGCACCGGGACGGGACAGTGGATTGCGGAGGCGGTGGCAGCCTTCGGACTGGTCTTTACCATCCTTGCCGGCCTTCGCTTTCGGCCGGATGCAGTTCCTTGGCTGGTCGGACTCTACATTACTGCCGCCTACTGGTTCACCGCCTCGACATCGTTTGCCAATCCGGCCGTCGCCATCGCGCGAGCACTGTCGAACACCTTCGCAGGCATCCGGCCCGTCGACTTACCCGGCTTTATCATTGCAGAATTCCTCGGCGCACTGCTCGCGATGGCGCTTGCCGGCTGGATGCTGGCCGAACAGAAACCCACGCCCCAAGCGCTCAACAAACTGAAAGGTGCTGAATGACCACGAACGTCACCATTTATCACAACCCTGACTGCGGCACCTCCCGCAACACACTGGCCATGATCCGTAATGCGGGGATCGAGCCGACGATCATCGAATATCTCAAGACCCCTCCGAGCCGCCAGGAACTGATGGACCTGATCCGGAGGGCCGGCCTGACGGTTCGGGAGGCGATCCGCGAAAAAGGCACGCCGTTTGCCGAACTCGGACTCGACAACCCATCGATGACAGATGAGCAGTTGCTCGATGCAATGGAAGCCCATCCGATCCTGATAAACCGTCCGTTCGTCGTCAGCGATAAAGGCGTGCGGCTCAGCCGACCATCGGAGTTGGTTCTTGAGATACTGCCGGTCCCGCAGAACGCTCCTTTCACGAAGGAAGACGGCGAGGTCGTCTTCGACAGCGAAGGAAGGCGTGTTGTCTGATTTGCCCAATGTTTCCTCGGCCGCGCTGCAGGTTCCGGATGCCTCCAACCTGTCCGGTCTACGCTCAGTGCACCGTCCACGCATCCTCTTGCTCTACGGCTCCCTGCGCAAAGTCTCCTACAGCCGCCTGCTTACGCAGGAAGCCGCGCGGCTTCTGGAGCACTTCGGTGCCGAGACCCGCATCTACGATCCCGCCGGTCTTCCGCTTCCGGATGGCGCGCCGACCGACCATCCGAAGGTACAAGAACTCCGGGAGTTGTCGTTGTGGTCCGAGGGCCAGGTTTGGACCAGTCCAGAGCGGCACGGTGCCATGTCCGGCGTGATGAAGTCGCAGATCGACTGGATACCGCTTGCCGACGGCTCGATCCGCCCCACCCAGGGACGAACGCTCGCAGTGATGCAGGTATCGGGCGGTTCTCAGTCGTTCAATGCGGTCAACCAGATGCGGGTGCTCGGGCGCTGGATGCGCATGATCACCATTCCCAACCAGTCATCGGTGGCCAAGGCTTATCAAGAATTTGACGAGCACGGCCGCATGAAGCCGTCCGCCTACTACGACCGCGTCGTCGATGTGATGGAGGAACTCGTCAAGTTCACGCTCCTAACCCGTGACGTTTCTGGCTATCTGACGGATCGTTACAGCGAACGGAAGGAGAGCGCAGCCGAGCTTGAAAGGCGTGTCAAATTCAAGAATGCTGTTTGACGCGAAGACTTAAACCGTTCACTGCGATCGGCATCGGTCCTGTTCCCACTTTCGCGTTACAGATAAATTGCAAGCTTCCAAAACCCGGTCTTGCTTCTGTGCTTGGTTCTCAGGTTTGCTGCATAGTCTTCATGAGAATCAACGGGGTGCCAGTCTTTGATCTCGGCTGAAAGCCGCCTAGCCTCAGCCAAGTGGCGGGCGGCGTGCTTATATCGGGCAGTTCGTGTGCGATCTAGCACGAAGTCGATTATTGCGCGCAGGAGGATGACCGACGCCAGGGGGTGTTTATCCCGCAGCGCCTCGGCCGCGGATGTCAGGAATTCATAACGGTCGCCATCGAATTGTGCTGCTCGCGAGATCACCAGCCTCCCCGCGTGATCCAGCGCCGGCCACGACAATAGGAATGCCAAGGCGCGGTAGACATCGGGATCGTGATATACGTAAGCAAGCGCCTTCTCCTCCGCCTCCATGTCGTCGAAATCCGGCAGGCGTTTCAGAAATGCCCGCAGATGATCGGAGTTAAGCGTTCGTTCGAACGACTGCCACCGAAACTCCTGGGCCTCATCTTTGCGTCCCAGAGCGTCCAGTACTTCTGTGTACGCGGCTTCCCATTCGAAAGGGACTGGATGGCTGTTTGTGAGCTCGGCCTTGTTAATGGCGTCCAGCGCTTCGTCCGGCCGCCCGGCGGCCACCAACCTGCGGGCAATCTCTGCGGCGACTGCTGGCTCTGATCTCGCATGCTCACCCTTCTGTGCGATGAATGCGTCGACATCGCCTTGCGCGTCGGCGATCTGTTCCAGAGTCGTTCGTATGGTTCGATCGCGTTTTCGGAGGTTGAGGATATCCTCAAAGGACGCTCTTGCATCGCTTCGACCAGAGGCAGCTCGGCCACTTCCTGGCAGATCGCCCTCCGCCTGTTTTGACCATTCCACAAATAGCATTTTCAGGCGATCGAGACCTTCCAAGCCGAGGGCAGGCGCTAACGCTTCAATCAAACTGTCAAACTGGCCATAGTCGTTGTGCTGCAAGGCACTGAAGGCGCGGTCCGCAAGCAGACGCGGATCCCGTCCCGCCGTCTTTGCAATCATGCCCAGATCCACACAAGCGAGACGGAAAACGGCCATGATCGTACCATTGCTATCGGTGCAGCGCGAAAACACCGAGCGAGCCACTCCCATAAAACGCCACATAACCTCCAGCGCCTCATCAGCATCGATTCCGGCGATAGTTTCGGCGATGACGCGACGCTGAGTGTCGAGATCACTTTTGAGCGCTTTAATCCGCCGCCAGCCTATCTTTGACTGTGACCGATCAATGGACGACAAACGTTTGGTCACTTCCCGGGCAAGCTCTTCGCCGCTCTGCATTCCGGCGAGCTCTATCCGCAAACGCCGTTTGTTGGCTGCGCTTCCCGTACTGATCTCGATTAGCAACGCAGCCAGCCTTTCGGCACCGAGTGCCTCGAGATTTTTTGCGTTCAATGTTGTCTTTGATGCCATGTCACTTGTTGTTCCCGCGTTCGTCGTCGTGGCGACCTTACAGCCGTTGATAGGCCCGGCCAACGATCGCGGAACATCATTTAAATCAGGGATGTGATGCTCGCGCGGCGGTTATTGCCAACTGTTACAATGGGGTATCGACGTTCATTGAGAAGTGTCTCCAAGCCATCAAAAGATGAGGGTATTCTAAGACTCTTAATTAGGGCATTCGCCGTCTCGACACCAATCGTAACAAAACGCGTGGCTCTCCTTGTAGGAAACGAAATTGACCGAGGCTTCGGAGTGGACGTCCGTTGTCGGCGCTGTCACGAGCTGCATCCGACTTATATGCCCGGCGCAATACATGGTAGATTTCATAGCGCAACCAATCGGGGGCGCTAATGCTAGTTTGTACATTCTGGCTCGCGGTCCCAACGCCAATCGGGGGAAGCAAATGACAGCATCGCGCCGCGTAGTTCGCCTGAAAGAGGATGCTGCTGGCGAAAGCCATTTTGATGACTATGAGATAACGTTGGAAGTCAGCGATTTTGCTCCTCCAGCACCTTCCTTGCTGGTTTCATCAGTTGGCGACGCTTCAGGTTACGTTGTGGTCCGCCTGCCAGTTGGATGGGTGGGAGAACGACATCCGTCTCCCCATCGCCAGATCCTCTTTTGCCTGTCGGGCGAGTTGAAGGTGACCGCCAGCGACGGCGAAATCCGAATGGTTAAGACCGGGAGCGCATGGCTCATGGCGGACACGCGTGGGAAAGGCCATGAGACCGAAGTTGTATCAGATGAACCGTGCGACGCGGCCATCATATTGCTAAACGATTGAAATTGAGGCACCACCTGAGTTTGTTTGTAGTCACCGGAAATCGCTGCAATCTAGCGTTGGCGGGAACCGAGTTTCGAAATCGCGCTTTTGGTGGCTTCTTTGATTTCCTGATTGGAATCGAAGGTAAGCATATGATTGTCGGCAAGGTCGACCAATGCCGCGGCGACCTCTTGTTCTCGCCACCCGGCGGCCATGGCCCGTTCCGCCATTTTCTGAAAGGCGATCTGCATCGCACTTTGACAATGAAGGCTCCGATTGGGATCATCGACAGGAACTTCCGGTGCCGGCACAAAGGTCGAGGCGTTATGAATGGCGGCGAGATAATCGGGACAACGTTATCAGAGGTGTGC
>NZ_JBBNAN010000185.1:0-4216 GCF_037994405.1 Phyllobacterium sp.
TCGTTTGATTATTTTCATTTAGGAAACTGCGTATGGTTTTGAAAGCTGAATTGCATTGCCACATTGAAGGGGCCGCCTCGCCAGGCCTGGTCGAACGAAAGGCCGCCAAATATGGCGCCGACGTTTCGGCCTTTCTTCAAGGCGGCAAGTTTGTCTGGTACGACTTCACATCATTCCTGCGCGCCTACGATCAGGCTTCGATGCTCTTTCGGACAGAAGAGGACTATGCTGATCTTGCCGAGGACTATCTCCTCGCGCTCAGCAGTCAGGACGCGATCTATTCGGAGGTTTTCATTTCGACAGATCACGCGATCAGCGCCAGGCTCGACCCGCATGCATACATTGAAGGCCTTGCAGAAGGCATGCGCCGCGCCAAGGCGGCGACGGGTATTGAAGGCCGCATGATCGCAACCGGCCTGCGCCACAAGGGTCCGGATGCGGTGCTGGCTGCAGCGCAATACATAGTCGACAACCCGCACCCGCTGGTCACCGGTTTCGGCATGGCCGGCGATGAAAGGATGCATAACCCCAAGGACTTCACAGCCGCATTCGAGCTGGCACGCGATGCCGGCCTCGGCATTACCGTTCATGCGGGCGAATTGTCAGGCTGGGGAAGCGTCGCGAATGCGCTCGATGCGCTAAGACCTTCGCGTATCGGCCACGGTGTTCGTGCGATCGAGAATCCCGATCTCGTCAAACGCCTGATGGACGAACAAATCCTGCTCGAATGCTGCCCGGGCTCGAACATTTCGCTGGGCGTCTATGCCGATTTCCCTTCGCACCCGTTCGCGGAGCTCGCCAAGGCCGGTGTGCCGGTGACGCTTAATTCCGACGATCCGCCCTATTTTCATACGGACCTCGCTCGGGAATACGAGATCGCGACAACGTATTTCGGTTATGATGATGATATGCTCAATGAGCTGACCAAAACGGCGCTTAAGGGTGCTTTTGTCGATGAAGACACACGAACAGCACTGCTTGAACGGCTTTATCCTGACAAAACTGTGCGCGTTGCAGATGAGCTCTTTGCGGGATCGGTGTCGAGCAGTTAAGGTCACCTGAATTTAGAATAAGGGGGTATTCCCATGGGCGTGACGATCGTTTCCCATCCGCTTGTCCAGCACAAGCTTACAATCATGCGCGACAAGGATACGTCGACGGCGGGATTCCGGCGATTGCTCAAGGAAATCTCGCTCCTCCTCTGCTATGAGGTGACGCGTGATCTGCAACTCACCAACATCCGGATCCAGACACCCCTGATGGAGATGGATGCGCCGGTGATCGAGGGCAAAAAACTGGTCTTCGCCTCAATTCTGCGTGCCGGCAACGGCTTGCTCGAGGGCATGCTCGATCTGGTGCCGGCAGCGCGCGTTGCCCACATCGGCCTCTATCGCGATCATGAGACGCTGCTTCCGGTCGAGTATTACTTCAAGGCGCCGGAAGACATCGTCAATCGACTTATCATCGTCGTTGATCCAATGCTGGCGACCGCCAATTCCGCCATTGCAGCGATTCAGAAACTCAAGGATCGCGGCGCGAGCAATATACGTTTTCTGTGTCTTCTTGCTGCGCCGGAGGGCATTGAACGGTTCACCAAGGCGCATCCGGATGTTCAGGTCTTCACCGCCGCCATCGACAGTCACCTGAACGAAAAGGGCTATATCGTTCCTGGTCTCGGCGATGCCGGCGACCGCATGTACGGGACGAAGTAATCAGGCTCCAATTCGCCGCAACACGGGATTAATCGTGCGCGGCCTCCGTTCGGAGAATCCGTAAGCCGATTCGATGACACGGACTGCGGCGGCGGCATCGTCATGGCTGCGGGCATGGACCAGAGCGACCGGCTCGCCTTGCTCCATTCTTGCACCGATCGGCTGCAGAGAAGTGATACCGACCGCATGGTCGATGGGATCCTGCGGTCGTATACGCCCGCCACCCAGTGTAACAACGGCAACACCAATCGCGCGCGTATCGATCGCCGCGACATGGCCTGTCTGCGGCGATTTCACCTCGTGCGTAACCGGAGCGAGCGGCAAATGATGCCTGGCCCTTGAAACGAAATCGGCAGGCCCGCCAAGCGCTGCCACCATGCGACCGAATATTTCTGCGGCCTTGCCACTGGTCAAAGCTTCACGCGCTTTTTCCGTCGCGGCCCGGTGATTCGACATAAGCTTTGCCGAAACCAGCATCTCGGCCACGAGCGCTAGTGTGACCGCCTCAAGACGTCCATCACGCTTGTCACCAGTCAGGAAATCGACAGCGTTCTTAACTTCAACCGCATTGCCGGCGGCAAGGGCCAGCGGCTCATTCATGTCGGTAAGGAGCGCTGTGGTGGCCAGGCCGGCCCCTTGAGCAACCGCGACAATGTTCTCCGCCAATGCCACGGCATCGCGGTTTCTGGCCATGAAGGCGCCGTTGCCCGACTTCACATCCAATACAAGGGCATTGAGACCAGCCGAGAGCTTCTTCGACAGGATCGAAGCGGTAATGAGCGGGATGGATTCCACGGTCGCGGTTACATCGCGAATGGAATACAAGCGCTTATCGGCCGGCGCGAGATTGGCCGTCTGTCCGATAATGGCGCACCCTACCTGGTGCACCACTTTACGGAACAGAGCATTGTCAGGTTGGCTGCGATAGCCGGGGATCGCATCCATCTTGTCAAGCGTTCCGCCCGTATGGCCGAGCCCCCTTCCCGAGATCATCGGCACATAGGCACCGCATGCGGCAGCAATCGGCGCCAGCATCAGTGACACATTATCACCCACGCCGCCGGTTGAATGCTTGTCGACGGCGGGGCCCGGCAGATCGGACCAATCGAGAATATCGCCGGAATCGCGCATGGCGATCGTTAGTGCCACCGCTTCGTCACGTTTCATGCCCTTGAAGAACACCGCCATGGCAAAGGCTGCGACCTGGCCTTCGGTGATCGCGCCGGAACTCATGGCGTTGACGAAAGCGGTAATGTCGGCGGCGTCAAGCGTATGACCGTCGCGCTTGCGGCGGATGATTTCCTGCGGCAACAGCATCGTTTAGCCGATCTCCCGAACCAGAGTCCGGATGATTTTCTGCAGGCGTGCGCCGCCCTTTGGCGCGACATCCTTGGTCTCCTCGTGCGAAAGCTCAGCTCCGGTCATGCCTGCTCCATAATTGGTGATGACCGAGCAGGCAGCGACCCGGAGACCAAAGAAGCGCGCGAGAATGACTTCCGGAACCGTCGACATGCCGACCGCATCCGCGCCAAGCGTGCGCGCCATGCGAATTTCTGCCGGTGTTTCAAATGATGGGCCGGAGAACCACATATAAACGCCTGACGGCAGCTTTTCCCCGACTTCACCTGCCGCAATAATCAAGGCGTCCTTGAGCTTCTGGTCATAGGCCGCCGTCATGCCGACAAAGCGCTGATCTGAAGGCTCGCCGATCAGCGGATTGAGGCCGGAATAATTGATGTGATCGTCGATCAGCATCACGCTTCCAGGCTCCAGATCAGGTCTGACAGAGCCGGCGGCATTGGTGAGGATCAGCATTTCTATGCCAAGATCAGCTAATGCCGCGATGACGGGGCGCATGACCGAGGCATCGCCCTTTTCATAGTAATGTGCCCGCCCTGCCAGCATCAGAATTGGCTTGCCGGAAAGATAACCTGCGACGACCTCGCCGGCATGACCGGAAACACCGCTGTGCGGGAATCCCGGAAGGTCGGCATAGGGAATGCGGACGGCATTATCCACCGCATCCACCAGCGAACCAAGACCCGACCCAAGTACCAGCGCCACACGCGGCGCCAGGCCATCGAGCCTTTGAATAAGTGCTCCGGTCGCCGGTGCGATCATGCTGCACCTTTAGAGCGAGATGAGGTCATATGAGACCGTTCTGTTTCTCGGATGGCGAGACGTTCCACACGGAGGGTGGCGAGGCCAATATGGTTCATCGGCTGAGACCACCTGACAAAGTGTGTGTCCGCCAGCCGGAAACCCGAAGGGCCGGGTGAATTCGGGCCAAATCCATTCGGGCTTCGGCTTCGTCCGATGGAAAGACATCTGCATAGCCAAACCCCTCGACCTTGTCCACGAATTCCCTCCCGCAGAACGTTCCCGTATGATCTCATCTCGCTCTCCCGAGCGCTTCGGCCTCGAAACCATACGGGAACAGCTCCTTCAACGTCAGGGTTTCAACGATGCCGTTGTTGTTGCAGAGGTGCAGGCGTGTATCAGGC
>NZ_JBBNAN010000186.1:0-3539 GCF_037994405.1 Phyllobacterium sp.
AGTAGCCCTTGAAAACGTTCGGCCCCTTCACCTCGATCATGCCAGTCTCGTCATGCCCGAGAATTTCACCGGTATCGGGATCGGTAACCCGTACCGTGACACCTGGAAGCGGGAAACCGACGGTCCCTGCGATCCGTTCGCCGTCATAGGGGTTGGACGTATTCATGTTGGTTTCCGTCATACCATAACGCTCGAGGATGGCGTGGCCGGTGCGTTCTTGAAACGCTCGGTGGGTATCGGCCAAAAGCGGTGCCGAGCCGGAAATAAACAGCCTCATGTTGGCCACGACGTCGTGGTTCAGCCCTTCATGCTGGAGCAGGCGGACATAGAACGTCGGAACGCCCATCATTGTCGTTGCACGCGGCATCAATGCCAGGATTTCCGCCGGATCAAACTTCGGCAAAAGAAACATGGATGCGCCGGAGGTTAGAATGACGTTCGTTGCAACGAAAAGGCCATGAGTATGAAAGATAGGCAGGGCATGGATCAGCCTGTCCTTGGGCGTAAAGCGCCAGTGATCCTTTAGCGTCAAGGCATTCGACAACAGGTTCTCGTGCGTAAGCATCGCCCCTTTCGACCGGCCAGTTGTGCCGGAGGTATAAAGGATGGCGGCAAGATCATCGGCTGATCTGGAGGCGTCAACAAAATCGCCTGCTTCATCGTTTGCAAGTTCGACGAGCGATCCACCGCCACGCTCATCCAACGTCTCGACAAGTGCGCCATATTTGGATGCTATATCCTTGATGCCATCAGCAGCCTTCGGGTCGGCTACGACAAGGCGTGGTTCCGCATCGCTGATGAAATAGTCAAGCTCGGCTAGCGTATAGGCCGTGTTCAGGGGAAGATAGACAGCCCCGCACCGAATACAGGCAAGGTAAAGCATCAAGGCCTCAGCGCTCTTCTCCACCTGAACGGCAACCCGGTCGCCCGGCCGGACGCCGAGTGTATCGATTGCTCCGGCGATCCGGCCCGACCACTCAACCATGTCGCCGTAGGTCCAGCGGTGACCCTCGGCGGTTTCAATGAAAATGGCGTCGTGGGAAGCGATCGAACGGCGAATGGCGTCAAACAGATGATTGCTCATGAGCTCACTTCCTTGCTGCTGGCTTTGTTCTTGTCGAACTTGTCTTTCATGTTGCTTGAAGCAAAGCCGCGGCGCGGTGTGTCGCTGCGCAGCAATCTCTTGACGGCCGGAGCTGCCACGATCTCGTTGCGCTGGGCAAATGCTTCGTGATTGGTTTCGATGTCGTCGAGCTTGTAGAGATAATTGACCATGAGGCCGTGCGCCTGCCGCATTGCCCGGCTTGATCGGTCGCCAAGAAAATTCATCCGTTCCAGTCGCGCACCATTGCCAAGGTGAAAACGGGCAACGGGATCGATCGGTCGTCCATCTGCTGTGCGTCCCTTGAGGAAATACGACGCAGCAACGGGCATTAATGCAGCTTTCACTGCTGCAGAGCTTGTCGGGTTATTTGGCCATTCAGCGTCGTCCAGCGCGGTGAGGGCGGCCTGATCCCCTGCACTGAGCATATCCGAGCCCTCTTTAAGTCTTTCTCGCCGCAGCCAGCCAGCAAATCCCGGAACCGGCGAGAGCGTGACGAACGTATCGAGGTTGGGCAGATCCCGGCGCAGGTCTTCCACAACCTGCTTGATCAGGAAATTGCCGAAGGAAATGCCCCGCAGGCCTGCCTGACAGTTTGAAATCGAATAGAAAACGGCAGTTCTGGCATCCTGCGCCTGAATCGGCGCGCGTGTCTCATCGAGAACATCGGAAATGTTCTCGGGAATGGCCTTGGTTAATGCCACTTCGACGAAGATGAGAGGATCATCAGCAAGTTGCGGATGAAAGAAGGCGAAACATCTGCGGTCAGCAGGCGCCAGCCGCCGGCGCAATTCGTCCCAATTGCCGATCTCATGCACCGCCTCATAGCGAATGATCTTTTCAAGAATATTGGCAGGTGTCGACCAGTCAATGGGCCGAAGGATAAGAAAGCCACGGTTGAACCAGGAGGCAAAGAGGTGGGCGAAATCGGCATCGACCGATTCAAGATCCGGTGCGTCGACCTTAAGGCTCAACAGCCGCTCACGCATGCGGACAAGCGTGGATATTCCACCCGGCGCAAGATTGAGGCGCCGGATCAGCTCCTGTCTGCGCGGCTCTGCCGCCTGATGAAGTTCAAGCACTGCACGGGACGTCCGCTCAGTGCGATAGGTCTCAATCGCTGCATCAAGCCTTTTCGAATCCGGCCCGAACTTTTCGAAGAGCAGGAGCATGAAATCGCGCTGTTTATCATCGCTCAGGCGCGACCACTGCTGCAGGATTTCTGCCGCAAGCGCCATTCCGGAAGCTTCCCCGCGGCTCGACAGCAGCATTTCGCAAAGCCTTTCGAGACCCGAACTGCCAGAGGGGAGCCGTTCGGGGCGAGGGGTGAAGGTCAATAGCTTCCGGCCTCGCTCGGTTATGGTCTGGACCATGTCACTGAAGAACGATGTACCCGTCATTGCATAACTCCGCTTCTGAGGATTGCTGGAATAAAGACGGCAGGTCTGAAGCGCATCCATTCCTCCGAACGCTTAAGGGCGCTGCCCGGGCTATTATAACCGGTCTGATGTTGACAGTGCGTCCGTATGGCTGGCGCATCATCAAATCATTCGTTTGTTCCAATACATCCCGCGGGATGATATATAATGCTTCGGCGATCTTGTATGTAAAGTCAATAGCCTTGTATACAAGAATTAGAATTGTGCATTTTTGTTGAGGGGGCCATGGCCGAAAATATCGTACAAAGACTGAGGGATGAGATTGAAAACGGTATCGTCACGAATCAGTTTTCACCGGGCGAGCGACTGGATGAAATGCACTTGGCAAAACAGTTCGGCGTATCGCGGACGCCCGTGCGTGAAGCTTTGATGCAGCTCAGCGCCATTGGCCTGATTGAGATTCGTCCACGGCGAGGGGCCGTCGTTGTCGAGCCTGGGCCGCACCGTATTTATGAGATGTTCGAAGTCATGGCTGAGTTGGAAGGCATGGCAGGTTCATTGGCGGCGCGCCGTCATACGGACGCGGATCGTACTGCCTTGCTTGCGGCCCATGCCAAGTGCGAGAAATCCGCCGAGGCGGATGACAGCGACACCTACTACTACGACAATGAGCTGTTTCATCAGGCAATATACGCCGCAAGCCACAGCGGCTTTTTAATCGAACAATGTACCGCGCTGCATCGGCGCTTGCGTCCTTATCGCCGCCTTCAGCTCCGGGTGCGCAATCGTATGAAGACTTCCTTCAACGAACACCAGGCAATCGTCGACGCCATACTGTCAGGGGACGCCGATGCTGCCCGTGCTCAGCTTCGACAGCATATTGCAGTTCAGGGCGACCGTTTTAGCGATCTGGTCGCGACGCTTTCTGAGAGCAAAGCACTCTTGGGATAGTGACAAACAGTTGTATGCACATCAGCCGTAGCCTTGCTGATAGGATCGCCGCCCGACCCGCCAGTTACTCACTACAACGGCGAGTTGGGACCAGCTAGCATGTGCAC
>NZ_JBBNAN010000187.1:0-3038 GCF_037994405.1 Phyllobacterium sp.
ATTTCGCGGGAAAGACAAGTTCATTTGGTCTTCTTTGGCTTCACCGAATCCGGTTCAATTATTGCCGAGAATAAAATGAACTTCCCATCTGGGTCATAACGCCGGATGCAGCGCTGCATTTCAGGAGTTAAGGGATCGCCCTGTTTACCTGCATGACAGATGTCGAGGATCCTCTTTATCTCCGCGTCAGCAAACTCTTCCGAATTTGCACTGACCACATGCAAGAGCGTCGCAGCCACTATTAAACTGACTAATTTCATTCCCGTTCCCCGATTGGTCCCGCCACAACAAAGAAGAAGGGCTTGATGCACATGCGCGCGCGAGAACGAACGGCCACGATCTTGGTTCGTATCATGCCGCTTAATCCTGCGTTTTGGAACCTACCGTGTTCCTGCGAGTTAGAGGGAAATGGACCAAGATACCTTTCGGCCGCTCACTATTGAAACCGATCAGCTTGGCAATTTGCAAACTATTGAATCGGTGCAGGGAGCTTTGGATTTTCTGACGAGCAAATGGCCCGCCAACAACGAGGTATCCCAGGAGAGAGCAATAAAAATGTGTATGCTGGCCCTCCAAGGAAGCGCCAGCGCTGATGCTGCGCGTGAGGTGTTCATCGAAGCAGCCAAGCAGGCAGGTATGGCGATCCGTCAGGTATAAGCAATGTGGGCGTGGCGCGAGAAGGTGGGATCATTGTCCGGGAGGTTACTTCTGCTCGACAGAAACGCCACCTTCACCAATCTTCAATTGAATGCCAGGCTTTGTTTCTTCTCTATAGGCATAGATGCCCAATCCGACGACGGCGACAAGAAGGGCGCCGATGATGAGATACAATCCGTTGCGGTTCAAAGTAATTCCTTGCTTCAGTAGGATAGATTTCGGGGGCGGCAGATCAATCGCGGCGGGCTAGTAAAAGACCGATAAGGACGCCAATACCCGCAACAACACCTAAGGACAATGCCGGGCGTTCAATTGCTCTGTCAGCAACTGCTTGTGCTTGTTGTCCCACAACGCGTGCTGCTTGGGCGCTGCTCTTCTTGACGGTGTGGTAAATATCCGATGCTTCATCAGACGCCTCGTCCACTGTCTGGGCAGCTTGTTTAGCAAGCGACTTTTTCAATCGGGCAACTTCGGCTTTGAGCTTCGAAATCTGTTGCTCGTATTGTTTAGCTGCTTCGTCGGCGACGTTCTCGACCTCGGTAGCCATGATTACTCCTGAAATAACACTGCGGTGCTAAAACGGGACGTAGCGAGATTGGTTCCAAGACGCTTTTCTAATCGACATTTTATGGGGAACAGATCGATGCTCAAGCGCCTTACCCCCGCGAGAAGTTCGCGATGCTGGTAATGACCATGCGGCAACGTCACAACATGCTCCTAGTGATTAGTGGCGGTGTTTCTCTTCGTTTTCCATCCAAAGTGCAAGAGAGATAGCGATCACGACTGCGATGATTGCTACCGTTGGCAACCAAATCATCATTTACTCCATTGTAGCGCACGTGGCAGGCAGGCCTTCACAAGCGCCAATTAAATGTAATTACTCAATCAATGGATTTTCAGATGCTCAAACGCCTCAGCTACCGCGAGAAGTTCGAATAATGGCCAACAACCGCAGCACCTTCGAACAGTTGCTTGACTGGCGAGCAGCCAGCGCACTTTAGGCGCCGCGCCCCAGGCGCAACAAAAAGAGGCCAGAGCTACCTTGGGAGGTGCGCCAGTCGGCCTCGAATGCCGGACGACAAGTTAGAGGAGGAATTATTCGCCTATTCCAATCTGTCTTTCAAATATACGCCAGGACAAGCATCACACCGGCGAGGCCGATCAAAGCAACGACGCTGAAATACAGCAAATTCGAGGCCATTTTCGGCGCCTTCTGCCTAAAATATCACTCACGTTTGAGTCCATCGCGCCAAGAAATCGCTTCTAGTTCGACCCGGACGGCATCCTCGACGGCAATCACGGGTCGTGCCTGGAATTCAAAAGCAGGCCAGGTCGAGCATACCTTGTGAACGGCCAACGGATCGTCGCAATCCACCAACATATGCCCACCCCACTCGCCCACCCGCACAACGAACAACTCGATCTTGAAATTGGCGGGCGCCTTCCATTGAGTGAAAACCTCCAGTATCCGCTTCTGGGCATTCTCGTACTCCGTAGGCGATCCTTGCGGACGTTCGAACCAGCTGATCATGTACTTCATCGTCATCCTCCGCTATTTGAGCTGAAATCCTCAGAACCACTTATTCTTGAACAGCAGCCTTGCGCGATTGGGCTTCTTGACAAGTCTGCTCCTGGCCCAAGGACCTCACGCGATGTGCGACTTGAGTCCGCAGTACCAAAGCGGAAGTCCGCCAACGCCTACGGATTTATCGGTTCACGCCCTAGTAATCGCAACAGCGAGCCTCCGGACGAGATATTGAATTATGGTGTCACCATGCAGGTAAGCGCAATCGACCCGGCGCTCATTAAATTGAGCTACCCGCGTTTCATCTCATCGCACTAGGCATCGCGCCGTCACGGGCTAATGGGCAGACAGGTTCTTCGCGGCAGCGGATGGGCTCTCGGCAAAGCTGATGGGCATCAAAGGGCCGAACGACAACTGTGGATTGCATGGCAGCCGCCGTTCGGCCCCCGGTCAACGAAGAACGTTGACGATAGAATTAGGGCGCGGCCGCTGTCGACAGGTCAACTTACAAATATTGCTATTGGGCTCACCAAAATTGAGGTCTGGTATATGAAAATCCCCAATGGGCAACAAAAAGAGGCCAGGGCCACTTGGAGAGTGTGCCAGCCGGCCTCTAGTGTCGGACGTGAAGCCCGAGCGGGA
This sequence comes from Phyllobacterium sp., assembly GCF_037994405.1. Taxonomy (GTDB): domain Bacteria; phylum Pseudomonadota; class Alphaproteobacteria; order Rhizobiales; family Rhizobiaceae; genus Phyllobacterium. The sequence continues at coordinate 2,825 of NZ_JBBNAN010000187.1, forward strand.
ATTATCCGCCTGTGGGCAAATCCAGTCAAATCACGATTGGTGCTGTGGTAGTGCTCTGGCTTCTGACTGGGCAGCGCTTGCCGCTTCAATAGCGGCGTACGGCAGGATGAACTCGCACGGCAGGATGGACGCGCGCGACCGGCGCAACGACGTGAGCCCGAGGCCGAGCAATGCAGCCCTTCGGCACCCCGACCGTCTTGCAGTAGACGACGGC
>NZ_JBBNAN010000188.1:0-4575 GCF_037994405.1 Phyllobacterium sp.
CAAGGCAGATTAGCCTCGTCATGCAACTGCGCCTGAACCTGGAGTCGATACGTTGAACGAGGAAACGTCGATGCTTTGAAATGACTACTTGACGTGTGCTGCTCCATATGAGACCGCACTCGATCACACGTCGAAAAGGGCCACAAGCCTCTTGCATTACGGGCGGCAACCACAGAAGAACCATCGTTTCCCGCCAGAGATTATCGCCCGCGCTGTCTGGCTCTATTACGGGTTCCCGCTCGGCCTGCGCCACGTTAAGGAAATGCTGCTTGAGCGCGGGATCGCGGTCTCCTATGAGAGCATCCGCCGATGGGGCAGAAAACATGGCTCCGACTATGGCCGGCGCATTCGCCGAAAGTCACCTTCGGGCAGTGATGTCTGGTATCTCGACGAGGTTGCAGTTCGCATCAATGGCATGAAATGCTGGCTATGGCGGGCTGTCGATCAGGATGGTTATGTGCTCGACGAGATCGCCCCGAACCGTCGCAATACCAAGGCGGCCAGACGTTTGCTGACCCGGCTCTTGAAGAAACAAGGCCGTTCGCCAAGCGGATCGTCACCGACAAGTTGCGCTCAAGGCGTCAGGTCATGCCGGATGTCGAGCATCGCTCACATAAAGGCTTGAACAACAGGGCGGAGAACTCTCATCTGCCGTTTAAAAAGCGGGAACGAATGCGACAGGGATTCCGTTCAATCGGAAGTTTGCAGCATTTCGTTTCGCTGTTCTCCGCCGTCCGCAATCTCTTCGTTCCAGATCACACAAAACCTTCTGCTAACCAAATTCGCAATTACAGACTGCAAACTATGGCTCAGTGGAAAGCCGTCAGTGGCCAGCTCGTCTGAAACTGTCAGCACGGGCCTTAACGCGCCGGTCCTTCAAACAACGTGACAGCGCCCCCGGCGCGCATCTTCATCGTCTCTCCTTGGATAACCAGCATCAGCAGTGAATATCGGGCAACGCAAGATAGCCGCGAGGGGTTCCCTTCAATCGTCAGCCGCTGGAAAATTTACTGCTGTTTCCGTTGTTACATTCACTTGCACCGACATCCCCTCGTAATCAGAGGGTCTTCCATCATAACTCCCTGTCAGGGGGATCGCCTGCCGCGGGTCGCGCGCAACGGCAACGCGGATTAGATCGCGATTACCCACGATGCCGTTGGTCGGATCAAATTCCACCCATCCTGCTCCGGGGAGATAAATCTGGCACCAGGCATGGGTGGAACCACCCCCACGTGTTATTGAACCGTCTCGGCTAGGGACATAAATGTACCCTGTCACAAATCTCGCCGCTAAGCCGAGCGAGCGGGCCGCTTCCATCATCAGGACTGCAAAATCCCGACATGTACCGCGACGGAATTGCAAGGTTTCGAGTGGCGTCTGCGTGCCGCTCGCCAAACGGCGCTCGTAGACGAAGCTCTCGTGAATTGCGTAACACATGGTCATCAAGAGATGCCCGGTTTCAGTTGGATGTCCAACACGAACGAATTGTCGCGCCCAACGATCGAGGTCACCGTCAGGATCAGGATGGTGACGCGTGATCGTTCGCTCCAAATCGATGGTCTCGTCGCCGTCGTAACTAAAGGGATAAGTGAGTGCCTCTTCATCGATCTGAAGATCGAGAGCGACGTGCGGCGTATGTTCCAGGCGAATATGACTTTGAAAGCGCAACTCCATTGCTGGTTCGGCGATTTGCACGATCGCAACACAATTGCCGAAGACGTCATGGATCCAGCGGACTAGCCGTGGAGCTGGATCGACAACAAGCGTGGCCTCAAGAAGGCGCTGGTCGAAACTGTCACGCGGACGAAACATCAGCCGATGCTCACCGAATGCCACGGGCCTCAGGTACCGATAGACGGTTGAATGTCGCACCGAAAAAATAGTCATAGCGGATTCTTACGTCGCACGGGCTGTTCAGCAAAGTCCTATTCGGAACTTTACGTTCTCTGACTTGTTTTCCTTAGATTGATGGTCGGCTCAACTCGGCGGAGAGTATGTGAAACTGGAAGCATTTGCTCTCAACTGTCCGCGCGGATGAAATTGTCTGAATTTATTGGAAGGATGGTTGTGCCGATCGATCAAAAGAGTCCGATACGCAATCACTTGCTGTCGAATTTGTCCGATCGGGACGTGGCTTTGCTATTGCCCAAAATGCAGGTCGTACTATTGAAACTACGACAGGAAATTGAGACGCCGGGGAAAACGCTCCAACATTTCTATTTTCTTAGCTTGCTGAATATAAAGGGTTTCAAATGAGCGCTGCGAGATTTGAGAACATCGAGGCTTGCATCTTCGATGCCTACGGTACGTTGCTCGACTTTAATTCTTCAGTCGGGCGCGCAAAGGACACCCTTGGTGAAAACGCAGATGCGTTGTCGAGCACCTGGCGTCAAAAGCAGCTTGAATACACATGGCTGCGGTCGCTGATGGGAGCCTATGCACCATTTTGGCAAATCACAGGCGAAGCGCTGGACTATGCCATGGAAGCACGTGGCATCGCCGACAATGGACTGCGTCAGCACCTGATGCAGCTCTATCTCACACTCGATCCATTCCCGGAAGTTGCCGCGACATTGAAGGTCCTGAAGCAAGCGGGGATAAAGACGGCGATACTGACCAATGGCTCACCTCAAATGATCACGGCCGCCTGCCGCAATGCAGGCATAGACGTCTTCCTTGATGCCATCTTGTCGGTTGATGAAATCCAAATCTACAAGCCGCACCCATCCGTTTACCAGTTCGCCGTTGACAGGCTCGGTGTCGCCAAGGAGCGCATCTCCTTCCAGTCGTCGAACTGTTGGGATGCCGTCGGTGCTTCGCATTTCGGATTCCAGGTCGCGTGGTGCAACCGCTATGACCAGCCGCTTGATCGCCTGCCTGCGGAGCCGGACGCTGTGATCCAGAGTTTGGCTGAACTGCCATCCCTCATTGGCACAAAGTGAGCACAGATTTCTGCCGACGTTCGCGCACCGGTATCACCGCGCATCACTTCTTTCGGTTCGGTCGAGCCGGCGCGCGGCCGTCTTGCCTGGGACACAAACCACGCTCGCCGCTCATCGCTCCATCGCGCACGGGGAAAAGCTTCCCGGAACCGTTCAACGGTCATTCGATCGTAAGGAAATGCCGCCAGGGCGCTGGGCGTCTTTGCGCTCCCAAGGGAAGGGCGGTGCTTGAGATCCTCCACCATCATGACAGCCTTCAGGACGTTCGCATTCTGCGTACAAACGTCCGATGGAACCGATGGTTGCCATTGGCCAAAGGTAAACTCTGGACCTGATCGATAGTGTCGCTGATCAATCGAAGCGCCTTGATGTCACGCCCCTAATCCGGGATGCTCCACTGGGGATTCCAAGCGATCTCCCAGAGGTGGTCGTCGGGGTCGCGAAAGTAGCCGGAGTATCCACCCCAGAAGCGGTCGTGCGGCCGGTCGGTAACGACAGCACCGGCCTGCTCCGCCTGCCGAACGACAGCATCAACCTCTTCCTTCGAGTTGACGATATGTCCGATGGAAACCGCCCCGAGCCTCATTTGCGTTGCGGCGATCTTGGCATCCTTGGACAGTGAAGCCGTGGGCCAGAGCGCGAGGATCAGGCCGTCGTTCACATGGAAGAAGACCACTGCGCCGTCCTCGAATTGCTGGCCGGTAATACCCTTCGTCTCCAGGCCCATTCCGTCGCGATAGAAGGCGAGGGAGCGTTCGAGGTCGTCCACGCCGAGCGTGAGAACCTTGATGCGCGGCTTCATCTTGACACCTCCGTGGAATGTACAGCGTCTAAAGCTCGCAAGTGTACATCAGGGGATTGGGGATCGTCTTGAACAAAACGGCCAATCCGCAGGAGAGCTCAAACAAGATTAAAGGACTAGATATCTAGCGGGGCCAAAAAGCCGACAGCAATCGGAGGCAAGTTCGAAGTCCTGGAGGACATTCAAACTGTAATCGGGAACAATCTGAAAGAGAAAGAACTGTGTGGAGAAGCGCTGCTGAGCCGGGAAGGAGCGAGCTCTCAAGTGCCGTGCGATCATTCCCTTGTATCGCCCCCTGATCTGTCAGCGTATGAGCAATGATTTCGCCGGTGTCGGCATCCTTGCACCACTTGCGGTGGGATTTGGCACCATGAATTGGTTAAATTGTATCGACCACTGATCATGCCGCCATTCCTGCCGATCAAGATCGGCTTTAACGAGGGCTGAATGGTGACAAGCTTGTCACCGTTCCACCGATGGATAGTTTACAGATTTGCAAAGCAATCCCGGAACTAATCCTTTTTGTGAAATCGCCCCCGAACATCCCGAAACGCACCGCGAACATCCGGCTAACCGCGCGCGACAAAAACGGAACATCCGAAAGTCAAGGCGGGAAGGTTCCCCAATTTGGCGGAAGTTGCGCTGATTGCGCGGCGCAGATATTTTTATCGGCATCTCTGCGCGATCTGGAAGAAATGATGCAAGGGCGCAATATCCATGTCGATCATTCGACCGTGCATCGATGGGTTTTGCGCTTTTCTCCACTACTGCTGGAACAGTTCAACAAGCGCAAACGCGCTGTGACCGGCAAATGGCATGTGGATGAGACAT
>NZ_JBBNAN010000189.1:0-2953 GCF_037994405.1 Phyllobacterium sp.
TCCCTTTCCTCAGCCGGGCCTCGCCTCATGGCCAGCGCAAGTTTACTGACGCACTCTCGACCTAGGGTCAGGACCTATTATTCTTCGGGCACGCATTTGTTCGCACGACGATGGTGTTGGACCGGCAAACGCCTGAGGCACGCGCGCGGATCGAGCAGGAACCCAGGCAACAATTTGGTGCGTGTGCCGCTCCCCGCACTCGTCGTCAGCGGCATCCGGCCGTGAGGAGGATCTGCAGATCGTCAGCGGCTTGCCGCTCAAGATCTGCACGAAAGGTCCGAGAAGGGTCGGCTCTGGCCGAAACGCGAAGGTCCGCTTCGGAGAAGCGCCAGGAAATCGACTTTTTCAGCAGTATCCGCCGCAAGCCGCCGCCAGCGCATTCCAGCGCGAACGGCTGGAGTCAGACCCGAAGCGGACCTTCCCGCAGGAAGACCGGGTGCAGGTCTCGACCCCAAACCGGAGGAATCAACGGGCGTACGCGCCCTATGTAGATGGGCTTCCCGATCCAGTTTCGTCGTCGGCCTGACAGACTTTTCAAATGGGAGTAAATTGCAATTTAGAAATACATTTTAGTGCATTGCATTCTGTGAAAGCAATTATACGAAATGGCCGAAGAGCGTGCCCAACGCCGTCTTGCCGCCATCATGTCTGCCGATGTGGTCGGCTACAGCCGCCTCATTGAACAGAACGAGGCGAGCACTCTTGCAGCATTGAAGGAACGGCGAAGGACCATCCTGGTGCCGCTGGTGGCACATCATAGCGGACGCATCGTCAAGGTGATGGGCGACGGCGTGTTGGTCGAGTTCGCAAGTGCCGTTAATGCGGTCGCCTGTGCGGTCGAGCTGCAGAACCGGATGGTAGAGGCCAACAAAGGCCTGCCAGAGGATCGCCAGGTCATTCTGCGAGTTGGTGTCAATTTGGGCGATGTCATCGTTGAGGGAGGTGATCTCTACGGCGACGGTGTTAACGTGGCCGCCCGGCTGCAGAGCCTCGCCGCGCCGGGAGATATCTGCATCTCTGGCAGCGTTTACGACCAGGTCAAGCGCAAGCTTGATTTCGGGTTTGACGAACTTGGCCCGCAAACGATAAAGAACATCACCGAACCGGTGCTTGTTTATCGGGTCTGGGTGCCGACATCGACCATGCAGGAATATTACGGGCCGGCCGACAAGTCGGCGCTGCCGCTGCCCGCCAAGCCTTCGATTGCCGTCCTTCCGTTCACCAACATGAGCAACGACCCGGAGCAAGAGATGTTTGTTGATGGTCTGGTCGAAGACCTGATCACCGACCTGTCTAGGACCACCGGATTGTTCGTCATCGCCCGCAACTCGACCTTTGCCTACAAAAGCAAGCCGGTGGACACGCGCCGTATCGCTCGCGACCTTGGCGTGCGCTATCTCCTTGAGGGCAGTGCCCGGCGGGCTGGGGGGCGGGTGCGCATCAACGTCCAATTGATCGATGCAGTCGGCGGGGACCACCTGTGGGCCGAACGGTTCGACCGCAGCCTGGAGGATATCTTCGCCGTCCAGGACGAGGTGACGGGTAAGATTGTCGAAGCCCTGGTCGGCCGGCTGACAGCCCAACCAGCGCGCAACAAGCCGGCGAGCTTGGATGCTTATGATCTCTGTGTACGTGCGCGGGGCCTGAGCCTTCAAACGGCACTGGCCGCGCGGGAGGCGATTTTCCTGCTGGAACGGGCGATCGCGATCGATCCGGAATATGCCGAGGCGCATCGCTGGTTGGCGCTTAACTTGTGGTGCGGCTGGGCGTTCGGGAACGAGCCGATGGAGCCCTACCGGGCAAGGGCCGAAGTCGAAGCGCAACGGGCCGTAGCGCTCGACCCCAACGACGCGGGGAACCACTGGGTGCTGGGCATCATCCTGGGCCATGAACGCCGCTTTGCGGAATCAGATACCGAGTTCGACGCCACCCTCAAGCTGGATCCGAACTATGCCGACGCATGGGCGATGCGTTCGGATCTGATTACGTTGGAGGGCCGACCGGCCGATGCCGTCGAACACGTACGCAAGGCTCTCCGGCTCAATCCGCACCCACCCGGTTGGTATTACTGGATGCTGGGGCAGGCGCAATATGCGCTTCGCGACTACGAGTCCGCGGTTCAGACGTTGCTCCGGACCGAAACCTATCGCACGCCATCGCGCCGCATTCTTGCGGCGAGCCTGGCGCAACTCGGGCGTCTGGAGGAGGCGCGCCAGGAAGCAGAGTTGTTCATGATCAGCAATCCGCATTTCACAATCCGGCTTTGGTTGCTTTCGCACGCTTTCCGCGACGAAGACGTGCGGCGGCACTTTGTGGAGGGCTATCGCATGGCCGGGCTGCCAGAATAATTGTCGGAGGCTCCAGCCTGTGGCCTTATGGCGTGACTGCCTTGTCAAAGTTCAAACTAGGACCGCATTCGATCGCAAAGTAGCCGTTGGTGGCCCTTTCTGTAAGTGATGGCTCTTGGCAGTTGATGCCGAATAGTGATGCCAAATTAATAGGTCCTGACCCTAGACCCTATTAGCGACTTGTCGGTCGACTAAGGTTATCTCAAGCAAGACATTCCTGCTGGATGCCCCTGGCACGAGGCCCGGCTCACTGCTCCCAAGGGCGCGTCGGGTTACTCGGGGCGATCATACCGGACATACTCAAGCCGGGCGCACTTGCCGAAAACACAATGCCGACCAGGTATCAGTACCTCGAAATCGACGGTCGGACCGTGCTGATCGACCCCCAGACCCGCAAGGTCGTGCATATCATCGAAAGATGACCAATCGGCTATACGACGTTGGGATGGATGCGGTTGCGGAGCGCTCGGCAACCGGCGACCACTGCACTCGCTTAGAGCCGTAAACGCAAAAAAAGCCCGGCAACCGAATGAAAAAAAGCCCGGCAACCGAATTAACGGCGCCGGGCAAAATATCTCATCAGCGATAGGCAAAAACTATATAGG
>NZ_JBBNAN010000190.1:0-9149 GCF_037994405.1 Phyllobacterium sp.
GCAATGCCGCGCTTCAAATTCAGCCAGGCGGTGTGCTCGGTGGAATTGCCGTTGCCGCCCCACCACGGGATCGAGCGCTGCTCAACAATGTAGTTGAGCCACGCCTTGCCGATCTCCTCGGCGCTGAGGTCGGGTTTGATGCCGTAGTCCTCGAGCGCACGGATGAAGGTGAAGGTGCCGGCGATGTCGTCGTCGGTGACGACCAACGGCAGGTTCAGCTGCTCGTGCACGTAGTATTCGATCGGGCCGAGTTCATCCATGATGCGCCGGTAGGACCAGCCTTCGAACGGCCGGCCAAGATAGACGCCGATCAGCTTGCCGAGCACACCGGCATAGACGCGTTCGAGATAATCGTTGGGAACCTGCATTGCCAACTCCTATGCGCATGTACGAAAACTTCAACCCTTGACCGAGCCGCCGGCGATACCCTCGATGAAACGCCGCTGTAACGCGACGAACAGGATGACTACCGGCAGCACGATGATCAGCGCTGCGGCCATGATCTCACCCCAGTCTGAAGTGTATTGGCCGCTGAGCAGGAAGAACGAGACCACCGCCGTCTGTCGGTCGGCCTTCTGCAGGAAGGTAGTGGCAATTAGGAACTCATTCCACGAAAAGAGGCCGATGATCAGCGCGACGGTCAGGATGCCGGGCGAGACGAGCGGCAGCATCACCTTGGTGAACACTTGCCAGTGACTGGCGCCGTCGACGATTGCGGCCTCCTCGAGCTCGCGCGGCACAGCGAGGAAATAGGTCCGCAGCAGCATAACAGCGAAGGGTGAGTAGACAGCCGTGTAGATCAATGAAACGGCGAAGACGTTGTTGATCAACCCGAGCCTTGCAAAGCCGAAATAGAGCGGAAAGAGGAAGAGCTGGATCGGCGCGGTGGTAGTGCCGAGCAGGTAGAAGGTGACGATCTTCCAGCTTTTCACCTTGTGGCGCGCCAGTACGTAGGCCGTGAGCGAAGCGTTCGAGCACACCAGGACGATGGTCAGTGCGGTCAGCAGCACCGAGTTGAGGAAGGTCTGGCCGAACCGCGCATCCCTCCAGGCGCGGGCGAAATTGTCCCAGCGGATGGCTTCGGGCACCGACAGCGGGTTCTGTACGATCTGCGCAGCAGGTTTCAGCGAATTGAGGACCAACAGGGCGATTGGGAACAGCGCGACCAGGAGTGCGAAGAACAGCACCACATAGGTGATGCCCAAGGTCGCGCGGCTCTCGACCAGTCTCATTCCTTGTACTCCCGCGCCTGCAGGCGGATGTAGAAGGAGGTCGCGACGAGGCCGATCAGGCTGATGATGAGAGCCACCGCCGCCGCCTGCCCGACATTCAGGTCGTAGAAGGCGATGCGGTAAGCCATGGTCGACAGTACTTCGCTCGAGAATGGCGGCAGATCGCTCATCTCGACGTTGCCCGAAAACAGCAAAATCAGGGAATATCCAACCAAGTCACATTAACTTTACGGTGCCCCCCAGTTCATCTATCACACAGATTGAGGAAGACCCTGCCACAGTTAGTCCAAACTGCCGCATTCTTGCATTTAAGTGCTGCGCGACATTTCTCCTCATCGTCGTAAAGAGCAGCGGATTTTGGGTAATCTTATATCGTAATTTTCTTAATTCGGCGATGGAAGGTTCGGCAAGGAGTCGCACGCACGAAATTCCATTTGCGGCAGCTCATATACCATTGGGTACAGAAGATCAGCAGTTAGCCCATAAGTACTAGACGCCGTATTTTTTAAGACTCCATCCTAGAATTATGATACTATGTAATTAGGGACAATATCCAATTCATTAACACTGGCATCTGGCAGGGTGCGTAACTTTGCTTGAGCGCAAGGCGCTTAAGCCAAAGACTCAAAGATACGCGAACAGTTTATTTTTGGCCTATTTCGACTTGCCAGTATTTATGTTGGGCAAGCACTGACCGTCGCGAACATGGGGGCGAGAAATGGCAACCGTATACAAGATTCACCCGGCGATCGGCATCGCCCGAGTCGGGAATTCCCCGCACGAATTCTTCATCGGTCCGGAGCGCATCGGCGAGCAGCCGAACCCGACCGGCGGCTTCAAGGACGCGCAGTGCCGCGTCAAGAGGCAGGCCGCGCGCTTCCACGTCTTTGCGCATCACGACGACGGCACGGTGGAGGAAATCACCAGCGCCGAGGCCGACATCAAGTGGACCGTGCATCTCGTCAACAGCAAGGCGGCCAATCCCGGGCGCAACAACAGCGAATCGGCGGCCGATCTGACCATCGACCCAGGAACGCGCACCTTGAACGGGCCGAACCAACAGCAACTGTTCGACAGCGGCCAGATCAAGTTTTCAGGCGCGCCGGTAACCACCGTACCGCTCGGCGAGATTCGCAGCGATCCCGAGAACCACTTGTTGGTCTTGGGCGGATTCGGCCAGTCCGGCTCGCCCGCGGGAACGGCGCTGGACGGCTATTTTTGGGCCAGCGACGACTGGTACGACGACGTTTCCGACGGGCCAGTGACGGCGACAATCAAGATCCGCGCCGACAAATCCAAACCCGCGGTGGTCGGTGCCTGGGTGATCGTTGCGCCACCGAAGTTCGCCCCGCATCAGGAGAGCGTCATCACCTTGTACGACCGTGTGTTGCAGGCCATGGTCGATGGCGGCCTGCTGGCCGCACCGACGACGACTGGGTATACGGAGGATATTTATCCGATCCTGCAGCGGGCGCGCGACACGGGCTGGGTCGATCGAACCTTCGGTTCCCATGCATGGTCCGATCCAGTGACCAGCAACGCGCTGCGCAACGCCATTTTCAACAAGCTGAAAGCCCCCGGCGGGGGTGGCGGCAACATGCCGGAGATCAACGATTCGGGGACCCAGGATGACCGCCTGACCGCGATTCAGCACGCGCATATGGAGCGCTGGAACAATAACAACTACACCAACGACTGGGCCGGCGCGCCACCGCCGCAGGCTGATGTCACGCCCGACGGCCTGGACCGCGCGGCGTTGGAAGCCTGCGTCGGCGGTGCTTTTTTTCCGGGCATTGAAGCGGGCGGTCTCAGCGGTTCACGTCCGATCATCGTCGCGTCCAATTTTTCGGAGCCGTTCCGGCTCAACCACGGCGTCGTGTCGCCGGGCGACATGACCTATGTGATGGCGCTGCCATGGCAGAACGACTTCTATCAATGTGCCGACAATTGGTGGCCCGTACCGCGCCCGAACCACGTCACGCGCCAGGGGACGCCGGATCAAGCCTTTATTGGCGGCGTCGTCAGTGGCGGACAGGGCATGGTCGACAACTGGCACAAGCTCGGCTTTATCGTGCAGCAGGGTTCGCAGCACGTGGAAGTCGACCGCTGCGACCTCGTCAGCATCAACCTGTTGACGCCGCTGCTCAACTTCCAAAACGTTCCGCAGGGACCGATGGGCATGGTGCGCGAAACCGCGCTCGCCATAACATTTGAGGTGATCTCGCCATCGAGCGCGGTGACGCTTCAATATGCGGCGGGTGGCGCGCCCTCGCATCCACAACTGGTCGCTTTCAACACATCGGTCACGGCTGGGCCGACACCGGCCAATGGCGTCGCCACGGCCCGCCTCTGGGTGATCTATCGCACGAGCGCCGCGGGCGACGTTCTGCCGCCGCAGACGGTCACCGTGCAGGATTCAGGCGGTACGCAGAGCTGGACCATCACCATTATCGGGGACACGGTCGCGCGCAAGACGGCAGCGGCCGCGCTCGTGCTGGATCGCTCGGGCAGCATGTCCGAGGACCGCGGCGACGGTCAGAGCAAACACACTTCGTTGCAGCAGGCCGCCAATATTTTCGTCGACGTGATGCTGGAAGGTGACGGCGTTGGCCTCGTGCGGTTCAATCAGGACGCGCAGGTGCTGCAGCCGATACTTCAACTCGGCAATGGTGGTCTGTCCGACACCAACCGGGGTAACACCAAGGACATCATCAACGGCACCGGGCTCGACCCGAACGGTCAGACGTCGATTGGCGACGGCATCTTCGAGGGTCGCGGCATCCTGAGTTCAACCGCCACGGCGTTCGATGTCAAATCGCTCGTGGTGCTGACGGATGGTGTGGAGAACCGCTCGCGCATGATCGCCGACGTTGCGTCTGACATCAACGAATTCACTTATGCCGTCGGCCTCGGTCAGCCGCAAAACATCAGCGTGTCCGCGCTGCAGACCATCTCCGGCAACAACGGTGGATATCTGCTCGTCACCGGCGCGATCGGCACCGACAACCGGTTCCTGCTGCAGAAGTACTTTCTGCAGATCCTCGCAGGCATCAGCAACGCCGAGGTCGTGCTTGACCCTGAGGGCCAATTGCTCCCAGGCCGCGTGGAACGCATACCGTTTCAATTGACGGCCGGCGACGCAGGGGTCGATGTCATCCTGCTCACGCCATACGCCAAAATTGTCGACTTTCGGGTGCAGACGCCGAGCGGGCAAATCATCGAACCCTGGCGTGCAATGTCCGAGCCCGGCATGCGCTTCGTCTTGTCCGATGGCGTCAGTTATTACCGGCTCGCGTTGCCGATCGAGTTCATGGCCGATCGCTTTGATGCCGGCGGCACTTGGCACGCTCTGGTTACCATCGGTCGGCCCCGTTTCGAGCGGGGCGATACCCGCGACGGTAGCGACTCGGCAATTCGGCACACCATGTTTGCGCGGCCGACCCAGGCCCCCATCGCGCCCGCACACGGCGCGGCGGCGCGGCGCGCCAGTATATTGGCGGCGGAGCAGTTCGCTGCCGCCATGGTGGCGGGCGTCGGCACCCAGGGTGCCGCAGCGCCGGGCCTACGCACCCTGCCCTACAGCCTCATCGTTCATGCCTATTCGAACGTGTCGCTGCAGGCACATGTCGAGCAAGCGAGTTTCGTGCCGGGCGCGCATATGACTCTGCATGCAGCCTTGGCGCAATCCGGCATTCCGCTGGCCGGCCACGCGCAGGTCTGGGCCGAGGTAACACCGCCCGCTGGCAGCGCGACGACGATCGCCATGCCGGAAGGGGACGCGGGACAATTCACGGCGCATTTCACCACCGCCAGGCCGGGCGTCTATCGCTTTCGGATCCGCGCCAGCGGCACGACGCTGAGCGGCGAGCCTTTCACGCGCGAAAGGACTCTGACGGGCGCGGTCTGGCGCGGCGGCGATCAGGTGTCTGACCGCGGCAGCACTGGCCAGATCATCGTCGACTACCTGCGAGACCGTGATGCACGTTTGTGCGAGCTGTTGAGTTGCTTCTTTCAGCGCGACGGCACGCTGAGCGCGGAACTGGAAAAGCGCCTGCGCGCTCTCGGCATCGACCTCGATCATGCACGGAAGTGCCTGGACGAGCTCTGCCGGGGCGAGCGCCACTGCAAGTAGAGCGACACCCGGAATGGCGATGGAGTTCGATGTAGCCGTCGTCGGTGCAGGCCCAGCCGGCGCGGCCGCAGCGCGGCGACTCGCGCAGCATGGCCGCCGCGTCGTGCTAGTGGAACGGTCGCGTTTCGAAGCGCCGCGCGTCGGTGAATCGCTTGCGCCCGCGACACAACCCTTGCTGGTGGAGCTCGGAGTATGGCCGCAATTCATGGCCCTCTCGCCCTTGGCTTCGTACGGCACGCGCAGTGTCTGGGGCAGCGCCGAAGCGCAAGAGCACTCGCATCTGATCAACCCCTACGGCTGCGGTTGGCATGTCGATCGGTTGGCGTTCGACCGGATGCTCGCCGAGGCCGCCGTGATGGCTGGCGCCGAACTGCGGTGCGGAACGGCGCTCGCCTCTTGCGAAGCAGCGGACGACGGCCGATGGCTGCTTCGATTGAACCATGCTGGCGATCCGACCCCATTGCGCGCGCGCGTTTTGATCGACGCCACCGGGCGTGCGGCCCATCTGGCGCGGTGGGTCGGCGCGCAACGGATCGTTTTCGACCGCTTGGTGGGGGTCGCGACGCTGTTCGGTGACATCGACACGTCGCGCGAAGGCTATATCCTGGTAGAAACGACGCCCGATGGGTGGTGGTATTCCGCACCGGTGCCCCAGGATCGCATGATGGCGATGCTGATGACGGACGGCGATCTGTGTGGGCGCGCCAGCCTGTCAGCGCGGATTCGTTGGCGCCAGCTATTCGCCTGTGCCCCGAAAACGTTTGCGCGGGTCTCCGGCACGGTGCTGTGGGGCCCGCGCGTTTTCTCCTCGCTTAGCCAGCGTCTGCGCCGCAGTGAATTCGACGCGCGTTGGATCGCGGTGGGCGACGCCGCGCTGGCCGTTGATCCGATTTCCGGCAGCGGTGTCGTCCGCGCGTTGCGGTCCGCCCGCGCCGGTGCCGAGACCGCGCTCGCACTGCTCGACGGCAAGACACGACACGCCATTGAAGCGTACGAGGCCGACCGTGATTTCGAATGTACCACGTACTTGCACGAGCGTGCGCAGTACTACGGCGTCGAACAGCGTTGGCGGGAATCTCCTTTCTGGCATCGGCGCGCCGCTGCGCTGACCGAGATGGCAGCGAGCAGCCAATGACGTGGGCGCGCTGTGAGAGACCGGTAATTTCTCTGGGGTTATGCGGCATGCGCCAGCACGGCACGCACGCCTTGCGGTCATTGAGGCGTGAAACTGATGGCCCTCCAAATTAATGATTGAATCCGAACTGAATGCCGATTTTCCTGACTCCGATCGTGGAAGCGGCCGAGGCGGTGCAGACGCCACGCGGCGGGGGCGGACTCGACAAACAGGCTGCGCGTCGAGGAGTTCAGCCGCACGAATTGCAGAGTGTTTATGTGCGGCGCGCCAGCCGTGGTATGCTTGCCACAGCGAGGTAGTTGTCATGCCGGACATCGCCGCTTGGCTGGCCCAGTTAGGGCTGGACAAGTACATAGGGGCGTTCACCGCCAACGAAGTTGATATGGATGCGCTTCGGCATCTCACAGAAAACGATCTGAGGGAGCTGGGTTTACCCGTCGGGCCGCGTCGCAAGATTCTGGCGGCGATTGTCGGAATGGTCGACGACACTATGTCGCCAGTGAGTTCCGCGTCCGCCCAGGTGCCAGCGCCGCTGGAACGCGAGGCAGAGCGCCGGCAGCTGACCGTGATGTTCATCGACCTCGTGGGTTCGACAGAGTTGTCACAGCGGCTCGACCCGGAGGAAATGCGCAGCGTCTTGCGTGCCTACCAAAGTGCTGTGTCAGCGGAGATTGCGCGATACGAAGGGTATGTTGCCAAGTTAATGGGTGACGGCGTGCTTGCCTATTTTGGTTGGCCGACGGCACATGAAGACGATGCCGAACGTGCCGTCCGCGCGGGCCTGGCAGCCGCGACGGCGACGGCCAGGTTGACAACTCCCTCGGGCAATTCTCTTTCTGCCCGTATCGGCATCGCGACAGGTCTTGTCGTGGTCGGCGACCTGATTGGTGAAGGATCGGCGCAGGAAGAGGCCGTCGTTGGCGAGACCCCAAACCTCGCGGCACGGTTGCAGGCGATGGCCGAGCCTGACACCGTCGTGATTGCGGGAGGTACCCACCGCCTGGTTGTCGGATTGTTCGAGATGGTTGATCTCGGTCTCCAGCGGCTCAGGGGCTTTGCAACTCACGTCCCCGCCTGGCGCATCATCGGCGAGTCCGATGCCGAGGGGCGCTTTGATGCATTGCATCGCGACGCGACGCCGCTGGTGGGACGAACCGAGGAATTGGAGCTTCTGCTTCGACGCTGGCAACAGGCTCGGATAGGGCAAGGCCAAGCGGTGATACTGTCAGGCGAACCCGGCATCGGCAAGTCGCGACTGACCGCCGCGTTGGAGGAGCGACTGAGCGCCGAACCGCACGCCCGGTTGCGCTACTTCTGTTCCCCCTACCACATGAACACCGCGCTCTACCCCGTTGCCAGGCAGCTCGAGCGCGCCGCGAGAATTGCCAACAGCGACGGCACCAGCGCGAAGCTCGAAAAGCTCGAGGCACTCCTCCTCCAAGTGATGCCAGACGTAATGGAGGTGGGCCCGCTCCTCGGCTCGCTGTTGTCAATCGACATCACTGGCCGCTATGCACCGATCGACCTGACTCCACAAGCGCAGAGGCTCCACACACTGCGCGCGCTCGGGGCGCAGATCGAAGCCATTGCGTCGAGACAACGCGTTTTCATGATCGTCGAGGATGCGCATTGGATCGACCCGACGACGGGCGAATGGCTCGACATGCTCATCGATAGATCGCGCACCCTGCCCGTTCTTCTGATCGTCACCTTTCGACCCGAATTCCAACCGCGTTGGCTGGAATTGCCGCATGTGACGGCGATGTCGCTTGGCCGTCTTGGGCGCGATGAGGGAGCGGCTATCATCGACCGCGTAGCCGGCGGCAGGACTCTCCCATCGCAGGTCAAAGATCAGATTCTAGCTAAGACCGAAGGCGTGCCGCTTTTTGTCGAGGAGCTGACCAAAACCGTTCTTGAGTCGGATCTTCGCCAAGACGGCGATCCCGATCAACGGTCGGGCACATTGCCCTCGCTCGTCATACCGTCGACCCTGCAGGATTCGCTGATGGCACGCCTCGACAGATTGTCCTCGGTCAAGAACGTTGCCCAAGTCGGGGCATGCATAGGCCGTGTCTTCCACCACAGACTCCTCGCTGCGATAATAGGGTCCGATGCCGCCCTGCTCAAATCAAACCTTCAGCAACTCGAAAAATCTGGACTTCTCTTTCGAAGCAACGATGTTCCGGAGACAAGCTATACCTTTAAGCATGCACTTGTACAGGACGCGGCCTATCAGAGTCTGCTCAAGAGTCGGCGACAGCAAATCCACGCGACTATTGCAGCTGCGCTGGAGACGCAGTTCCAGGACGTTGCCGAGGTTGAGCCCGAGACGATCGCATATCACTGCATGGAGGGCGGCCTGGCATATCGGGCAGGAAGCTATTGGCTGAAGGCCGGTCAGCTGGCGCTTAAGCGTTCGGCGAACATCGAAGCTCTGGCTCACCTGCACAAGGGGTTGGAAGTGGTTACCACCCTACCTGCCAACGAGGATCGTTTGAGACTCGAGTTGCACTTACAGAACGCCCTTGGTGTGGCCGCAATGGCGGTCAAAGGTTGGGGCGCACCTGAAGTTTTTTGTGCGTTCTCTGCAGCGCGCCAGTTGTGCGAGAAGTTAAACGACAGCGGAGAGCTCTTCGTAGCGGTCCGGGGC